>JBGTLQ010000310.1:0-22427 GCA_041744075.1 Terrimicrobiaceae bacterium
GGGCAGATGGAGTGCGGGTGAAGGAACCAATAATGTTGGTCAGAGTTTTGGGCGCAGTTTCAGAAATTCGACTGTGGTAAGCGAGACAGACAAATATTTCATCCAATTTGGTGTAACCTTGCAACAAGGTACGGTACGCGCCGATCAAGGAGAGTTTTTCTTCATTGATGGCTCTAATGCCGGCAAGGCGGCTGAGGTGGGATTTAGTACCTCAAAGTCTCCTGGATCATTCAATTTCCGAGCTAATAATGAGGGCAGCGGTTTTGTTCAATTGCTTGACACAGGGGGAAATCCTTTGGCTGCTATTTGGGGGGGGATTTATGTGTTTGATATTGCCGTGGATCCAACAACGCGGACCTACGACACGAGTGTTACTCAGTTGAATGCGCAAGGTGACGTGATCGCCAAGGTTTCTGCGATAGGGCTGAATGGAGAAGCCACAGCCTACAATAATGGTGCCCATGGAAACCTCTTCTTTTTTAACACGACCCAAAATAACCGAAACACCACATTGGATCGCATCATTGTGTCCAATTCGCCGATTGATCCGGTTCCTGAACCGAGCGTGATTGGTCTGGTTGGCCTAAGCGCAGCGTTTGCATTATGGGGTCGGCGCCGGAGGCGTTAAGGGGGGCAAATCGGTGGCTTCCGGGGCTTGCCCTGCTTCCGGTTGCCCTGCTTATTGCCTATGGGGCGGTGTTGGTGTCAGGATTTGCTCCTTGGGATGACAGAATTTATACCGTGGAGAATCCCTTGGTTCGTGAGGGGCTCAGTTTGCAAGGCATCCAAGGCGCGCTGACCTCGTCTTGGGAGAACAATTGGACACCGGCGTTCTGGATCTTTTTGGCCAGCCAAGTGTCATTAGCGGGAGGTGGATCTCCAGCAGTTTTTCATGCCTTCAGCTTGGTGTTGTGTGTAGCCAACGCATTTTTGCTGTGGTTTGTGCTGAGGAGTTTTGGTGTGTCAGCGGTGGCGGCTTTGGCAATGACGGTGCTGTTCAGTCTGCACCCGCTCCGTGTGGAGGCGGTGGCATGGATTGCCGCTCAGAAACATCTCTTGGCAACCACTTGGATGTTGATTTCCTTGATTTATTATCTGGAAGCCAGCAGACGGTCGTCCCCTGGCCTTAAAGGACTCAGTCTGGTCGCTTTTGCTTTCAGCCTCATGAGTTCACAAATCGGAGTGGGGTTGCCGGTATTTCTTTTGGCATGGGAGATGTGTGGAAAATCCCTGCGCCACGAAGGCATCGCCGCGCTCAAAAAAACACTGCCCTATTTTCTGATCTCATTGGCGGCTGGGGTTTTAACACTCTACGTCAACTGGAATCCCGGAGCGCAAGTGGTGTCGTGGTATGACCACGCCCTGCCGCATCGCGTTCTCCAGGCCTTTGCCGCCCTTGGCTGGCAGATCAGCCGAATCTTTTGGCCGTTCCAGTTGGCGCCCGCTTACCCATGGCCAACGGAGTTGGTCCTGCCTTTGGCCATTGGCGGGGCTATGGTTTTGTCCGCCTTGCTTGCTTTGGCATGGACCCGGCGGAACAGCTTGGTCATGCCTGGTGTGATCGGGTTTCTTGCGTGTTTTGTTCCGGTTTCCGGGCTTTTGGCTGTGCCGATTGTTTTTACGGCCGACCGTCTGAGTTATCTCCCAAGCATTTTTCTTGCGATGGCGGGAGCTGCCGCGCTGGATTCGGGTTTAAGACGGGGATTTGCCTTCCCTGTGCACGCCTGTTTCATCTGGGGCATTGCCTTGATCCCTCTGACCTTTCTCCAAACCCTTCATTGGCAAAATGAGAAAACGATTGTTGCAAAAACGCTTCAAGATTATCCGACGAGCATTTCCGCACAAATCAACCATGCGGTCTTGGTTGGACAAGATGGAGATGCTTCTTCGGCCCTGGAACTGTTTCAGAAGATTCGGGATCAGGAGCCCGGCCATGTGATTGTTTGGTTGAATGAGATCACCCTATTGAAAGGGATGGGTCAGGAAGAAGAAGCCTTAACGGTCGGAGCGCTGGCTATCGAAGCCATCCCCACATCGCCCGACCTGCAACTGAGCCATGCCATGGATTTGGAGCGAGCTGGGCGCGTCGCAGAAGCCGGGGCGCATTTTCAGAAGGCTCATGAGCTTGATCCACAAAGCGTGCAAACCACCTTCCACCATGCCCGTGCACTGGCAAAGCGGGGAGCCTTTGAGGAGGCCCTGCCATTGGTTGATTTGCTGCATGCCAGCATGATTCGAGACAATGGTTATCTCGTGTTGCGGGCTGAGGTGTTGGAAAAGACCGGGGATTCAGAAGGGGCCCGATCCGCCAGAGAGAGGGCTGCGCTCCCTCCCCGGACAAATTGATTCACCCCAGAAGCTGATCGAAGCGCTTGGCGGGATTTGCGTAAAACGGGTAGCGGGCGGTGTCGCCGTCGGACGGTTTGAAGCGCCAGTGTTTGTAGGGCCAGAGCCAATTTTCAGGGTTTTCGCGGATGACGGTTTCCAAGACGTCCCATGTGCGCTGGGTGATTTCTTGAACCGGAGTCTCTGGGGTGAAAGGAATTTCCGGGTGCCAGACGATGCGGTAGCGTCCCCCTGCAATCGGGCGGCACTCCAGCGGAACAATCGAAGCCCCGGTTTTGAGAGCCAGGGCCGCGTGCATTTGCGTGATGCTTGTTTTCAGGCCACCAAATTGTGTGATAACCGTGCTGCCAAGTTTTGGATCCAGGCTGAGGTCAGCAAGGAAACCGAATTTTCCTCCATCACGGAGATTTTTCAGCATTCGGAGCATGGCGCGTTCGCGAGGTATGATGGGATGACCGGTGCTGCTGCGAAGCCTGTCAAAGATGGGCCCGATCAGCGGATTTTTGAACTGCTGGGCGACAAGGGGCATCTGACAAATTCCATATGCCCCAGCCAAACCAACCCATTCAAAATTTGAATAATGCATGGTGGCATAAATCGCCGGACGTGCGGGATCGGTGTTGCATGGGCTGTCGGCGATGCCTTCAAAGTCCACCCATTTCTCGATGACTTCGCGGTTGAGGTTGGGAGCCCAGGCGAGCTCAAGCATTGTCCTCGCAAACGATTGGTAGGAGGCCCGACCAATTTGGATGCGGCGTTCAGGAGAGTAGGTGGCACCAAAGGCGGACTCCAAATTGGCCAGGGCCACCTTTTTGCCTCGCGTGTCGAAGGCCCACCCCATGGAACCCGCAACGTTCGCCAAGGGCCTGAGAAACCCAAATGGCAAGCCGGCGATGAACTTGCAGCCAAGTCTCAGTCCCAGATGCTCCAGTCGATGGCGGGTCGAGGGGAGGGGGGTCATGCCTCGATACGCGGGAACACCGGAGACGGGGCTCCCAAGGCGTGGCCATCAGGCAGCCCACCCCAGCCAACTTCGGAATACTGGAGGGGCGAGGAGACCTGCAGTTGAGCAAAGATCGCAGCCGAGGCCTCTGGCAGCACGGCGGCGTGCAGGATAGCCAGGATGCGCAAGGATTCGGCCAGCGAATAAAGCACCTCATCAAGACGGTCGCCCTGCTCGGGATCTTTGGCAAGTTTCCAGGGGGCTGTTTCTTCCACGTACGTGTTACATCGAACAACCAGTCCTGAAGCGGCTTCCAAGGCGATGTTTGTTTCGCATTTGTCAAAGGCTTCCTCGTGCAAGCGAACCGCCTGCCGGGCCGCCTCTTCAAGCGGAGAAAACGCGGGACGTTTCAAAACGCCGCTGCGGTAGCGGGCAGCCATGTTGAGAGTGCGGTTCAGCAAATTCCCCAAACCATTGGCCAGATCGGCATTGTAGCGCGCGACGAGTCGCTCCTCGGAAAATTCCAAGTCCTGCCCCGTCGAGGCTTCTCTCATCAAGAAATACCGCAGCGCCCCCGCCCCGTAACGTTCTGCCAACACGCCCGGATCTACCACATTCCCAAGGCTTTTGCTGACCTTGTCGCCTCCAAGATTGATGTAACCGTGGACAAGGAGTTTGGGAATTTGCTCATCGGGAACCCCCAGGGCATGAAGCATGATCGGCCAATAGACGCCATGCGCAGGAATCAAAATGTCCTTGCCAATCACGTGATGATCCGCCGGCCAGAGTGAGCTGAAGCGAGCTGCGTCCGAGGTATAACCCGCAAAACTGATGTAGTTGATGAGGGCATCAAACCAGACATAGGTTACAAACTCCGCGTCGAAAGGGAGCTCAATGCCCCAGGATAGGCGGGATTTTGGACGGGAAATGCACAGATCACCGGAGATCTTTTCGGCCGCATTGCGAAGCTCAACCTGCCGAAAGGCCGGAGTCACATACCCGGGATGGGTTTCAATAAAATTCAGAAGCCAGCCTTTGTGTTCAGCCAATCGAAAATAATAGTTTTCCTCTTCCAGATAAACCACCTCGCCCCATTCCGAGCCGAAGCTGCCATCCGGTCCCCGTTCTTTGTCCGTGAGAAATTGTTCCTGCCGAACGCTGTAATGTCCCCCATGCGAAGCGCGGGTGATCTGACCTTCGGCGTGGAGTTTGGAGAGAATCTCACGAACACATGTTTTGTGCAGGGGATCGGTCGTTGCCGCCCAGACATCATAGGAAATTCCAAGCTGTTTCCAGAGGGCCAGAAATTTTTCGGTGAGGGACTCTGCAAATTCTTTTTCCGTTACACCGGCTTTTTCTGCGGACTGTTGGACTTTCTGACCGTGCTGATCGACACCCGTCAGAAAAACGACGTCTTCGCCACGCAAGCGACGGTCGCGAGCAATCACATCGGCCAGGATTTTTTCGTAGGCATGCCCCACATGCGGCGGGGCATTGGTGTAATCAATGGCGGTGGTGATGTAAAAAGTCTTGGACATGGAAGCAGAAATTCAGGTGGCGGTATTGGTGGGTGGATCGGAGAGCTGCATTTTCGTCACATCTCCTCCCCACGAAATCACCTTGGCCTTCAAGCCGGCAGCCTCGGCATCTTTGATGTCACCATTTCGCACATAAAAAAGCGAGAGGCTTGACCATGCGAGTTGGTCGTTCGGGCGGAGAGCCACAGATCGCAACCCCGCTTGGATGGCTTCTGCGGGTTGTCCGGTTTTCATGAGAGCCATGCCAAGGGCGTGCCAGGCATCAAAAAATTCCGGGTCAATTTTCGTGCACTGGCGGTATTTCTCGACCGCAGCTTCCAACTCCCCTACCGCCAAGTCGCCGCTGGCCTCCTCAAAAAGATCTACCGCACGACCGGATTCGCTCATTGCGTGCGCTGACGGGGTTGCGTGATATTTGCCGCACGTCGTTGGGTGTCCAACCACACGGCAAAAAATAGGTCCCGCTTGTTGTCGAGAATTTGTTTGGAGATTTCTTGTTCATTCGGCAAAGCCTCTTCATTGGCAATTCGCTGGGTGACCGCCACTGCACTTCCGCCGGATTGATTCGGCAGAAAGTTGGAGATTTGGCCTGGTTCGAGCAGGATCGCTGCCCGGAAGAGCGATTGAATTTCAGGAGGCAACTGAGGGTTCGAGGGGTCAACAGCCTCAAATTTTTCGGAGGTCACACCGGCTGCCGTGGCCGCATCGGAAGGAGATGACCAGGACTGGATGCCTTCCCGAATCTTGATGAGCGCAGCTTCTGCGCGTTCGCGAACCAACTTTTCTGCGCCTGCCGCACGCACACGCTCTTCAGCAACCGCCCGCGATTCTTCGAAGCTCAACTCGCGCTCGGGCGAACGATTCATCACACGGTAAACAAAGAAGTCGTCACCAACCTGCACCACATCACTGACAGGTATTTCCTCGGTGAGCAGAAAAGCCCCTTGAGCCACAGCAGGCGGAAGGCCGGATGCGAACTGCGCGATGGCACGATGGAAGGGCGGGGTGGTTTCAACTTCCACACCTGCGTCCTTGGCTGACGAGGCAAAGTTTTCCGGGTTGGCCGATTCGGCAAATGCTGCGGCCTTCGCGGCCACATCTTGCAAGGCTGCCACTTTTTCTTTTCCTTCAAGAGCCTTTTGCTCCTCCGATAATGAGAAGGTCGCGGATTCGACGGTGATCGATTCGGGAGTCACAAATTGCCGGGCGTTTTGGGTGTGATAGGTCCTTGCTTCCTCCTCACTGACCGTGATTTCTGCAAGCACGGTTTCAATCGGGAACTTCAAAACCGTCAAATCTGCTTTCTGAAAAAATCGCAAGGCCCGCTGGGTCTCAGCGGCCTCCAACGCGGCAGGAGAGGCAATGAGGGCTTTGACTTTTTCAAAGCGCAGGGAATCCCTGATCACCTCTTCCAAATAAAGAGTCGTCATTCCACGAGGCCCCAATTGTCCGGCCGTGAAGGTTTCAAATTTTTTAGGATCGAAGGTTCCATCCGTTTGGAAAGCGGGGAGAGTTCGGACCCGCTCGGCGACTTGCTCGTTGGTGGGTTCAATGCCCAGCGCTGCGGCCTCATGACGGAGCACCAGCGTGTTCCAAACATATTCGGAAAGGTCGGCATCCTCGTTGCCGCTCATGCCCCCCAAGCCGCTCACAAGGTCAAGTTGGCCAAGCGCGATGGCAAGTTGATAGGATCTCACCTGACGGTCAACATCGGCTTTGGTCAGAGATTTTCCATACACTTTGGCAGCGATATTTGAGCCAAAATCTGCGGGATCAGAAGGGTTGTAGAGCCAGGCAAAAGCGATGATGGTGAGGACGGCCACAACGATCATGAGGCCTTTCTGATTTTTACGGATGGTATATAACATGGGTGGAAATTTGCGAAACAGTTGATTTGGGCGAGAGTTTTGATTAAATGAGTCTTTCCATGAAAGCAAGCGTGTCCCCCTGGGCTTCCAAATATGCCCTGTGTCTCCTCCTTCTCGCAACATCCGTTTCTGCGTTGGCTCAGGATGTTTTGGTTCTAAAAAATGGTCAACGCCGCGAAGTGCAAGTGATCGGTGTTGCGGATGGGCGTGTGCGCTTCAAGGCGGGCCCTGCCGAAACGACCCTTCCGCTTGACCAAGTTGCAGCCGTGAGAATGCAGGCCCCCAAAGCCTTTGAGGATGCAGTGGAGGTCTGGAAAACGGGTGATGCCGCAAAAACTCTTCCCCTCCTAAAACCTTTGGTGGACAACTTCCGCAGTCTTCCCGCCCCATGGGCCGAGCGAGCATCTGCCCTTCTTGGCAGCGTCCTGTTGGAGTCTGGCGATCTTGCCGGGGCCGAGGAGGCGTTTGCCGCCTTTCAAAAAGCCTACCCCGAAGCAACCGGGCTGGCGGATATCGGGCTTGCCAGGTTGGCCGTCGAAAAAAAGGATTTTGCCACGGCCAGTGCCAAGGTCGCCCCTATCGTCGAAGCCGGAAAAAAAACCCTGCTGGCAGAAAGTGGCAAAAGTTCGGAATACGGACAGGCCTTCTATTTAATGGGCAATGTCCTCGAAAATGACGGAAAATTTCCCGAGGCCTTGGAGCATTACCTCCTTGCCGTGACGGTCTTTTACGAAGATCCGGCCGTTGTCGCACGCGCTCAAGCTCGTGCCGATGCCCTCATCCAAGAAAAAAATGTTTCCGTGCCGTGATGCCAGCGCTTGATCACCGAACAATTATCCCCTATCAACAGTAACCCATCGCATGAAGAACCGTAAGCTCGCCCCAACATCCCTCCTCGCTGTCCTCCTCCTGATCTGCCATCTCCCGCTCGCCTCGGCTGCGGAAGGCGAAGATCATAATATCCTTCAAATGATTTTGGATGGTGGACCTCTCATCATCTTCATCTGGATATGTATTCTTGCAACGTCCACCATCATGGTGACGTTCATTATTCAACTTTTCTTAAATCTCCGGGACGAATCCCTCGCTCCCAAAGCACTGGTCGAATCCTTGGCCTCGACCATTTCGGCTGGCAACTACCAAGAAGCCTGGGAAATCTGCCGGGCCAACAAAGCCTATGTGGCTCAAGTTCTCAAAGGTGCTCTCGAGCGCATCGGTCGCGGCAAAGATGCCGTCGAAATTGCCATCGTGGAATACGGAGTTCGTGAAGGCGGAATTTTAAAAACCAAAAACAGCTACCTCTCGGTGATCGGGGTGGTGGCCCCGATGATCGGGCTGCTGGGAACGGTTATTGGTATGATGGGTGCCTTCGCCGTCTTGGGATCTGCTGGTGTCTCTGACCCTCGCGCTTTGGCCCTGCGAATCGGTGAGGTGCTCATGGCCACAGCCAGTGGGCTTTTTATCGCTATCCCTGCCTTTATTTTCTATTACTTCTTCCGCAACCGTTCAGCGTTGGTCATCCTCAAGGCTGACGAGACTTTGAACCGGCTGGTCGAGGACATTCCTTTCGAAGAACTTAGTGGAATCCGCATCGGTGACAACTTTGAAGCAGGAGCCGGCGCACCAACGATGGGAGCCTCCACGTCGCACCGAGTCTCAAAAACCCTCACCACCAACTGCCCGGTCTGTAACGGCGTCATCCAGCCCGGCCAAAATCCCTGCCCGCATTGTAGCGCCACCTTGGACTGGGCTTAATTTCATGACCCCCGGCCCCCACCTCCTCCATGTCTGAATCCCACAGCCCCCGGCACAAAAATCGCCGACTTCGTAAGGAGGATCCCGAGGTTGATCCGGAGTTCCAGATCGCACCGATGATCGATATTCTGTTGGTGTTGCTGGTGTTTTTTATGTCAATCAGCACCACCGAGGTGCTGCAATCCAACAAAGAAATCAACCTTCCTGTTGCCAAAGCGGCCAAGGAAGCCAAAGAAAATCCCGGGCAGGTCGTCATCAATGTTGCTCACAATGCCATGAATAATGCCACTGTGATTGAAGTCGATGCACGGGAATTTCCAGGCCCGGCGGATCTGATTTCACTCCTTGACGCCAAGGTCAAAGCCAATCCGATGCTTCGAGTTGTCATTCGGGCGGATCGTGAGGTGCGATACGAATTTCTTCGCAGCATCCTGGAGTCTGTGGGAAAAGCCGGCGTTGGCAATGTGACATTTTCCGTGGTGGACAAAGACCCTAATGCGGTTACGCCGCCAGCAGCTTAACCCTCAACAAAAAATAACGATATGGCAGGTGGTGGAGTATCAGAAGATGGAGATGCGGGATTCCAAATCGCGCCGATGGTGGATGTGGTGTTTGTGCTGCTCCTGTTCTTTATGGCTTCAGCGGGTTCTCAAATCGTCGAGAAAGAGCTGAATATTAACCTACCAAGCGGGCGCACGGAAAACGCCCAGCCGGGAACTCCCTCCACCCCGATCATCATTGATATTTTCCCTGATGGCCAAGTCCAACTCAACAACAGGGTCTATGACAACCCGACGGACAAGGAACTCCCCGAACTGCGTGCATGGCTCAAGGACACCATCGACAAATTTGGAGACAAGGATCCCGTGATCATCCGTCCGGATCCTCAGACCAAACATGAGAGGATCATGGACGTGCTGAATTCCGCCGCTGCTGCGGGCGTCAAAAACCTCACCTTTAGTTGAAATCCTGCCTCTGGGTGCCCATCTCATCGCAGGGTTGCACTTTGAACCGGCATGAGTGATCTTCGCCACGTGTCCGCTCCATCCACCAACCGATTTGCCATCCCATGGCCAATCGTTTTGCCGTCTCTGGTCATCGCGGCAATTATTTTTGTCCTTTTTGGATGGGTTGCCTACGCGGCAGGTTACAATGAACTGCGGGTCCCCGTTTTGGAATTCGCAGCCGGGTTGTGGAAACTGGAGGACTGGCAGCACTGCTTCCTTGTGCCCATTGCGGCCGGGGTCATCATTTACCTCGATAGAAAAAAGTTGGCCGCCCTTCCCGTCTTGGGAACGTGGGTCGGGCTGCCGGTCGTTGTCATTGGACTGGTTCTCTACTGGTTCGGATACCTGGCAGACATCGTTTACTTGGGATATATCAGTGCGCAACTCGTTCTGGCCGGACTGATTTTGCTATTTTTTGGATGGGCCTGGATGAAGGCTTTGGCCTTCCCTTGGTTGTTCCTTGGGTTTATGTGGCCGCTCCTGTTTTTGGACAATCTTCTCGCGTTTCCTCTTCGGGGTGTGATGTCAAAAGCCAGCGTGATTGTGCTAAACGGCATTGGCATTGCTTCAACCCTCAGCGGCACAGCCATCCTGTCCGCTCCTGATCCTATTATTGGCCGCCCCATCGGCAAATTGTTCTCGGTGGATGTCGCCGACCCCTGCAGTGGTATCCGATCGCTTTTTGCATTGATGATGGTTTCAGCGCTCTACGGTCACTTTGCCCTTAAAGGCTGGTGGAAGAAGTGGATCCTTTTCGCCGCCTCGATGCCTTTGGCTGTGGTGGGCAACCTTTTCCGAATCTTGATGTTGACCTTTGGGACCATCGCTATGGGTCCCGAGACGGCCATCGGAACTTTGGAAAATCCCAGCTTTTTCCACATGTTGTCAGGTTACCTCGTGTTTGCTGTTGCCATTGCCGGAATGCTTGGCGTTGCAAAACTCTTGAATCTCGATTGGAGAAAAGCCGCTTCCGGCCTCCCAAAAATACAACCACCAAAAACGACGCGGCGGGTTGAAACTCGACAGGTTCCGAGCGAAGATGCCTATTAACACTTCGAATCTCTATGAGCACTGAAACCAAAAAATCAGAACCAACTGAGCAAGCTAAAGTTCCCGTCTCGAACAAGATCTCCAGCATGTTTTTCATCAAGCTTCTCACCGTGGCCGCAGCCATCGGAGCAACCTTGTGGTTCTGTATGTCGGCTTCCGAATTGAATACGGTCGCTGAACCCGGCGTGCAAATGTCACTTCCTCGGCAAATCGGCAATTTTTATGGCACCGAGGAAGAAGCGTCCGAAGCCGAACGGAAAATCCTGCCCGGGGATACAGAGATCGTGAGAATGCGTTATGAAAACATCAAGGGGGAATCTATCACGGCCTCCATTGTCTTAAGTGGTGGCGAAAAACGAAGCATCCACCGTCCGGAGATTTGTCTCCCGGCCCAAGGGTGGACGATCGGCTCGGGAAATGTCATTCCCATCTCTCTTGCCAGCGGTCGGACCATGGATGTCATGCAACTCAATCTGTCCCGCCCCGTGGAGATCCAGCCCGGCGTGTTCCATCAGATTCGCTCACAGTTTCTGTATTGGTTTGTGGGAAAAGACATCACAACAGCTGACCACAAGGTTCGTATTTTTAAGACCAGCTGGGATCGGGTCTTTAACAAAACCAACCACCGCTGGGCCTATGTCTTGGTATCGGCCTTGGTGGAAGACAGCATCCGTCCCGAAGGGAGAAATTCCGAAGAGACCACAAAAATGCTGGAGGACTTTATCCGAGAGATTGTCCCCGCATTTCAGAAATCAGAGATGAAAGTGGCAGCGGCCCACTGAACAACGATCAGCCTGACAATCCCTGCCCTTGCGTCGGACGTGGGAGACGTGCAGGATATCCTCCCATGAATTTTCCAAGCCCACCCTCCGAGAACCCCTTCAAGGCGGCCCCTCTCCGACCAAGGATGGCCCATCGGTCGTCGCACACCTATGCCATCGTGGCCAGTCAATACAATTTGGAGTTCACACAATCCTTGGTGGACCATGCCAGCCGGGAATTGGCCATGTTAGAACAGGGGGCGACCAGCCACGTGATCTGGGCTCCCGGTTCCTTTGAAATTCCTGTTCTTGTCAAATTGTTGGCCAGCCAGGGTCGGTTTGATGCCGTGATTGCCTTTGGTGTTCTATTTGAGGGGGAGACCGTGCATGCGGCTTTGGTTGCGCAGTCCGTGACCAACGCCTTGCAGACAATAGCCATCGAAACCGGTGTGCCGGTATTGGACGGTGTCCTTCTGCTGAATTCCCCCGAGCAAGCCCATGCACGCTGCGTGGGATTGGAAAAAAACCGGGGCGTGGAAGCTGCTCGGGCCGCTATTTCTGTCACTCGAAGTGCCAGAGAAATTCTTGCCAAATAAAAGGAGTTTATGGGAGTTCGAAGAGAAGGCCGCGAAGCAGCGGCACAATACCTATATCAACTGGATATTAATCAGGGGAGTGACAGGGAAACCTATTACAAAATGCGCGGCATCAGCCCCAGTGCCCGCAGGTTTTCCGAGGAACTCTTGGAAGGTCTGGCCGAACATTCCCCGACGATTGACGAGTTGATTCGGACCCATGCCAGAAATTATGAGTTCCATCGGATCTCCGCCGTGGACCGAAACATCCTCCGCGTGGCCGTTTACGAGATGCTGCATTGCCCTCAGACTCCTCCAATCGTTGCCATCAATGAAGCCATTGAGATCGCAAAAAAATACAGCACTGAAGAATCCGGGCGCTTCGTGAATGGAATTCTTGATAAAATTCGCAGCGGTCTGAACCGTCCCTCTCGGACGCCACCGCAAGAGAACTGATGGCCTCAGGATTTTTTCGCTCCATTGTTGATCGGTTTCGAGGACGCCCATTGGATTGGGATGAGTTGGAGGAGCTTCTTTTACGCGCAGACCTGGGGGTGCCGATGACGCTCAGAATCATTGAAAGCTTGCGAGATCGCGCAGACAGCTTGAATGCCGACACCGCCGTCTCAGTCGCCAAAGAAGAAATCCTGAGAGTGTTTCCTCCCCCTCCGCCTCCTTTGCGGCCGCTCCCAGCACTGCCCAAAGCTATTCTGGTTGTTGGTGTCAATGGCACCGGCAAAACAACATCCACAGCAAAACTTGCATCACTGCTTTCCAAAAAACGGCATTCCTGCCTCCTCGTGGCCGCTGACACCTTCCGCGCAGCAGCGATCGAACAATTGGAAGCATGGGGCTCCCGGCTTCAGCTTGAAGTGGTCAAGGGGCAATATGGAGGCGACCCTGCAGCGCTTTGTTATGATGCCTGGAGCAGCGCCAAACGCCGAAACATTGAATTCCTCCTCTGTGACACGGCTGGACGCCTTCACACCAAGGACAATCTCATGCAGGAACTCTCTAAGGTGAAGCGGACTCTCGCGAAACATGATCCCCAGGCCCCTCACGAATGCCTTCTCGTTGTTGACGCCACCACGGGATCAAATGCTGTCGTCCAGGCCCGTGAGTTTCATGCCGCCGCAGGACTCACCGGAGTCATTCTCACCAAACTTGATGGCAGCGGCAAAGGCGGGGTGGCTGTCGCCATTGCCGCCGAGTTGGGGCTCCCAACTCGCTTTGTCGGCACCGGCGAAAAGGCGGAGGACTTTCAAGAATTTCAAGCCGAACGTTTTGTCAATGAGTTGCTTTAACCAGAAAAAACACCTTCGAAATCACCCTGCAAAACATCAAACGTTGGATTTGGCGGGGGCATACAATGCCGCAATGAGAATACGATGCTTCTGCGTCAATTTTCTTGAAGTGAGTGAAATCCATTCCTAATTTCTACGTTCCCCGATATGCCAAAACCCGACCCGAACGTTACTCCCCCCATCCTGCATCACAGAAGGGGACTACCAACCACGAGCCGGGCTGTTCGCCATCCCTCCTCGTTCTCGGCAAGCTTGATTGGCAAGTTGATTCTGTGTGCAGCGATTTTTGGAACAGGCTTGGGGGAACAGCTTCACGCACAAGCTATAGGGACGGGTGAAGTCCCCATGGCTGGTGACAAGTCCCAAGCGACTACAGTCGAGAGCTGGGAGAAGGCCAGTGTCTTTCTTTTTGATGATGCGCATGAAGACTTTGCTAAAGCGGCAAAGGTGAGCAAAGGCGAAGAGGCTCGTGCCAATCTGCTGGGAGAGGGTGTGACCCTGCTGACAATCCAGCCAAGAACTCAAGGAAACATTTCGAGAGCTCAGTCGATCTTTGAGGAACTGATTGCCGGGAACCCCAAGGACACCATCGGTCTTGCCGCAAGGATGCACTTGGCGAGGCTTTTCGAATTTCATGTCAGTCCCCAAGACCCCCAAAAAGCCAAGGAAATTTATGAGCCTTTGCTCGAGGACGGCATTGGTGATCCGTTGGCAGAGTTGGCCGCCTCGCGCTTGGCCCTCATCGAGTTGTATGCCGCCGATTCACCCGGGGAAATGAACGCGATTGCTCAGAAGTTGGCCGTCCATGGGGCCAACTTGCAGACCAGCATCGGCCGGAGGGAGTTTTACTCCAACCTCGGGCTGACCCTGCTTCAGCTGCGAGGTGACAATAAACTCGCGATGGATTACCTGATCGCTGCAGAAGCCGAAGGGCTGCCCATGCAGCAACTCGATGCCCCCCTCCTGATTTCCATCGGAGCCCTGGCGGAGGAATTGGGGGATGTGGAAACGGCCAGGAAATATTACTCCCTTTTTGTATCCCGATATAAGCGGGATGCCAGGCGCTATTCTGTGCTTGAAAAACTAGAATCTTTGGGCGCCACGACAGAGCCCAATCAAGCGGTCACCATCCCCACACCAGAGGCCGACCCAGTCCCTGAAACGCAGCCACAAAGCTGATTGCCCACCGACCTATGGAACGCATTCTCAACACGATTGGCATCAGCCTGCTGGCCCTTTGCTTTGTCATCAGCCTGAGCCGTATCGCCATGTTGCGATTTGGCGAGCGGACCGAAGCCGGGGACAAGGTGATCGAGATCCGTTTGGCCCACTGGCAGTTGGAGGGAGGAGTCCGTACGGCCATCGATAAAATGGCCGAGGAATACATGAAGCTCCACCCGGGCGTTCGTATCACTCAAATTCCCATCCCCGAGCGTATTTACAGGAACTGGTTGATCACCCAACTGGTGGGAGGGACCGCACCGGACATCATTCAGATTGGCATCGGAATCACTGATGAACGCTTGGCTCGTTTTTTTGTTCCCCTCACCGATCTGGCACAAAAACCGAACCCTTACAACAAAGGCACAGATTTGGAGGACACTCCCCTGCGCGACACCTTCGTCGATGGCATGTTGGGCGGGTTTAACCAGAACCTGTTGGAATATTATGGCGTTCCGATTTCCGGCCACAGCATCCGCATGTTCATCAATGAGGACTTGCTCGAGGAAATCACGGGGTCAAGGGACCTTCCATTGACCTATGAAGATTTAATCGCTCTGACAAAGCAAGTGGATGACTTCAGTCAAAAGCATGGACGACCAATTATCCCGATCGCTGGATCTCGATATAACTCTCCCCTCATGATGACGACTTTGTTCATCAGCCAAACTCAGAAAAAAATGCGTGAGTTGGGGCCTCCTGGCACACTGCTTGAAGTTCCCGCACGAACAACCGAGGCGCTCGTGGACGGCGATTGGGGCTTGGATTCTCCTGAAGTCCTGAGCGGTTTGGGATTGATGAGAGAAGTTGCTGCGGAGATGCAGCCGGGTTTCATGCAGGTGACCCGCGATGACGCGAGCTTTTATTTTGTGCAGGGGAGGGCTCTCATGATTGTGACCGGGAGTTGGGACGCAACCAGCATCTCGCAACAGGCTAACTTCCCATTCGCAGCCACAAGAATTCCTCTTCCATCCAGGCAACACCCTCGCTTTGGTGGCAATGTGCTTGGCATGTTTTCTGAGGCTGGGCTCACCGCAGGTATGGCGTTTGGACTCACCCGCGATTCCGAACACCCAGAGGTGGCCACTGACTTCCTCCAATTCCTGGCTTCTCGCGAGACCAATCAACTTTTCACCAACACCAGCAAGTGGCTTCCGGCCGTGTTGGGGGTTGAGCCAGATGCACAAGCCAGACCATTTATGATGGAGTCTCAGGGCTACACTCCCGGCTTCCCACTCGTGAATGCCGGAGCTCGCGCTGACACCAGCCGTCTGGTTGCAAACAATTTCCACCTTTTGGTGGGACCTACCGGCAGTGTGGAGCAGTTCGTGGCAGCCATTCGCGAAAACTTTATTCCCTTTGTTCTTGTTGATCTGACAAGAGAGCAGCGAGAAATCCTCCAAGCGATTCAACGGATGGATGTTCAATTGGCGGCCTTGGGAGAAGTGTCCAGGAGCAAACCTGATGATGCGCAGGCCCAAAGGAAATTCGATATGATCACTGCAGCCATGTCAGCAAGAGATCGGTCGGCTTACTTTCAACAACATCTGATTCGGAAAACCGATAAACGGATCCAAGAAGACTCAAACTAATGCCCCTTCCCATCAGCCCCAAAAAAGCCCTCCTGGAGTGGAAGCTCTATCTTTTCATTGTGCCTTCATTGGTGGCTGTGGGGCTCTTCTCCTATTTTCCTGCCGCAAGTGCCATCTATCACAGCTTCTTTCGCTGGTCCGGCGGCGACGTTAAAGAATTTGTTGGATTTGGCAACTTTGTGGCAGTTTTGCAGGACCATGTTTTTTGGAATTCCTTCATCACGATTGGCATCCTTGTGATCGCGAATGTTTTTAAAATGATCCCATCGATCTTTTTGGCGGTTCTGATTCATCGTCTGACCAGCGACCGTTGGCAGTATTGGTATCGCGTGCTTGTGGTTCTGCCGATGATTGTTCCCGGGTTGGTCACTTTGTTCATCTGGAAATTCTTCTATGACCCAAACTTTGGGGTTCTTAACAAAGTCCTTGATGCCACGGGACTAAAAACCGTGCTGGTTCACATTGATAACCTTTTCAGATGGGGCATTTTTCAGGAGGGAGTTCCCATCGCATGGTTGGGAGAACCATCCCTGATCATCCCTTCTTTGATTATTTGGGGATTTCCGTGGATCGGAGCTGTAGGCGTTTTAATTTTCCTTGCCGGTCTCCAGTCCATCGGCACCGAGGTGTATGAGGCCGCTGATCTGGACGGCGTCACACCCTTCCAAAAATTTCTCCATATCGAACTTCCGCTCATCACAACACAGGTCCGCCTGATGTTTGTCCTGATGATCATCGGCACCCTGCAAGGTTTTGGTTTGCAGTTTCTGCTTCTCGGCGAGGAGGGAGGCCCTGGAGGTAAGGGCATGGTTCCCGGACTCTGGATGTTCAACCGGGCGTTTTTAGCAGGAGAGTTTGGATACGCTTGTGCGTTGGGTCTTTTCCTATTCGTCTTTATTCTGGCACTTACCATGATTAACAACAAATACGTGAGGGTTGACAAATGAGCGGGGGAGCCATCACTAAGAGCGTGGGGGGGCGTCAGGGCAGAGACTGGCCCAAACACATCCTGATCATCCTCATCATTGCAGTGGAACTGCTGCCGTTTTACATGATGTTGCAAATCAGCGTCAAAGATAACGCAGGTTTTCTTTCCAATCCGTGGCTTCCAAGCAATCCCTTGGGCTGGATCTGGGAAAACTATGTGGATGCCGTGAAACTCGTCCTTCCCTATGTGGCAAACACGGTGGTTGTGGCCGTTTCAGCGACTATTGGCACCTTGGTTATTGCCCTCATGGGTGCCTATTTCTTCGCCCGTTACAAAATGCCCTTCAGTGGACCTCTATGGGCCGCATTCCTCCTGCTTATGCTTCTTCCAGGTGTGGCGAATATCGTCCCGCTTTTTGCTCTGTTGAAAAGCCTCAACTTGCTGAACACCCTTTACGCACTGATCATTTTGGGGATCGCGGGAGGCCAGGTCTTTTGCATCTATGTTCTTCGCAACTTTATTGAAGAAATACCGAAAGACCTCTTTGAGGCAGCGGAAATGGATGGAGCCAGTCACTTGGCCCAATTGCGCAATGTGGTGATCCCGATGAGCGGCCCGATTCTAGGGACGCTGGCCATTCTGCAATTCCTTGGGGCATGGAATGACTTCCTCATGCCGCTCATCATTCTTCGTGATCCTGAGCTGTTTACCATTGGGGTGGGACTGATTTACCTTGATGGCGAGTACGTCAAGCAGTGGGGGAAAATCATGGCGTCATTCTTTATTGCAAGCCTGCCACTCATCGTGATCTTCCTGTTTACCATGAAGCTTTTTGTGCGGGGGCTGGGTAGTGGGGCCCTAAAGGGTTAAATGGTCGGGTTGATATTGACAGACTCAAAGCCTTCGCGACAATTGACAGATGCCCCCGAGCGCTTTAAAAGCAAGGGTTTGATACATATCCCATGAAGTTTGCCGTAACCAAAGATGCCCTCCTGGATGGACTCCAGCGTATTCAGAATGTTGTTAGCAACCGCGCAACGCTGCCCGTACTAACCAACGCCCTGCTGGAGACCACAGAGACCGGTCTTCGGCTGACCACCACCGACTTGGAGGTCGCAATCCGCTGCGAAATTCCAGCGCAAATCGAAAAACAGGGAGCTTCGACGATTCCTGCAAAACGTTTGGCAGCCATCATCCGCGAGTTGCCGTCCTCGGAAATCGTGATGGAGACCGACGCCAAAAACATCACGAGCATCAGTTGCGGCAGCAGCTTCTTCAAAGTGTATGGTCTGCCAAAGGAAGACTTTCCGCCATTCCCTTCCTTCCAAGATGCCAAAACCTACACTCTCAAACAATCCGAGCTGCGGGATGGTGTTCGCAAAACCGGTTACGCCATTTCCGTGGACGAAACGCGTTATGTGTTAAACGGGATTCTATTCTCTTTCACAGAAAACAAGCTGACCCTTGTTGCGACCGATGGCCGCCGACTGGCCCTTTTTGATAGTGACATCGAATTTCCGAAAAGCCAGGAGCGGGATTTTATTGTGCCCACCAAGGCAGTGGCCGAGTTGCAACGTATCCTGGGTGATGATGGTGAAGTGCAAATTGTCGCCGGAGAAAACCTGGTCATCTTTCGGGTCGCCGGCGCAGAATTAGCCTCAAAGCTGGTCGAAGGGAACTACCCGAACTATCGTCAGGTCATCCCCGGAGAAGCCAAGGAACGCGTCACGTTGGAGCGCGAAGCCTTTTTTAACAGCGTCCGCCGGGTCTCAATTCTGAGCACCGACAAATCCAGCTCAGTGCGGTTGGCATTCTCCAAAAACAATCTCGATATCTCAGCAAACACTCCCGAGGTCGGAGAGGCTCGTGAATCGATTGCCATTGCCTACCGCGGCAAAGATTTTTCCATTGCCTTCAATCCCGAGTTCCTTCTGGATCCGCTCAGAAATCTCACCGAGGACGAGGTTCACCTCGAGTTGATTGATGAGATCAGCCCGGGAGTGGTGAAAATCAATACACCGTTCCTTTACGTTCTGATGCCCATGCGGGTGTCTGTCTGACCCCTCCACATTGGCGCAGTCGCTATGCATGTTTGGGGGATTGACCTCGGAGGCACAAAAATTGAAGGGGCGGTCATTGATCCAACCTGCCCGGAAAATCCCATCGCCAGGCTCCGGCTCCGCACCGAGGGGGCAAAAGGATACGAGCATGTTCTGAATCAAATTATTAGGGTTGTCACTTCGCTTGAGGAGGAAAGTGGTATGTCACGACCAGCCTGCCTCGGTATCGGGACGCCCGGAGCCATGGAGCCTTCCACTGGAAAGCTAAAAAATTCCAACACCCAATGTTTGAATGGAAGTCCGCTTCGGGATGATTTGATAGCGAGGCTTGGAATAGAAGTCCGTTGTGCCAATGATGCCAACTGTTTTGCTCTTGCGGAGGCCACATTGGGGGCAGCACGCGGTGATGATCTTGTGGTGGGGTTGATTCTTGGCACCGGTGTTGGCGGTGGCCTCGTGGTTGGAGGGCGTATTATTCAGGGGCTGCACGGGATTGCAGGGGAGTGGGGCCATAATCCGATGCGTGGAGAAGAGACCCTTTGCTTTTGTGGACTTAAAGGCTGTGTGGAAACCGTGCTTGCAGGCCCCTCACTGGAACGCTTTTTTACTAAAGCGTCCGGTCGATCCCTTCCATTAAAAGAGATTGCCGCTCTTGATGGAGACCCCCACGCAACGGCCACACTCCAAAGACTTCAGCGTAAGTTTGGTGAAGCCCTGGCGGCGCTTATAAACATTGTGGATCCAGATGCCATTGTCGTTGGTGGGGGTGTCGGGAATCTCGCTGTGCTTTACGAAAACCAAACCCGGAAAGAAATTCTGAAACACACCTTCAACTCAGATCTGAAAACAAAAATCCTCAGACCCACGTTGGGAGACAGCGCCGGCGTGTTCGGCGCCGCGATGCTCGCTCGACAAGCCGTTTAATATCGTCTCCAAAGCGCAGGAATAAAAAGGGCCAGGACCCCAAAAAACTCCAAACGCCCAAGGACCATAACCAGCCCCAGCAAAATATGCGAAGTCGGCGAAAAGAAAGCATAGTTCTTGGAAGCACCGA
Organism: Terrimicrobiaceae bacterium; assembly: GCA_041744075.1. Classification (GTDB taxonomy): domain Bacteria; phylum Verrucomicrobiota; class Verrucomicrobiia; order Chthoniobacterales; family Terrimicrobiaceae; genus JAJTZA01. The sequence goes on from JBGTLQ010000310.1 coordinate 20,003, forward strand.
CTTCACCCAGACCGGGGCCAATATTAAATAGGGAAGCCACTACGGACATAAATCCGCTGACCAAATCGAGTTGGGGCTCCAAGAGCGTGATAACCAGCGTTGTTAACGCGACCACAAAGGCCGTCAGCGCAATAAAAAACATGGCCTTGGAAATTTGCTCTTCCTCCAAAGTGTCCCCATTCATCCGAACCGGGATGTGATGGTTGGGGCGAAAGGAATTCCTGAGTTGCTGGCCGGCTGTTTTGAAAAAAATGGCCACCCGACTGACTTTGATTCCACCCGACGTGGACCCAGCGCACCCGCCCACAAACATGAGCGTCACAAGCAGCGCTTTGGAGAGCGTCGGCCATGTGTCGAAATCCGCCGTGCAGAATCCGGTGGTTGTCATAATGGAGATCACCTGAAACGAGGCAATTTGAAGCCCTCGGGCAACACTTTCATCCATTCGCACCGCGAGGTCGATGGTGATCACAAGGGTCGCAACGATCAAAAAAGCGAGGTATAGCCGCAACTCTTCATCTTTTCGGACATTCTTAAAGCCTCCGCGAAACAACCAGGCTAGAAGGGGAAAGCTCATGCCTCCAAGCGCCATAAACAAACACAACCAGGCATCGATGGAGACGCTGTCAAAATAGGCAACACTTTCATTGTGAGAACTGAAGCCACCCGTGGATACTGCTGAAAAAGCATGAATCACCGCATCAAAGGGCGTCATTCCAAGAGCAACCAACCCCACAAGACAAACCGCAGTCAGGCCTGCGTAAATCTGCCAAAGTCGCATGGCAATCTGACGGATGCGGGTGTGAAATCCGAATCCGCTCTGCGCCGAGGACTCATGCTTCAGCAGCGATTTGCTTCCGACACCCAATGTGGAAAGCAGGGCAACAAACAGCACCAAAATCCCCATGCCACCGAGCCATTGGGTCGTTGAGCGCCAGAGCAAAATTTGGGGTGAGCAGAGTGTCAGATCTGCAATAACCGTGGAACCCGTGGTGGTGAACCCGGAGGCGGATTCGAAAAAGGCCTCTGCGGGAGAAAGAGCCGGCGAGGCAAAAAGAAAGGGCACGGCCCCCACCATCGTGGAAATCAGCCAGCCGAGACCCACAATCGCGATGGCTTCTTTTCGAAGAATTTGATCTCCGGACCCCCGGCCCCAAAGCAATAACACCGCCCCAAGAAGCGTTGTGACACCAAAAGATTTTAACAGCGCAAAATCATGGGTCTTGAGATCTCTTGTGCGTTCGTCAAGCAGGAGCGCCACCTCACAGACCAACATCGCCCCCCCCACAAGCAGGACCAATAAACCAAGAACCTTGAGCAGAAGCCGGTAGTTCATGGGTTGTGCATCACCCTCCTTTTACATCAAGTGTCGGGCCGCCTGACAACAAAAGATTCAGGATTCCTCCTTGGCCATGGGGGAGGTCAAAAGCACCCCGCGCAACGCATCAACCGCCCGTGAGAGTTGGGGATCCATCTCGAGGTCCGATTCGGTTTTGATAAGCGGAGAACGGGTCCTGCGGGCGCGAAGCAATTCAATTTCCTGCTCCATCGTCATTCCCGCCCGGATGGTGGGTGTGACGCCATGTTCATGAATCACCTGCTTTGCTGGGGTGTAATACTTGGCTGTGGTGAAGCGCACCGCTGACCCATCTGGCAAACCCGCCACACTTTGGACCGAGCCTTTGCCGAAGGTGGTGTCACCCACAATGATGGCTCGGCCAAGATCTTTGAGGGCTCCAGCCACAATCTCTGATCCGCTTGCACTGGCGTAATTCACCAAGACGGCCACCGGATATGTCCGTTGCTTGTTGCCCTTGGCGGCGGATGCGTATTCCCGTCCTGGTGCGCGTCCCTCCGTTGAAACAATCCGCGTGCCCGGAGGCACAAACAACCCGCAAACGTCCACGGCACTGCCAAGCAACCCCCCCGGATTGTAACGCAGATCCAGGACAAGAGCCTCTATGCCTTCTTTGTCGAGCTTGTCGAGTGCCCTTGCCAATTCCACGGCTGTGGGTTCGTTGAATTGGGTAATCCGGACATAGCCGATTTTCGAGGCATTCTCTTCAAAGGGCAGAACCTGCGCATCCTTGACACTTGAGACCTTGATCACCTGCCGGGTCAATTCATAATCTTTGATTTCCTTGGTGCGGGGGCGCTGAATGGTCAGCACCACTTTTTCTCCAACATCTCCGCGCAACTTTTCCACCGCATCCGGAAGCGTCAGCTTGTCAGTCGTTTGCCCATTGATCTGCAAAATCTGATCGCCTGGCTCAAGACCCGCCTCAAAACCCGGACTGTCCTCCATCGGTGAAACAATGGTTAAGACGCCTCCTTCCATGGTCACCACAACCCCCAGCCCTCCAAATTCGCTTTTTGTCTCTTCCTGCATCCCTTCAAATGCCGATGGCTCCATGAACTGGCTGTG
>JBGTLQ010000311.1:0-2422 GCA_041744075.1 Terrimicrobiaceae bacterium
CGCCCTACCATTAGAGGGATGCTTAGCGCCTGCGTCAGCTCCTCCTCCGCTGAAGCTATGGAGGACTCGTCATTTCTCCTTTGGTAGGGCGTGGCAGTCCCTTGCCCGCCGACTTGTCGTTTAAGAAAAAGCGGGTAGGGTGAATTTATGAGTATGCCCCTGATGAATTACATTGATGGGAAGTTTCAGCCTGCCATGTCAGGTGCGACGCGAGAGTACAGTAATCCTGCGGACAACTCGATCCTCGGAGAAGCCACAGAATCCAACGCTGATGATGCGGCGCTTGCCATCGATGCCGCGCGAAAGGCCTTCGATGATGGCCCCTGGCCGACGACCCCTGCGGCTGAGCGGGCCGCCAGGCTTTTTCAATTGGCAGATCTCATCGATAAAAACGCAGATGAGTTTGCCCGTCGCGACACCCTGAATAATGGAAAGCCCCTCCGGGAGGCGAAGTTTGATGCTGCCGATGCAGCGGCGTGTTTTCGATATTTTGCAGGCTTGGCGACCAAGCCGCATGGGGAATCCATTGATCTGCCCGACCCGAACATGATCTGTCAGACCATCCGAGAACCGGTGGGGGTTTGTGGTCAAATCATTCCATGGAATTACCCGCTGCTGATGGCCGTGTGGAAATTGGCACCCGGGTTGGCTGCTGGAAATTGCTGTATTCTTAAGCCATCAGAGCTAACGCCATGGTCGGTGGCCCTGCTGTTTGAATTGTTCGATGAAGTCGGATTTCCAGAAGGGTCTGTTCAACTTCTTTATGGGGCAGGGGATCCCGTTGGCTCCGCTCTGGCCGCAAGCGACAAGGTTGACAAAATCGCTTTCACTGGCGGAACCACCACGGGGCGAAAAATCATGATGGCTGCCACGGGAAACCTTAAACGCGTGTCTCTCGAACTCGGTGGCAAGAGCCCGCTGATTGTGTTTGATGATATTGATCAGGACGTGGCTCTTGATTTTGCGCTGTTTGGGATCTATGCGGGCCAGGGCGAAGTCTGCAATGCCGGTTCTCGGATCTTAGTACAAAAATCCGTCTTCGATAAATTTGCTGCAAAATTTGCGGAGGCGGCCGCGAAGATTATTGTTGGGCCGGGGAGTGATGAAACCAGCGAGATGGGGCCACTGATCACGAAGGCCCATCAAAAGAAAGTTCTGGATTTTATTGCGTCTGGTCAGGAAGAGGGGGCCAATCTTCTTGTGGGTGGCGAGGCCTATTCCGATGCCCGTAGCGTCGGAAACTTTGTTCAACCCACGGCCTTTGTTAATGCACCAACGGGGGCACGAATTGTTCACGAGGAGATTTTCGGGCCTGTGGCGGTTCTTATTCCATTTGAGGATGAAGAAGAGGCGGTGCGACTTGCCAATGATACCCCCTACGGTCTGTCAGGGGCGGTTTTCACTTCGGATGGCGGGCGGGCCCAGCGGGTCATTCGACGAGTTCGTGCGGGGGTGACGTGGATCAATGCGTTTCATTTCACATTCAATGAAGCTCCTTGGGGCGGTTACAAACAGAGCGGCTTTGGGCGCGAGTTGGGGACCCATGGTTATGACGCCTACACGGAGGTCAAACAAATCACAACAAATCTCCGACCCGGACGGCTCGGTTGGTATTCCAAAATCTGATGATGCCCAAGCTCCTCTTGTGCCTGCTCTGTGCCTGTGCGTTATTGAGCGGCTGTATGACCAATCAAAAAAACCCAAACGCTGAAGTGCAGGCCTATCTGGATTTTTTGAAGGAGCGTCCAGGCGCAAACCTGCAAGGCCCGTCTGAACGGGAAGCCTTGGCTCGGTTGAAAGACTATCTCTCCAATCTCAACAAGGAGCATATTCGAGAAAATACAACATCCACGTATTCCGCAGATGCTTACCTGAATGATACTCTAAAAACCGAAATCGGGGCTGCTGCCATCGAGAAATACTTTTTGGGCACGGCTGAAAACGCGGATGAGATCCGGGTGGAGATTCAGGACGTTGTCAGAAGTGGAAACGACTATTATCTGCGCTGGGTGATGGATGTGAAATTTAAGAAATTTCACCGAGGCAAGTCCTTCCGCACCGTCGGCATGACCCATGCGAGGTTTAATGACCAAGGGCTCGTCATTCTGCATCAGGACTACTGGGATTCCACCACAGGATTTTTCCAACATGTGCCTGTGCTTGGCGCTGGAATTCGGTATATCAAGTCCCTGCTTTAACGTGAAAAGAATTTCACAAAAGGGAACGAAGAGAACGAAGGAAAAAATGAAGGACCATTTCACCCAGGGCCAATACACTGATGAACGTAACTAATTTATTTCATGTATGTGTGATGAATGACGGGTAAGCTATTCGAGAAGGAGGGCTTCGGGCTGATGGCTGCTGCGTTTGAGGTGCACACCACGATTGGTGGAGGAAGGGATGAAATAATGGTCTTGCCGCC
>JBGTLQ010000312.1:0-34713 GCA_041744075.1 Terrimicrobiaceae bacterium
TGAGATTTGCCCGGCTGTGTTGCGGATGGATCGAGTTCTTCAAACATGCATTTCAGCTCGCTGGCATTTGCCATGGGGCAGCACAAATACAGCGGTGGCAGCAACTAAGAATGCATAGCTTCAGAAGCTATGCGTGCATAAGAAAGCCTCACAACTGAGGGGTGATAATCAACTGATAAAATCGGCGGTCTGATTCCTCAGTCTCGGGCAGTTCCTCACTAATGGTGACTTCTCGGGGATTCGTCGCAGACTCCTCAACCGTTGCAGTTCCTGTCCAAATGGACAGGTCAGGATCGAATGTCGCGATGGTTGTCCATTTGTCCAGATCTTCAGAGGCTCGAATTTTATACTGGAGATCGGGATCCACCGGACGTCGGAATTGAAAGCTCACCTCGTCTGCGTTTAACCCTAATGCAGGTTCGAGATCTGCAGCGCGATCATATCGCGAAGCACCCAAGGCATAGGCCTTGAAGTTGGAGAGCCCACGGTTCTCGGGATCGGCATCCAGATCGGTCACTGATGCGTCGGCCTCCGGATACAGGCTCCGAATCCAAGCCGAATAACCAGGCAAGGGCGGATCGCCGACTTCCTCTTCGATGGTCACCACGCTGATAACTACGCGCCCTGTGGCATTGTCGGGGCGGGCGCTGAGTACGATCTCTCCGTCCGGGCTCGGTTGAAGTCCGGGAAGCATCACGGTGTCTGTGGTGTTGTTGTAGGCCTGGAGCGTGCCAACAACATCGCCTACCTCATAGATCCCCGTGGCGTCGCTATCAGCCGTCGTGGATCCATAAATGGTGATCGCGTAGGTTTTTTCGGGGTCGAGCCCGGAAAAAGTCAGTCCCGCCACGCGGTGCAGATTCGTGTAAAAGCCATCCTTAATCGCCGTACTTGGAAACAAGGTGGAGTCTTGGCGACCGGTGGTATCTTTGTTAAGGAAGGCTGAGCTGACCCGGATGCCGACATTGGTTGGTTGACCGAGTTCGTCCATCGCATTGGAATGGTTGGCTGCGGTGTGGGAACTGACCACGGTCCACCCTGAGGTTGACGGGTCATTTGTCCCCAGATCGAATTGGATCTGGGGTGCCGAGGCCGCAGAAACCGTGGCCACCACAGTATCCGAGGTCTGGTGCTCACCATCGTTCGCATCCAGGCGCAAGACGTAGGTGCCCGCTGCTGAAAAGGACACCCTTGGTGAAGGGCTTTGTGGGTCGGAAAAATAAGCAGTTCCAGGCCCGCTGACTTGGCTCCAAAAGAGTTCGGGGAAAATCAGACCAGGCAGAGCACCATCATCGCTTACCCCAGGACTGGGCACGCCATACCCATTAAGCGCCGCAGTAATTTCCGGCCCGGCATCGACAAGGGGTGCCGTATTCGTCGGCGGAGGAAGTGCCTCGCGGACAACCAGCGCGGCAAGGTAAGCGCGGAACCCGAAGTTTTCATGGTAAATGCGAATCCTTCCATCGGTGACTGTCACTGGAAAATGGAGGTCGTATGCCTCGAGTTTCAAAGCATGCTCGCGGACATCGAATTTCTCCAAAACCCGGATCCCCTGGATAAACACATCTCTCGAGCTGGTGCCGACCGTGTTGTTGGGATCGATCATTTTGAGGGTTACCGCATACTGCCCATTGGGAACGGGGATATCGAATTGGAAACTTGAACGTGCCCAAAACGCCGTTTGGTAGAGCGAGGGATCGGAGGTGCCAGTGACAGGATTCACAAGATCCGCGTATGGATTTGGCGAGAAGGAATAGACAGGGTCCAAGTCCAAATCAGAGTCATCTTCCAAATAGGAAACACCATCGCTATCTGTGCAACGCGAGCCGTTTAAGTTGATGGCGACCTCTGCGGAGGAGGAAGAAAAGCTGACCGGGGGGCGCACCTGCACACGAACTTCGTCGCTTGCGGAAAGTGATCCGTCGCTCGCAGACAGCCGCAAAACATAATCGCCAGCCTTGGGAAAACGGATGGAAGGCCGCAATGCAGTCGGGATGTCAAACTGAACCCCGGGTGGGCCCGAAATCTGACTCCAAGAGAAATTCAATCCCCCGCCTGGCAAGCCATCATCACCCGCATAAGCCTCGGGGATCAACGTGTTTTGAGGCGCAATAAGCAGAGTGTCGGGACCGGAATAAATATTTGGGCTGGTGTTGATCAGGGTCTCCCGTGTGATGTCAAAAATTCTGCGGGCGAAATTCCCAGCAGCATCCGTGGCCGTGATTGTGAGCAAGTTTCTGCCAAGTTCGAGAGGGATTGTTGTGCTCCATGGGCTACCATCCTCAACACTTCCCGACCCGCCCCTCGCATTGCTCCAAGTCAACGAAGTCACGCCGACATTATCGGAGACCACCCCAGTCAGTTCTATTTCAGGGGTCGCTGTTGAAATGGCTTCCGAGGATGGAGAGGAAGCGGTCAGTTCAGGAGCCGTCCCATCCCCCACGGGGGCAGTGTGTGGAATGCTGACCACATGATTGAAGGACGTTTCGCCTTCGAGGCCCCCCTGGGGAGCCGGACCGTAGGCCGTGATACGGATGACATTGGTTCCGTTTTGAAGGGGGATTCCGGACACTGACCAAATCTCCGTGCCAACGGCTGGGCCACTGCCGCCGAGACTATTTTGCCATTCGACGCGACTCACGCCTTCCACTCCGTTGGCCGCGGCCCCTGAAAGATCCAAAGTTCCCGATTTCACAACGGCATGAATCAGGACCTGGGGAGAGCCCGAAGGGACAACGCCTTTTCGCTGAGCCAGAAGCCAGTCCCTGAGGGCCTCCAAGTGGTTGACAGCCCCACCGATCACGTGGCCCCCTTTGTCAAATTCTGTGTATATCACAGAGCCTCCGGCATTGCGAACGGCTGCGACCATATTACGCGACCCGCTCACGCCAACAACGCTGTCATCTGACGCGTGAAACGCCCAGATTGGGAGGTGTTTGATTTTATTCGCATCACCCGACGAACTCCAACCAGCCGAGGGGAAAGCAGCTGCGAACCGGTTGGGTGCGGCGGCAATGGTTTTCCAAACCCCATGTCCTCCCATGGAAACCCCGCCCAGATAAATGCGGTCTGCGTCAATGTTGAACTCGCTTTCCATGGCATCAACCAAGCCCAGCAACAAAGGTCGGACGTCGGACTCATGCCAATGGTCGGAGGTCGATGCCGGTTCTTGGGGGATCATCACAAAACAAGGCTGACGGGCCTGAAAATCATCGTCCGCAAAATACATCCCTCCGCCCGCATGATTAACCATCTGCTTGTCGCCCCCTCCACTCCCACCCAAACCGTGCAAGTTAATGATTAACGGATAGGCCCGGTTTGGGTCGTAGTTGGTCGGCACAAACAAGCGGTAGGGCATGGTGTGGGGGTTGCCTTCCATGCTGAAATAACGTTCCTCAAAGGCCTCCACGGGCTTCGCATTCACGCAGTGAAAGCTTGCCCCCACTTGCAAAGTGAGAAGGCCAAGGACCAAGCGCGACAAGAAATGAGTGGGTAGCATGGATGGGGGATTTCTATACCAACAAACGGTGGATCCCACGGTGGGTCAAGAAAAAGCGGGATTGTTCCCATTTTGGGGTGGTTATTAAAAACTCTGTTTACCTGGAATGGGATTCTGACTCTTAATGAATTGAGCAGCTAAAACGGATTGGTCCGTAGCCCTCAAGCAGGAGCACGGCATTTCCAAAATCCCAAAAACGCAAGAAACTTTGACCGGGGTTGCCCTTGGCACCGGGCGCGCAAAATCCCTGCGAGCGCCAATCCGGCCAAAAATCACAGCCTGCCTCGGGAACGCCCTTTTGTTCTCTTGCCGTCAACGCCACCAAATAACAAGGCTTTCAACTTCTCCACCTTCCCAGACCACTCCAACTCAAGACTTCGAAAGGCAAAACCAAGGACTCTGACTTCTACTTCCAGTGATCCGCGCGCCATACCCGGAAAATCCAGTGTCAGCACCCGTCGATCATCTCCCGAGACTCCGACGACCCTGGCTTTGACATAAAAAGGGACCGTTCCCACCTGGCCACACTGCGATGCTTCTGCCTGCGTCGCGACAACCACCACGTCCCTGATGCAAAGTGCAACGCACCCCACATGTAAATATATCCCCCCACTTTGAGCGAAGATTATTGAAAAAATCGTTGCCGTTTCCTGTTTCAGCCAACTAGTCTTTCTGATTCGTGATCAATCACTGTTGCAATCGGTGGTTGTGCCAATCATTGAAAAGGACAAGAGAGTTCTCATGAGGAGCCAGTCCAAAGAACCCACCCAGATGTCGGTGCGAAGTTGCTGCCCGTTTTGATGAAGTCGATTCCCCGACCGAAAGTTGAGGGGGAGGTGATTATTGTAGCGCTGCCGCCGGATGAACAATGGACGGCGGACATGACAGCCATCGTTTCGGCCTTCCCTGAAATCACCCATTGGGAATTGGACAATGAATATGATCTCAACGCGTACGTGATGCATATGGCAGCGGGCATCGCAAAAAGCTTTTGGTTTTGGCACTTCGACAGCAAAGAGCCCAAAGCGTTTTTTGACGGTTGCGGATTAATGACGGCCAAACGCGAGGCCAAACCTGTTATGGCCACCCTCGCAGCGCTGACCTCAATCCTGCCACTCCCCGAATATGTTGGCAGCTTCCAGCCTGCACCAGGGACTATGGGAATGGTTTTTCGTCAGAATGACAAGCTGGTCGCCTCGGCTTGGATGATTCGAGGGGAAACCACATCTGTCGAAGTGGATTTTGGCATAGGGGCAAAGCTTTACGATCATTACGGGAATCCCCTCCCCGGCTCGAAAGCCTGCCTGAGCATTGCGCCGGTCTATGCCACCGACATCGCAGAGAATTCCCCTTGGCTCCGACAGGCTGCCTACGCAATTGCCTCCCACGATCTCCAACAAGCCAGCATCGGAGAAACTGCTCGGGTTGTGGTTAGCGGCACAAATCGCCTGGATACACTAGTGATAGCAGAACACTTCTTTTCTGGATGAAGATTTTTGAGCCCTCCACAACATTCACAAAAGCATCTTCTTGACATGGGCGGCCAATGACGTGATTGTTCACGTAATGTCGGATGTTTCTCCCGTGATACCGAGTTTAGTTGGTTCCTCCTCCCGAAGGCATTTTATTAAAGTGCTGGGATTGGGAACGGCTGCATCTCTGGTTAGTCGGGGTGAGGCGAGGCAAAAATCGGAATCCATGAATATTCTTCTTTTCTATGTTGATGACCTTCGTCCGCAGCTTGCTTGCTACGGAGTGACTGGTATGAACACCCCCCATTTGGACCGCTTGGCGGCTGAGGGCACACTTTTTGAGCGGGCTTACAGTCAGTATCCGGTGTGCGGACCATCGCGAGCCAGCCTGTTGTCGGGGCTCCCGCCAACGGCTGATCGGTACAATGTGTGGAATGTGAGAGTCGAGGATGACACACCGGATGTTTTGACGCTGCCGCAACATTTCAAAAATCACGGATATCTCACGCAGAGTGTCGGCAAAGTCTTTCATGATGTGGACGACTGTGAGGACGCCTGGAGCGAGGGGTCTTGGATTCCGCCCAAGGTGCTTGGCGGTTCACCCGGCTCCTACGCGATTGAGGCAAACCGGACGATCTCTGAGGAGGAGGGTCGGGGACCCGCTTATGAATCGGCTGATGTGGAGGATTCTGCCTATGGAGACGCAATGATTGCTGAAAGAGCTTGCGAGGAACTTGCCCGGCTCTCCAAAACCGGCAAACCGTTTTTTTTGGCAGCCGGATTCCTCCGCCCGCATTTGCCATTCTGCTCTCCCAAGCAGTATTGGGATCTCTATGATCGCAACAACCTTCCGATTGCAGCACCCGGAGAACCTCCGATTGATGTGCCAAAAGCTGCCCTCCATAACTGGCAGGAACTCCGCAACTATTTGGGAATGCCTGCGGAAGGGCCTCTCGATGAAGAAACAGCCAAAACCCTGGCCCATGGCTACTGTGCCGCGGTCAGCTACATGGATGCCCAAATCGGTCGCGTGCTTGCGGAGTTGAAACGGCTCGGCTTGCAGGAAAACACCCTGGTTGCCTTGGTGGCAGATCATGGCATGCAACTCGGCGAGCACTCGCTCTGGGCAAAACACTGCCTGTTTGAGACCTCACTGCACTGTCCGCTGATCATGAGTGGCCCCGGTATTCCCGAAGGCAAACGCATTAGCGGCCTCGCCGAATACTTGGATGTCTATCCAACGCTGTGTCAGGCTGCCGGCTTGGAGATCCCGCCCCACACCCGGGGGAAAAGTCTGATTCCCCGGCTTGGCAAGGATGAGGGCTCGACGTATGTCTTTAGCCGTCATGCCAACAGCGAAAGTGTCAAATCTGACACTCACCGGTATTCGGAATTTCGAAACGATTCAGGAGAAATCACAGCCCGCATGCTTTACAACCACGAGGCAGATCCCGGCGAAAATATTAACATCGCAGAAGATCCTCGCTCGGCAGAAATCGTCAAGGTGCTCTCTTCTCAAATTGCCGAGCGGATCGCCCAAGGCTAAGTGGGTCCATGCGCCTCATGAAAGACGGTCTTGTGATCGGCCCCGCATGGGCAGGTCATCCCGTGGGTTTTGCATTGCTGACCACAGGTCAGAAACAATTTGTTGCCTACTACGATGAGGAACGTCACATGACCGTTGCGTCCCGCCTGCTCACATCGACAGCTTGGGAGAAACATCGGCTGCCGGAACAGGTTGGCTGGGATAGCCACAATGGATTGGCCTTGGCCCTTGATGCCAACGGTCGCCTCCACCTGAGTGGCAATATGCATGGCGACCCGCTAGTTTATTTCCGCAGCCGCGAACCGGATTCCAGCGCGACCTTCGAACGAGCCGCGATGACCGGATCCCGTGAGGACCTTGTGACATATCCCCAATTCTTCCCAGGACCCCGGGGAGCCTTGTGTTTCGGATACCGTCATGGCTCAAGCGGAAAGGGGGATCAGATTTACAATCGCTACGATGCCGGATCAGACTCCTGGCATCGCCTCGCCGAGGGTCCGGCCGTCTCGGGTGAAGGCATCCGCAATGCGTATCTCGATGGCCCCCACTCCAGTCCCGACGGATGGTTCCATCTTTGTTGGGTGTGGAGGGACACCCCCGATTGCGCGACCAACCACACCGTGTGCTACGCCCGCAGCCGCGACCTTGTGAACTGGATGACAAGTGACGGATCCCCCCTGCCCCGCCCCATCACCTTTGCCACGGCGGAGGTCGTTGATCCGGTCCAAACCGGCCAAGGATTGATGAATGGAAATGTGCGCCTTGGTTTTGACCTCTCCGGGAATCCTGTCATTTCGTATCACAAACTCGACACAACCGGAAACACCCAGGTCTTCCATGCCAGGTGGAAAACCGGAAGCTGGACGATCTCCCAAGCGTCAGCTTGGATTGGCGCCTGGCTACCGGAAGGACATGGAACGATTCGACCAGAAATCCACCTCGATCCTGTTCGCCCCACGGAGGATGGACGGCTGATTCAGCCCTTCTGGACGGACAAACTCGGGCATCGTCAGTGGGAACTTGATCCCGATACTCTGAAACCCCGTCAGGAAACAGCCGACACCGGCGACTTCCCACCGGCCCTTGAGAAACCCACCCGTCCGGGTTTTCAGGTGAATTGGAAACGGGATTCTTCTGGGTTCGCGCTGCGTTGGGAAAGCCTCGCCGAGAACCGTGACCAACCTTCTGATTCTGTTCCGCCCTCCCGGCTTCAGGTTTTTTCCTGTCGCGGCCACGATTTGCAGATCTCCTGATCAGCGAACGTGCAGAGACCTTAACTCAAACGGGTCCAGATTCAGCGACACTTGTCCCCCTTGACCCGGCAGCTCGGTTCCGGTGGCGGCTTCCACAACTTTTCCCGAAACCGGCAGGCGAAGGGTCACATTTTTTATAGGAGTCTTGGAGGTATTGACCACCGCGAAGTATTGGCCATGCGCCCCGGCATCAATCTGGCGGACCACGACAGGATCCTCAGAAGAGACCCGATCGAGGACTTTGCTCGGAAGGGCTGGTAGGGCTAGGAAATTGGCATTGAAACGACGAACGGCGTCAGGGAACGGGCGGTTGTAGATATGACCCGAGGTGTATCCAATGTACCAGGGATCACCATTGGCCACAGCGAGAGCCTCGGCCAACATGCCATAGGATCCGGTTCGGTCCACATCTGTGACAAAATACCCAAGCGTTTCACCCATCGTATTTTCGTTCAACGGATAATGCCTGATCATGGCCAGCCCGGACTTCCCACGAAATAACTCCAGCGCGTCAGGATCGTTCACTGTGAATTCCCGGTTGAAGGGGTAGGTGTTCAAGACGCCATCCACGTCTTTATAGTTTGCGGGGTCGGGTCTTGGAGCGGCGTGATTCCACTCATAATTACCCCATGTTCTTGTTGGGGCAAGCAAGGCATCCCGGTAGAGGTGTTGGCCGCGCACTTCATCCTCAGTGAGAATTTTTAACCGGTCATAATCTTTGATACCGCTTCCGGCAACTTGATTCCATGAGAGAGGGTCGTCAGTGACAAGCGGGATCCCATTTCCTTTGATTGAGGGGAACGGAGGGGCAGGCTCGGCATGATAGGCGGTGTAAAGAACCAGCGAATTCTCACCGACTCCGTTGTCGATCAGATGCTGCCTGATGGCCAGGAGAAAATCTTTCCGCTTCCCATTCCACCAATCATAATATCGGGCAAGCAATTCCGGGTCTTCCTGAAGTTGCTCACGGGTCACGGACGTTCCTTCGTTGGCCTCTGACGCAAAACGCTCACGGGTCGAGTCTGCAAAGCTTATCGGCATTTGCGACACGCGTGGACGAAGCCATGCCCCAATAAAGTCGGCCTGATCCTTGAACTTCACAATCGTCAGATCAAGAACTCGTTTGAATTCCTCCAAAACGGAGGGGTCGGTCAGATCAACACGCTTTGCTTCCGCCCAAGTGATATGGGTATAGTCGCCCTTGCTCTTGAGAGGCTGTGTGGTGTCTTTGCCTTTCTGCGCAATTCCCATCTTGCCTGTGCTGCCGGCGTATTCGTAGTAAGGAAGGACCGTCAACCCATACTTTCGTGACATCGGAAGAATTTTTTCCCAGATATCGGGAAGCTTGCTCTGGTGATACCACTGCCCATTTTCCACATTCCAGTGTTGGGGGGCACCGAACTCAAGCAGGTCTTTTGCGAACGTGTTCATGCCCAGAAAATTCATGAGCCGGAAGTGGTATTCGTACCAGTCCTCAACATTCTCGACAGCCCGCGTCGTGGGTTCGGTGCTCGCAACGACTCCATCGGCCATCTCCTCACGGTAGAACAAACTGCGGTGGGGGAGATCTGCGGGGGGCAGGCGAAGTTGCACATTGAATTTTTCAGGTTCGGGAACTTCGAATAACCGAATCCGGCTAATGGCAACTCCCTCAGACTTTGGGGTTTGATGCGCTGGCCACTGACCAAAGACCACATGAAAACCTCCTGCAGGAGAAAACGTTCGGTCCTCGCTCTCGCCACGTGGCATTTCCAAACCCGCTGTTCGATCACTTAGCCAAAACAATTGCTGGAAGGTCTCATGTTTTCCGGAGAGAGGAATATTAAGAGATTCCAGATTGGTGCTTGTGTAACCGAAGATGGTTTCCCCAAGGGAGATTCCTGTCTGGATGCCACGGACCATGTCCCCACCCCGGTTGCCAATGGTGAAGGCACGGGCAACATCTTCTGGAAACTCAACGGTTAGGAGATAGGCCTTGCCTTGCTCAAGTAATTTCCCCTCACCAACTTTGTAGGCAAAATAGCTTTCCTCCTCCTGCTCGCCGGGGAGAACTCTGGTTTTCCGCCCGAGAATCTCCTCAACACGCGAAGCTCCCGCAGGACGCTCCACAAACGTCCTTCCGGCGGGATCACTTGAGACATCAATCTCATCGACCAAGGGCAACTGTCCGAAAAGGGTTCCCGTATCCACCAAAGGACGGTTCCCAGCATTTGCTTTGGCAGCCTCCAACACCTTTGCGGCATTCTTCATCTCTTCCCGCTTCACCAGCGCGGCTTTGGCCCCCTCGGGCGTGTATTCATAAACAAGCATCTCCCCAAAACTTCCAACATTCGTTTCTTTAACCACCTTCACAAACCGTGTCTCGGCATCCAAATCATCATGGATCTTCCACTTGTTGATTCCCACCCCATCTTCCATCACAATCTCCCGCCAGTCCTCCCCCTCACCCGCGTAAACCCGAATCACCCCATGCCCATTTTCATCCCAGAACAGCACATGAGAGAGATGACGGTCCCCGCCAAGATCAATGATGAACTCCTGAGGATACTCCCCCTTGCTCACCCCCGATAGATCCCATGTCGTTTTGGAGGCATTGTGTAAGGGATTTTTTCCCACATCCTGTTCGTCGATCAGCGTGTCAATTGACCCCTTGCCACTCATTGTCACCATCTCAGGCTTCAACACAATTTGCTGATCCGGCCCGGGGAACTCTTGGCTTCGTCCCATGTCCAAAGAACACAAAAGACCCATGGTGGGAATGATCACAAAACGAATCGCAGGGGGAAAAATCTTCATAACACTATTAGTTATTGACCACTTTTTAGAGATGTTCAACTTTTTTACGGGATTGTTCCCATTTCTTTGTTTTTTAGCGCACGAAAGCCTCAGAGCTTGCTGACAGTCAGACCACCCGGAGCCGGACTACCGGCAGGAGGCAATGGCCTCGCGGAGGTCCGCTTCACGCACGGTGTCACTCACAAAAGCCGACCCCAGTTTTTTGGTCAGCACAAACCGAATGTGTCCTTGGTGAAATTTTTTGTCATGGGACATCGCGGCAAGGAGCCGCTCCACCTCGATGTCGGTGGGAATGGTGAGAGGGAGCTTTAAGGAGGCAAGGGCCTCGCGAACCATCTGGACCTCGTCCGAGGATAGACCGGCCAGACGGGATGACAGATGCAGGGCTGCTGCGATGCCCATACTGATGGCCTCTCCATGAAGAAAACGGCCATAGCCCCCCACCTGCTCAATGGCGTGACCGACGGTGTGTCCAAAATTCAGAAGAGCTCGGAGGTCAGCTTTCTCAAAAGGATCTTTGCAAACGATCTCCGCTTTGATGGCCACGTTTCGGGCGATGAGTTCTTCGCGACGGGATTTTGCGAGGCTCACGGCCTCTTGAACCATCTCCGCATCCCGAATGATGCCGTGTTTAATCACTTCGGCCATTCCTTCATTAAATTCTCGCTCGGGAAGGGAGTCGAGGGTGTCGATATCGGCAATCACGAGCGAGGGATGATGAAAGGCCCCGATCAGATTTTTTCCTCCGGGGGCATTCACGCCGGTTTTGCCACCGACGGAGCTGTCCACTTGAGCCAGCACGGTGGTTGGAATTTGCACGTAAGGAATCCCACGGTAAAACACCGAAGCCACAAAACCTGCAAGATCACCCACCACCCCACCTCCCAGAGCCACAGCAAACGAGGATCGGTCCAGTCCGGCTGCAATCATCACGTCACAAGCCTCCGCAACTCGCGTCATGGATTTTGAAGATTCCCCGGCAGGAACCACAAACCCGGTAACCTCAACGCCCGCACTTTCCAAGCTGGATTTTACGCGCCCCCCATAAAGTGGAGCCACGTTGCTATCGCTGATCATCACACATTTGGGGGCGCTGCTGAAAGTGTCACGCAACATCTCCCCACAGGAGGACAACAACCCACGCCCCACGTGGATGTTGTATGGCTTCTCCTTGATTCCAACTTCGACAACGTTCATAGAACCACAACTATCCCCTCGTCTGAGGATCAGATGCAAACCAGATCGTATTGTTTTCCTTGTAAAGTCCGGCTTGCCAAGCGGGAGGCCCACTCTCCCCTTTTGTTGATTGGCCCACATCCTGCTTACGGCAATGGCCTCATGAGCGATTGGTGGCAAAGTCTATGAATGGCCGGCGAGTTTTGTTTATTCAACATGGAGAAACCGACAAGCCGGGAATACTGGGAGAAGTGCTCGCAGAGCGAGGCATCGCCATGGACATCGTTCGCCCGGATTTGGGGCAAAAAATTCCTGATTATTTGACTGAACACTCGGGTTTGGCCGTGGGAGGAGGAGCCCAAGGGGTCTATGAACTGGACAAATATCCGTATCTTGGGTCCGAGATCGGGCTTATCAAATCAGCAGCCTCTCAAGGCAAACCCGTCATCGGTCTTTGCCTCGGAGGACAATTGATGGCAGCAAGTTTTGGTGCCGAGGTCCACAAGGGGCCGCATCGGGAAATCGGGTTTTTTCCGGTGACCCTGGACCCGATCTCCGATTTTGACCCCATATGGTGTGACATGCCAAAGACCTTTGTGACCACCCACTGGCATGGTGACGTGTTTGAGATTCCTCCTGGTGGGATGCGGCTGGGGCACAGTGCTCTGACGCCAAATCAGTTGTTTCGATATGGTCATTCCCTCTATGGGCTGCAATTCCATCTGGAAATGACGCCGGAAATTCTTGAAGAGATGGTTGCGGATTCGAAGGATGACCTACTTGGTCTGGGAGTTGACCCTGAGCAACTTCGAAGGGAGGGACTCGCCCATCTCCCAAACTTGCGGGAAACAGCCACCACGGTCTTCTCCCGATGGGCAGACTTTCTTTGATCCTTAACTCTGGATTTGTGAGTTATTGGATCTGGCGATTCTGACAAACTCTTTAACCAGATATTCGTCTTTATGGCGAGGATCGGCCTCGACGCCACTGGCCACATCCACGCCGAATGGAGCAACCAGGCGAAGGGCATCGGCCAAGTTGCTGGGCTTTAAACCGCCCGCGAGGATCACCTGCTTTTCGGGGTGGTCCTCCACAAAGGATCTCACAAGGCCCCAATCGACTCTGACACCTGTCCCGCCCCACCCTGTTTCGGACCAGGCATCGAGCAGAAGGTAGGGCGATTGATACCGCAGCGCTTGCTCAAATGAGGACCGGTCCAAAACCCGCACCGCTTTGATCCATTCCTCGAAACCACTGTCCTCACAAAACTCTGGAGATTCGTCCCCATGGAATTGAATGGCATCAAAGCATTGGGATTTCCGCAGCGCCAAAACCTCTGCCTCGGAGGGGTTCACCACCACAGCCACCTTTTGAATTCCAGTCAGAGCCTCCAACCACGGCATGACATCCTGCAGGGTCACATGACGCTTGGAGCCAGAAAAAAAGTTGATTCCGATGGCATCGGCTCCCGCCTCCATGGCAAGCCGGGCGTCTTCGGAGCGGGTGATACCGCAAATTTTGACGAAGACACCCTCCGTGGCAAGGTTGCCCATTCTTTGAGTTCTCAATCCAGAACCTTGGCGTTGGCCTGCTTAATGCTTGGGTGGTGGGTAATGACCCGCATGTGCCCATCACTGGAGCGGAAAAAGCAGCTTAATGGCCAGCTCACGATGCTGATGACAATCGAGGCAAAAAACGCGCTCCAAAAGCTTGGCACTTCAAAGCCGGGAACAAGGGAGGAGGTTAGCAGAAGCAGGAGAGCATTGATGATCAGGATAAACAGGCCCAGAGTGACAATAATAAACGGAATGCTCAGCAGCAGCAACACAGGACGAACAAACGCATTGATAATGCCAAGGAGAAGGGAGGCCCCAATCAGCACGCCCCAACTGGAGTAAGAAATTCCCGGAATCACGTGAGCCGCAACAAAGACGGCAAGCGTTGTGACCAGCCAACGGATAACAAATGCAGTCATGATTGTTTACCTTACCGCATGCAGGAAATCCTAGAAGCTAATTTTTTCATGCGTTCAGTGGATTTTTCTGCATGATGGAACAGAACCAACACCAACAAACGATATGCCCAAGAAAAAATCAGAAGGAAAAGCCGGAGAGAAAGTCAAAAAGAGCAAGGTCAGCGAAGAGTCAGCTGTTGTTGAGGCCGTAGCAGACCTCCCCAAAAAGCCAGCACCCAAGAAAAAAGCCGCCACCAAGCCTTCGAGCGGTAAAAAACCAACCGCAAAAAAAGCCAAACGTCCGACGAATGAGGACATTGCTTTGAGGGCTTACTTCATCGCCGAGCGCCGCCAGAAACTGGGTTGGTTCGGTGATGAGACCCAGGACTGGGTTGAAGCCGAGCGGCAACTGCTAAAAGAAGCCGGCCTGAAAGCCTGAAGCGGTTACCGATCTCTTACGGTTCCATGGGGGTGGGACCCCGGTTGGAGTGACGTGTCTCCTCGGCTGAGACCGCAAAGATGGTGTCCTCACCAATATTTTTTGCCTGGTCGCCGATACGTTCCAAAAAGCGAGAAATAAAGATCAGGTCGATATAGATGGGAATGTTTTCGATGTCCTGGCTCATCCGAAAGGTGATCCGTTCGGCATAATCCCTGTTTAAAGCATCCAACTTGCGGTCACGATCTTTAAGAGATCGGGCCAGCTCAATGTCAGCGTCCGCATAGGCGCGAATCGCATCCTTCAACATGGTTTCAGCCATGGCAAATGTCGGAGCCAGCTCGTTGGTTTCGGGAAGCTCCGGCTTGGCAAGCAAGCGACGACCGCGACGCGCGATATTCACAGCTTGATCGGCTATGCGCTCAAGATTCATGCTTAACTTCATGGTCGAAACCACGGTGCGAAGATCGGAGGCCATTGGACTAAATCTCAACATGAGCGCAATGCCATTTTGGTCAATCAGCACTTCCAAGTCATCGATTTCCTCGTCATCGACAATCACGGTGTTGCACCAATCTTCATCCCTGTCAAAAAGCCCCTTGCGAGCATTGGCCAGATTGCGGTCGGTGAGACTACCCATCATAAGCGCATCATCCCGAAGGATCTGAAGCGACTCTTCGAACGTGGTAAGGATGTGTGGGGTGTTCATAAAAAAACTAGAACATCAACCGAAACGTCCCGTAATGTAATCTTCGGTTTGTTTCTGTGAAGGATTGCCAAACACTTTGGTGGTGATGTCGAACTCGATGAGTTTTCCGAGATAAAAGAAGGCCGTGCGTTGAGAGCAGCGCGTGGCCTGCTGCATGTTGTGAGTCACAATCACAATGGTAAAATCTTTTTTGAGAGAATGAATCAATTCTTCAACCTTGGCCGTCGCAATGGGGTCCAGTGCCGAGCAGGGTTCATCCATCAACAAAATCTCAGGCCGATTGGCAATGGCCCGAGCGATGCACAGGCGCTGCATCTGGCCTCCTGAAAGTCCGAGGGCACTGTCATGCAATCGATCCTTCGCTTCCTCCCAGAGCGCGGCCCCTTTCAGGCTGCGCTCCACGGTTTCGTCCAGAACACTCTTTTTGTTCTGACCCGCCACCCGCAGAGGATAAACAATATTTTCGTAGATCGATTTGGGAAAGGGATTGGATTTTTGGAAGACCATCCCAATGCGTTTGCGGAGGGAAATCACTTCGATGTGGGGATCGTAAATACTTTGACCATTCACGATGACATCGCCCTCGTGACGGACGCCGTCAATGAGGTCATTCATTCGGTTGAGATTGCGGAGGAGCGTGGATTTGCCGCAACCGGAGGGACCGATGAAGGCCGTGACTTCCCTTTCGGGGATATCCATTGAAATGTCAAAAAGGGCCTGCTTGGATCCGTAGAAAAAATTGAAATTGCAGATTTTGATGTAGTCGCTTCGAAGATTTTCTTCGGAAGCCGCAGAATTCTCTGTGGCCGAGGAACTATGGGAAAGGCTATTGGGGCTCGTTTCGCTCATCGCGGATTCGTGGTTCATGGATATCAGATAATTCCTGGGCTTAGAAGGCTCCGGTTGCATATTTTTTACGCAAGCGCTCCCGGATGAAGATAGCCGTGATATTCAGAAGCACCACTAGAACGATCAGAAGCAACGTGGTTGCAAAGACCATGGGCTTGGCTCCTTCGGAATCCGGGGACTGAAAACCAAGGTCATAAATGTGAAAACCGAGGTGCATGAACTTACGCTCAAGGTGGACGAATGGGAATTCGCCGTCGATGGGAAGACTGGGCGCGAGCTTCACAACCCCCACCAACATCAGGGGGGCCACCTCCCCTGCACCCCGGGCCATCGCGAGGATCAACCCCGTGAGAATCCCAGGCACCGAGGCTGGTAACACAATGCGTTGAATGGTCTGCCACTTGGAAGCCCCACAGGCCAGGGACCCCTCCTTCATCCCACGGGGGACAGCGGAAATTGCTTCCTCGGTGGCAACAATCACCACGGGAACCGTCATCAGGGCCAGCGTGAGGGCCGCCCAAAGGATACCACCCGTTCCAAAAGTCGGAGTCGGCAGGTAGTCAGAAAACAGCCATCGATCGAGGCCGCCACCAACAAAATAAACAAAAAACCCAAGCCCGAAGACACCAAACACAATCGAGGGAACCCCAGCCAGGTTATTCACGGCAATCCGGACCGACCGCACAAGAATCCCTTGCTTGGCATATTCCCGCATGTAGATGGCGGCCAACACTCCAAAGGGCACCACGGCGATACTCATCAGAAGCGTCATCACAAACGTTCCAAAGATCGCAGGGAAAATCCCGCCTTCCGTATTGGCCTCCCGCGGCTCTCCACTCAGAAAGCTCCAGATGTTGTGAAGAAAAATTCCAATCTTCTGAAACAGCCCCAGATCGTTGGGCTGATAAAATCCGACCACCTCGGAAATCGGTTGCGTTTTGATGGTGCCGTTGGGGGCACGGAAAGTGATTTTGGCCGCTTGTTGTTCTTGGCGGAGGGTTCGGGCATCGGAGGCAAGTTTTTCATACTGAGCTTCCAACTGGGCAATCTGATTCAAAGAATCTTTTGTTTCTCCGCCTTTGACTTTGAGGTCATTGATCTGGGCATTGATGCGGCCAATTTCCTTCTTCTCGATGTGCCCAATTTCGTCTCGCAGGGCATTGCTCGCTTTGACCGCGTCGGCGAAGAGGGAAGGAAACTCGGGATTCACAGCCGCTTCGATCTTGGTACCATCCGCAAGGGTGAGGTCCAGGGGATAGACAAACGCATCGCCGTATTCCATGCGTTCGATGGAGTAGATATCTTTGGGCAGGGCCTGCTTTTCGATATCCACGCGGCTGACAAACGCAAAGTTGATTCCGTAAACGTCTTTGTTTCCAACAAAATATTGCAGTTCCTTCTGATCAGTCTCGACCTCACCAGTGGCTGTGAGCACGGGGATTCGCTTCGTGCGGGTTTGCACCAACTCACCGGCAAAGGACTCCCCACCCCCAGGAACCGGGTTTTTCGCGCCTGCCTTGAGCGTGACTTCGTACACCTTCTTCGGCCAAAAAACAGGGACCCCATTTGCGAGGATGATCCCGAGAAGACCGATGACCATCAACAGGCCAAGCGTGAGCCCCATTGCTGTCAGCCAGACGAATGGTTCCCCCGCCGCAGCGTGCGTTCGCGTGAGGGATGTGTCTTTAGTGGTGGCGTGCATCGGTTAGACGGTTTTGTATTTCTCCCGAAGGTGTTGACGCAAAATTTCCGCGACGGTGTTCACAACAAACGTCAAAAGGAAAAGGACCAACGCGCCAAAAAAGAGCGTTCTGTAAAGAGTGCCATTGTGAGGGGCCTCAGGGAGTTCCACGGCAATGTTAGCGGAGAGGGTCCTCATCCCAGAAAAAATATTCCACTCCATAATTGGGGTGTTGCCAGTAGCCATCACCACGATCATCGTTTCACCCACGGCCCGGCCAAGGCCGATCATGAGCGCAGAAAAGATACCCGCAGAGGCTGTGGGAAGAACCACCCGCATGGCGGTTTGCCAGCGACTGGCTCCGCAGGACATGGAGGCCGTTCGTAACGAAGCCGGCACATTGGAGAGCGCATCCTCGGAAATTGTAAAAATGATCGGGATCACCGCAAATCCCATCATAAATCCCACCACCAACGCATTACGCTGATCAAAGGTGGCACCAGTGACAGCCGGCCACCAATACCGAAAATCAGCCACTTGTTTTCCTGTGTTGGGATCAGTTGTCACGAAAGCGATTCGCTCAAAGAGTGGACCCAGATTCCAGAGAATTCCTCCAAAAACCAGTAGGATCGGAATGAAAAAGGCCCACTCGGTTCCTGGACGAATATACTTCCTCAGTTGGATCGGCAGGGAACTCCACACCCACCCAAAGATGGCCGCAGCGAGGGGCAGGCCGGCTGTGACTAAAAGCAGGGAAGGGATGCGTGTCTCAATGAGTGGGGCAATATAAATAGCCGCCAAAAATCCGAGAACCACCGAAGGAAGCGAGGCCATGATTTCCATGGTGGGTTTGATGATCGTGCGCGAGCGTGGGGCAAGGAATTGGGAGGTGTAAATGGCAGCGAGCAAGGCAATCGGCACGGCAAAAACCATCGCGTAGAGTGTGCCTTTGAGTGTTCCAAAGATGAGTGGCACCAACGAATACTTGGGCTCAAAGTCATCACTCCCCCCCGTGCTCTGCCACTCCCAGCGCGGCTCGGAGGCACCTTCATACCAAAGCTTGCCAAACAGTGCCCGCCAACCGGAATCAGGATGAGGGTCATCGAGCTCGAAAAAATGGAGCACATTTTTGTCATCAAGAAAAATGATGCTCGCGTATTTCCCACTGATCACCGCGTTGGTGGCCGTGAAAGGCAGCGTTTCTTCCCAGCGAACGGTTTCGGTGGTGGAAAAGCGCAGTGAGGCGCGATCACCACCGCCGATGAGGAAGGCCTTGTTTCGAAGGGTACTGACCAGATACGTCGGACTGGCACCAAGCGGGGGAAACCGGTGAATCTCACCAAAGACCCTGGCATTCTGACCCTCGGGATAAAACAAACTGAAGAGTCGGTTCTCGCCCGTATCACTGCCAAAAATGATGGTCACATCCCCGAATAAAAACTGGGCTACCGAGATCTTGGGATTGGCCAAATCTTCGAAGGGGCGAAACGTTTGAATGACTTTGAATCCCCGGTCTCCATCAGGCACCAAAAACATCACATTGCCATCCTCGGTGATCACAATGACCCCCTCCCCCGTGCCGGGAACAAGGATATTGGAAGGACGCCCGGCGAGCAGGGGGGTCAGATCGTAGGTGCCTGCCAATTCTTCTTTCCCGACGCCCATGAGGCTGCGTTTTCTTTTGTAGATCGAGGCAGACACCGTGTTGGCATCATCGCTGGACTGCATGGCGACCACGACCTTCTGGGTGCCGGAGTCTCCATAGGCGATGGCCAAGACCGGGCGGTCGGGTTCGCCAATCTTTTCAAACTTGGTGGCTTTGGGGGAGGCGCTGACAACTTGTCGGCCATCTTTTTGGACTGCGGAATAGCCCGGGGAAACGATGGTGAACATGCCATCATGCGTTCCCAGGATCAGACGTTGCTCGCGTTTGTTGATGCTTGCGGCGGTGACCGTGTGGGGTTGGGAATCGCCGAAATCCACAGCAATGTCCTGAAGTTTTCCCGTTTCAAGATCGACAAAAAGCATGCTGCCATCGGGCTCAACCAAGAATGGTTTCTGCCCCCATTCATCAACCCCAAGAATTGGAAACTGGCCTTCTGGCAGCTGGATGCTCTTGATTTCCCGGACGGCGGCAGCCTGGAACAGCGGAAAAATTTGAACAAAGATAAAAACGAAGATGCCAAAAACCGACGACACCACAAGGACTCCCCCCAGCTTGATAAAGAGGGTCATAAACCGATCCAGGAACAATGTGCCTGGAGAAGTCTCAAACCGGGATTTATCCGCAGGATCGTTGGTGAGAACGGGTGGCATGCGTGAAGAGGTCCGGTGGTAAGAGCCTCAACCTCCGCGTCGAGATAACGACGCGGAGATTTGGGTTTTTGGCGTGGGTGTTTTTATTGAGAAAGGCCGGCAATGACCTCCTCGGTCTTTTTCAAGGTCAAAGGGAAGTAACCATCTTTGACCACAACTTCTTGCCCCGCTTTGGAAAGGACAAATTTTAAAAACTCCAGAGTCAGCTTGTCCATTGGCTCGCCGGGCTTTTTGTTCACATAAACAAAAAGAAAACGGGCCAACGGATAATCACCGCTGAGGCAATTTTGGTAGTCGGCAGCCACGAATTGTCCTTCGGTATCGCCCAGTGGCACCGCCAAGACATCTGAGGTTTTATAGCCGATCCCGGAGTAACCAATCGCCGAAAGGTCGCTGGCCACGCCTTGAACCACAGCTGAGGAACCTGGCTGTTCTTTCACGGTCGCTTTGAAGTCGCCTTTGTCCAAGGCTTCGTCCTTGAAAAATCCGTAGGTACCGGAAGCACTGTTACGGCCGAAAAGCGAAAGAGGTTTGGCTGCCCAATCGCCGGTCAGGCCCAACTGGCCCCAGGTGGTGATATCCTCTCCACCACGTTTGCGAGAGCTGGAAAAAATGCCGTCCAATTGTTTCATGGTCAGCCCTTTGATGGGGTTGTCCTTGTTGACAAACACCGCGAGGGCATCAATGGCCAGAGGCACCTCCGTGGGTTTATAGCCGAATTTTTTTTCGAAATCATCGATCTCGGAAGCCTTCATGGGACGGCTCATGGGGCCGAGTTGGGCAGTGCCCTCGATCAGCGCCGGGGGTGCGGTGGAAGACCCCTTCCCTTCAATCTGGATCACAACATTTGGGTATTCTTTTTTGAAACCCTCAGCCCACAGCGTCATCAGGTTATTGAGGGTGTCAGAGCCAATGGAGTTGAGGTTGCCGGTGACCCCGCTGGTGCGTTCGTAGCTTGGGATCGCTGGGTCAACCTCGACCCTTTCAGCAAAGCTGGAAGCAACACAGGAAAGGAGAGTGAATGTGGTTGTGAGTAGGAGTTTGGTTTTCATATCGCTGAGGGCGCAGGGTGGACAGATCGGCTCGGTGGCATCAATGCAGGGAATGTGACAAAATTGTCACAATCCGCTATCAGAAGAACAGGGTCTGGGTTAAACATGTAAGGAGAGGAGGAAAGTTTTGAATGCCGAAGCCCCTGCGTCAACTTCAGAGATCGAAATCCACTCGTCTGCGGTGTGGGCTTGGGCGATGGAACCCGGACCAAGCGCAATCGCAGGGATACCTTTTTGACCAAAGGATGCGGCATCACAAAACCACGGAGCCGTGGCTGGAAGGATGCCAAGGTTTTCCAAGGATCGGAGCATGGGATGGGCTGGATCGGTGTAGAGCGGGGGTGAAATTTGAGCTTCGATGCTGACAGAGGAATGATTTGCGGAAAAATCCCGGAGGAATTTCTTCACATCAAAGCCGGGAACAATTCGCATATCGACCTCGGCGTGGCAGTAATCGGGAACGATGTTGACTTTGGAACCTCCTCGAAGGATTCCCACGCTCATCGTGGACTTCCCAAGGACAGGATCCAAAATCATGCCCGACTCACGATCAAAAGCCTCCCTGAGTGCGGCCAAGCTGGTCATGGCAGAAACGATGGCATTTTCTCCGGCCTCCGGGGTGGAAGCGTGTGCGCTGCGACCGCGAGCGGTGAGAGTCAGCCAGGAGGCCCCTTTGTGAGCATGAACGGCCTTCATGCCCGTGGGCTCTCCCACAATAACAAAATCAAAGTTTTCTTGCTCAGCAAGCGCCACAGACCCCAACAACCCAGCCTCCTCACCCATCAAGCCCGCAAACCAGACTTCATGACTGAGGTCACTAAGTTGTCCTGTCATGGCCTGCAAGGCCCCTAGCATGGCGGTCATTGGACCTTTCGTGTCAGAAGCACCACGGCCCCACACTTTTCCGTCACGGAGCTCGCCAAGAAAGGGGTCAATCGTCATGCCCAGCACACTCACTGTGTCTGTGTGCGGAGCCAGCAACAGCCGGGGCTTGCCAGGGCGGTTAGAGGGAAACCGTGCCACCACATTCGGGCGACCTGGCAGGACCTCACGCAACTCCACCTCGGCACCAAGGCCTTCCAGGAAAATTTTTAAATAATCAGCAATCGAACCCTCCCCCGCTGCCGAAACCCCAGGATCTCCATCGGGATTCACACTGGGAATCCGAATGAGTTCTTGGAGCAACTGGAGGGGCGGAATCTTCATCGTTGCGTTGTGAGATACCAATCCACAAACCGTGGGATCCCCACGGAGATCGGCACGCCGGGGTTATACCCTAACAAGGCCCGTGCCTTGCTGATATCTGCACATGTTAACGGCATGTCCCCCTGCTGCTCTGGCAACCGCTCAATCACTGCCTTCTTGCCCAAGGCCATTTCAATGGCGGTGATCAGTTCCGAAAGGGTGGTTGTCATACTCTCCCCCAAGTTGAAAATTTCAAAGGCCGACCGCCGATAGGAAAGGGCGCCCATCACGCCTTGCACGATATCATCCACATAGGTGTAATCGCGCCGCGTGGTGCCATCCCCATATTGTTGGATCGGACGACCGTGATAGATGCTGTCTGTGAATTTGTGGATGGCAAGGTCCGGCCGCTGACCCGGCCCATAAACCGTAAAAAATCTCAAACAAACAACACCGAGCCCATAAAGGTGGGAATAATTGCCGCAGAGGTGTTCGCCTGCCAGCTTGGTGGCTGCATAGGGGCTGAGCGTTTGCGGGAGGGCAAGATCTTCAGAGAAAGGCACTTTTTTGGCCAAACCATACACCGAGGAACTGGAGGCAAAAAGAAACCGGCTCACGCCACCCTGACGCGAGGCCTCCAACAAATTGTTGGTCCCGACAATGTTGGTTTCAATGTAGGCCGCAGGGTTTTCCACGGATGGCCGAACCCCAGCCTTTGCGGCAATATGAATCACGGCATCAAAGTCCCCCCCGACGAGAATTTTATTCACGGTGTCCACATCACAGATGTCCCCTTCGATCACCTGGGCTTTGTCCACAAAATCTGCGATGTTCGCCTCCTTGATAGAGCGAGCATAATAATCATTAAAATTATCGAGCGCACACACGGTATGGCCGTCCTTCAAACAGCGGCGAATCACATGGGACCCAATAAATCCGGCTCCCCCGGTCACGAGAATTTTCATTCCGACCAAACTAGCCACCCAACGAAAACTCCGGCAAGGCCATTCTCAAAAACTCGCTTTCTCATTTGACGCAGGGCGGGTGCCCGCGTATTCCCTTTAAATTATGCAAGAGAGTGAAAAAGAAGATCGATTGATTCGTGCGCTGCTGATCGGAGGCGCTTCGCTGGCTGTGGCTGGGGCCCTGGCCTTCGCCACCATTGTGGCCGTGATGATCTCCTACAATTTCAACTTTCTTGAGTGGATGGAATAGTTGGCTCCGCAGCCTTTCCTTGGTCAAGAGCCGCGCACAAACATCCGCCAAGCATGATGATGATGCCGGAGAAATAAACCCACATCAGCACAAGCATCATTCCCCCCACGGCTCCGTAGAGGCCGTAGTTCACAAAGTTTGGGAAGATATTCACGAAGGCAATCTGACACGCTTGCAGGGCCACTGTGACAAGCAGGGCCGGGAGCCAGACCTGACGGAAATACACTTTACGGCGAGGTGCCAGCTTGTAGAGCATCGAGAAGGAGTAAAACAGCACGGCCCCTCCCAGCACATAGCGGCTGATGTCAAGCAGCAGGGAGGCCAAATGAAAATCAGCCATGGGGAAGTGCGATGTTAAAAAATTTTCCGCATACCTCAAAACCTGGCCCACACCCTGCAAAATGGCCGGAATCAAAATCCCGGCAAACAGGGCACTCGAAATGATGCCCAACATGGCAAGGTTCTTTAATGGCATCTGCCACCACGGGATCTCGACCGTGTGCCATGCCCGGTTCACCCCACGAACCAGCGCCTGAAAAAATCGCAGCGAACACCACAACAAGATCACAGCCGAGGCCACACCAACACCGCTCCGTGAAGCCTCCAAGGCCAGAACCATCTCCCAAAGCACGTTTTGCTGACTTTGTTCGAGCGGCATCACGGCATCAATGGCCCTCACGATTTCGTCGCCGTCCAAAAACATGGACCCAACGGTGAGGATCAGAGCCAGCATGGGAAACAAGGAAAACAGGACGTAATACGCAAAGGAGGCCGCGCGCTGCTCTCCATCAATCTCGCCGTACAGACGGAAGGTTTTGCCAGTGGCCTGCCATATCGGGTTCAGGACCCGTAGAATTTCCTTCGCCATTCTGTGAAAAGAGAAAACCATCATCCCGACCACAAGAAAAGCAAAAGCGCCGGGAATTGCTCCCCGGCGCTTTGCGAATTAATCGGTGATGGCTGAACTTATTCCGTGACCACGGTGATCAAAGCGGACTCCTTGGGAGCCTCTTTGCCTTTTTCACCTTTGCCTTTGTCGCCACACCCGCCACCAGGACAGGTTCCGGCGATCGCGGAAAGAGAGGCCACACCAACACAAACTGCTGCAATAAGGATAGTTTTCATAACGCCGTTAAGATTGCCCATCATCGCCGAGAGTCAAATATTTTTATTTGGTGACTTCCCGCACATAGACATTCACCTGCCCATCCGCGGACTTACGAACCTCGGTGATTTGAAAAGGACGCCGGGAATCCCGCGAGAAGGTGGACCCCTCGGAGGGAGGCTTCGCGCCTGCGGGAAACTCAGCAATAATCCGAATGTTCGAGGTTTTGCCTTTGAGTCCCAGCGTTTCAGCAACTGCCGCTTGTGAACGAAGGACGGCTCGGTTTGGGCCGGAAGCGGTCACCACAAAGCTTCCCTGCAAGTAGATGCGTTCTCCACTGGTGCCGCGATCGGCGAGATCTGGAGCATCTTGGACTCCGAGCAACCGCCCACGTGGCATTTGCCCAGGGTCATACATTGGCCACGAACCACCCGCCGTGGAAGCAATAGACGGCGGTGCAACGGTTGGCGCGGGCGACGGTGTGGGCTCAGGAGGGGTGGCCTCGACAACCACGGATGGGGTTAGCGCGGGGGTTGGTGTCGGCACGGGCGGAGCGGGCTCAGGAGTCGGTGTTGGAGGCGTGTCGATTTCGTTGACAGCGACAGGTCGCTCCACACGCACCAACTGAGGCAATGGCTTCGCTTGCGTAGGCACTTGAGCGGGAGTTTTATCTTCACTCAGCCCAGTTCTCCTTTTGTAAGACGCCAGCTTTTGTGTGGCCTCGGTCACGAGCCCGGTGTTCACAACTGGCAGCCCCATCGCAACATTGAGCGTCGTGGGAGGATCCAACGAAAAGGTGCCGGGGCCGCTCGTGGTCGCGTAGCTGCCATAGACGATGGGAATCGCCGTGAACTGCATCCGCCCATCATCAAGGCGCTTGACGTTCAACAAAGCCGATAGATCCAGCCCCCGGTTCAACTGCAGGTCCAACCCCGTGAGCAACATCCGATGTAGGATTGGCACAACCTTGGCATCCGCTGTAAAAACATGCTCCAACAACACATTCTTGTTCTGCTTGGCCTCGGCAATCACCACCACCCCTGATGGAAAAAAATCCGTCTCCTTCAACTCATAGGAATCCAAAATATTGAAATCCCCGACGACGTAGGTGACAAGATCCGGGGCAAGTTTGTAATTGCGAATAAAATCGCGAAGAAGCTGCTCGTTCTGCCGGTCGAGCTCGCGCGGCGTCATGGCCCCATACTTTTCGAGCAACTTGTCCGGATTCAAAAATTGACCTCTCGGCGCGGCGGTGAGTTCAAACCTCTTTGGCGGATCCAACTTTTTAAGGCGAGTGAGCAGAGAATAGCTGACCGCTTTTTCCGGGTGACCGAACACATAAAAACTCCCAATCCAACATCCAATCGCAATCCCAATCAGAAGTAGAATCACAATGGTCCAGACAAAGAGATCGGTGGCCATCCCCTTCGAACGCGGGCGTCGGCCTTCTCCGGCAAGAATTTCTGTTTTTGGGCCTTTATCGAGTGCCATGGTGCTCCGAAAATTTACGACCCCTGAGCTGATGACTCATCTGCTGGCTCAAACGAGGTTCCGCAGCCACAACTCCGCGCGGCCCGGGGGTTAACGATCCGAAACCCGGCACCCGTCAAATCATCGGAATAATCCAAGGTGCAACCCTCCAAATGCGATCCGCTTTCTGGATCCACAAAAACCTTCACGCCCTCCTGATCGATCACTTGATCTCCAGCATGAGGCTCACCCAGGGTCATCGAATACTGCAACCCAGCACACCCGCCCCGCTCGACCGCAAGCCGCAATCCCTGCTGGCCCACATCTTCCCCCTTTTCACGAAGGAGTGAAGCCAATCCCTGAGCTGCTGCTGAAGTCACATTAATCACACTTCTTCCTTAGTTGCGGAATCGCCTGAAGTCAACGGATGTGATAAAAAAGGGGCAGAAACCCCGGACCGGGCTTGTTCCCTCATTGACAAACCCACGCCTCTCAGCAAAAATTCTATCTTCTGTTTTTCATCCAATGGTGGTCGTAGCTCAATGGTAGAGCTCCAGATTGTGGTTCTGGCTGTTGCGGGTTCGAGTCCCGTCGATCACCCCATGAAAAACAATTTGAAAGAACCCTAATAATCACCATCTCGCAGGATGAAACCCACTCAACGAATTCTTTGGTTTTCCGCGTTGGTGGCTCTTTTGACTCTGGGTGTTTTTTGGAGCATAAATGGGCGATCGCTATCGCATGACGGGTCCCCCAAGGATGACACCGTATCGGCAGCACCCATGATCCCCGGTGGAGTGCAAATAACGCCCACCGGAAATGCAGCGATTGAGCCCGTTCTCGGACCAACCAATCCGCACCTGGCATTCTCGCCCGACCATGCCAATCCCGCCCTTCAAAGCTTGCCCTTCTACAAACGAACCCGCGTGGTATCCATGGCAGAGAGCCTCGATCTGAGTCCTCCCAAACCCAAAGAACGGGACAACGCCGCACGCCGGTTCCTCTTTGATCTGTTTCCCGACGTGAAGTTTGTCGGCCAGGTGGAACGCCTGGAAACCCTCGGTGAAGGGAGAACGATCTATTATGGGGCCTTGGAAAATATCCCCGGCAGCGACTTCATTTTGGCTGTGAAAGGTGATGCCATCGCCGCCTCTTTCACGACGCCTGGGATGGGGATTTATCAAATCCGCACCGTGGGGAATGGTTTTTACTCCGTCATTGAACTCGATCCTGCCGGGCTTCCGGGTTGCGAACTTTCTCATGACACCACAGCAGCCGCTCCAGCCCCTGAGGAAATGCAAGATCTCCGGGTTCGCACCGCCCTCATCAAATCACTAGCCGACGAGACAGCCGCGCCATTGGATGGCACAGAATATGGTGGTGAGGGCCAACAAGGCGGCTCGGCGGATGGGCTCACTTTTGAGACCATTGATGTGCTTGTGGCTTTTACTCCAGCGGCAAGAGCGGGAGCCGGTGGGCTCGCAGGCATTCAAAGTTTAATTGATCTGATGGTGGCCCGCGCCAACTCGGTGTTTATCAACAGTGAGATCGGCCTGCGCGTTCGGATGGTCAGAAGTCAGGAGGTGGCCTACGTGGAAGTTAACAATTCTGCCGACCTCTTAGCCATTAGAACGGCGGCAAACGCGTTTATCGACATCCCGGCCTTGCGGGATTCCACTGGCGCAGATCTGGTTGCTTTGGTAAATAATGGCTCCGGAGGCATTGCAAATTTCTACACAGGCTCCGCCACCAGAGGCTTTTCTGTATCAGGTCGCTCCAGCGTGGAATCAACCTTTGTTCATGAGATCGGTCACAATCTTGGCTGTCTTCATGATCGGGAAAATAACGAGGAAACCACCCCCCTCTATCCTTACTCTTTCGGTTGGCGGTTTACTCCATCCACCGGAACAGAATTTCGCTCGGTGATGGCCTATGCCCCGGGGGTTCGAGTGCCCTATTTTTCAAATCCCGACGTGACTTATATGGGCGTGCCAACCGGCGTTCCTATTGGCCAAACAAACCAGAGCCACAACGCCCAAGTGGTTCGCGATACTCTGGCTGCTGTGGCCGCTTTCCGTAACCCCAGCGGCAACATTCCACCAACAGTCACACTCACATCTCCCTCCTACGACTCGGAAATCAGCGCCATGGAATCGGTGCCACTCTCAGCCACCGCATCGGATCCCGATGGGACAGTATCCGAAGTCCGCTTCTACCGACTCAAAAGTGACGGCGTCTTTAATTTCTCCAATTTTGACTCCACCCCGTTAACCACCGACACCTCGGCTCCTTACTTCCACTCGGAGTCCTCGGCACCCGCTGGATTCTGGACCTACGCCGCCGTGGCTTGGGACAATTCCGGGGCTTTTACAGCAAGCACCATCAGCGTTTCGATCCTTCCGCACTACAGATTTTCCGTGCTGCCACTCCCCGCAGGAAAATCCTATATTGAACCGAAGGCCATTAATGAAAGCGGAACGGTTGTTGGTTTTGCCCACAACGGCAGTGAAATCGCGACGAACACCCAAGCTGCCTTATGGACTGACGGGGTGATTACCTTGCTGAATCCCCTCCCGGGAGATACCGGTGCTCAAGCTCTGACTGTCTCCAATACAGGCGTGGTTTATGGAAGTTCCATCAGCAATGCGGGAGCAAGGCGGGCGGTGCGTTGGGAAAACAGTGTGAGTGCCACGAATATTTCTGGCGTGATTTCTGGCTTCTTGGGAGAGGAGGCAACCGGGGTTGATGAGCTGGGGCGAGTTTTCTTGGCAAATTCAAGTCTGACATCCCGCAGATTCAACAACCCGGGTTCAACCACTCCAACGGGAAACGCACGAATCACGGCGGCCTCAAACACCGGGCTCAACGCCACAGGCATCGATTATAATTTTTTTGGCCCATCTCCTATTGGATGGATGGCGTTGAGGTGCATCGATGGTCTTAGTAGCACCCTCCCACCACTTGCGGGTTATATTGGCGGACGTGGCTTTGGCATCAACCGATCAGGCACTGTGGCGGGCCTGTCCAGTCCCATTTCTGGTTGGAGTTCCACAAACAGCCGCCCCACCATCTGGCTTGCGGGAAGCACAACGCCGACAGATCTTGGTGGCTTCGGAGCCGACGGAGGCCTTGCCTACGGTGTGAACAACCACAACGAGGTGGTAGGTGGCGCAACCGATCCCAACGATGGCCTCCAGGCATTTCTCTGGCGGGGAACTGGAAGCTTGTTGAATCTTAACCACTTGACCTTGCGGCTTGGCGGGACCCTCCGTGATGCCCGAGTCATCAACAACCGCGGCCAAATCGCAGGAACCGGATTTGTCGGTGCCAATCAAATCGCTTACTTCCTTGACCCCCTCCCCGGTGTGCGTCATGACCACTGGCTGGCCAGTCATTTCACGCCGTCGGAAATCGATGCAGGATTGATCACTGGGGATTTCAATGATGCAGACAATGACGGCATCTCAAACCTCCTCGAACGCGCACTCGGCCTGAATCCCCGCATCCCTTTTCAAACCGCAAACGGTGCCACACCCACGGCTGAAGTCGCTGAAGACAACCGCCTCTACTTCACCTATCGCCGACTGAGATCTCCCCGCGATATCAATTACACTCCCAAACTGTCAACCACCCTGCAGACGGAAAGCTGGGATCCGTCTTTACTCGAAACAGTCAGCGTGGAGACGATCAATTCCGAACTTGAACAGGTCACCGTCCGAACGATTGATCCCCTTCCCGCCCATGATCGGGCTTTTATTCGTCTGGAAGTCGAGCGGTGAGATCAGCTTCCCTGCCACTACAAATTCGAAAATCATTCGTAGGAAATTGAACAATTTTCTTGGTTTGCAGCCGGAGAAAAGAAACTTGCTCCAAGTTCCTCTACTCAAGACGCACTTGATTTTCTACAGCAATGCGTTCATGATGCCAAAATGATCAAACGTTCGATACGATTCTGTTCCCCCCTGATTATTTCGCTCTTGTCTATGTTCTCCCTCTCTGCGGCGACGTATCATGTGGACTTTGCAGGTGGCAATGACACCGCTGACGGCCTCACCCCTCAAACGGCCTGGAAGCATTCGCCTGGAGATCCCAATGCCACCAGTACGCCCTCAGCCGCATCTTTGGCACCGGGGGACACGATCCTTTTTAAGGGCGGCGTGACTTATCATGGCTCCATCAAACTGACCACCTCGGGAGCCCAAGATCAGCCAATCACCTTGGACGGCAACACATCTGGGACATATGGGGAAGGTCGCGCCATTATTGATGGGGGCCAAGTGATCGATCAATGGAAACGCTGCCAAACAGCCGCAGACGCCCAGGGAAACCCTCGGTGGAAAGACATCTTCTACGCGGATCTGGATCTCGACATTTCCGAGAATTTTAATCACGGAGAGGTCGTGCTGCACCGCCAAGTGCCTCAGAACAAGCAGGCCCCATGGCAACGGGTCATTCTTTATGATGGAGACAGCCGTCTGCTTCCCATCGCGCAGAGCCCGAAACCTTCCGATCCATTTTACCCTGACATTCCAAGCGATTTTTTTGTTTCGTCACAGCAGATTGCCGACGTGGAGGGTGAAAATATGAGTTTCTTCGCTGACGATAAAAATTTGACGGGAAGGACCGCTGATTTTTATGACGGGATGTTTGTCGGGCTGCATGGTGGCAACAACCATGTGTATTTTGCGACAGTTCAAAAATATGATCCTGCAAAGCGTGAGCTATTTTTTGCACCATTCAAACACAAAATCTATCCGGAAACTCGCTTCGCATTATACAACTCGGTTCGCCTGATCGAGCAGCCAGGAGAATGGGCCATCCTCCCAACCGAAACGGGAAAAACCCGCGTTTATCTCTTGCCTGAGCGCTTGGAAAATGACCAGCCGGCAAACATTGGCTTCCCCGTGTTCGAGACGGGCATTGCCGTGGATGCGGGAGCCTCACATCTTCGTATTCAAGGGTTCTTGATTCAGCGTTTTGCGGGCGGGGCTGGAGGAATTTCTGTGACCCGCAACGAGCCACGAGCCAGCCACATCACGATTGCAAACAACGAGATCCGGTTCGTGAGTGGCCATGCCGGAATTGGCTTAAATTATTGTGACAACATCACTGTGGAAAATTGCTACATCCACCATTGTCCTGCGTGGACAACCGCCGTCTTTATCAGCCGGGTGAACGACTTCACCGTCAAAGGCTGTCGCCTCGACAAAAACTCTGGCAGTGGGATTCGCCACTATGAAGCCAAACGCGGCAGCCTCACAGCAAATGCCATCCTGAATCACTACGGAATGCACTCCAGCAGCATCAATGTGTATGAGGGTTGCGAGGACCTCACCATCGAGCGGAACTACATGCACAACGTGATCGCAATGAATCGCAACGCCGAAAATATCGTCATCCGTCAGAACGTTGTGGACAGCCAAGGCAGCGCGGCCGTCAACATCGCGATGTGGAACTCCGGCAAAACAGGTGGCACAGCAATCAACAATGTCCTGATTGAAAATAACACCCTCATCAACGCCTCCCATAGCGTGAACCACGCATCATCAGTCTTCGCCCAATCCGGAAAAAATCTGAGCCCTCCCGAGGGAGTCGTCATCAAAAACAATGTGCTTGACCGCCTGAGGCCACCCCTGCAAGCCACCATCGAAAACAACATCTTCATGCGCGAAACAGACCCGAGCCTTGTCGGCACTGGCAGCGAGCTTGTGACAGATCCTGGAAAATTATTTCTTGATCCCGAGAAGGGAGATTTCCGTCGCAGACCCGGAGGCCCGCTCATGGAAGCCGGTGCAGAAATCCCCCCACCTTCGGCGAGTTGGGAAGGAAAGTAGCTCCTTCCCGACCTCAAGCCCTCAACAAACTCTGGTTTACTCGAACCCCGGCCTCAGCGAGCATGGCTGCAAGAGCCGCCATTTTGATGGGCTTGTTCAAGTAAGTGTTCATTCCAGCGTCAAGACACCGTTGGCGGTCAATCGGGACAACATTCGCTGTGAGCGCAGAGATAAATGCGGGAGCTTCCGTGTGGATAGCCTTCTCATACAAACGGATTTGTTTGGTTGTTTCAATGCCATCCATTCCCGGCATTTGCAGATCCATGAGCACACAATTGGGAAGCTCGCGCCGATAGATCTCCAGAGCCTCAGCTCCCATGTTGGCGGCAAATGCCTGGTAGCCGAGCCGACGGAGGAGATTAATCATAAGTTTGAGATTCACCTTGTCATCTTCAACAACCAGAATGTGCAAAGGGTGTTCACACGCAAAACGTTGGTCGAACTGCTGCACGGCAGGTGGGATTACCGGTGGTGGGCCAATGTCCCCACACGGCAGCGTGGCAATAAACTCCGATCCCTGCCCGGATTTGCTAAGAACTGTCAGAGTTCCGCCCATCAATTCCGCAAGGCTACGTGAGATGGAAAGGCCCAAGCCGGTGCCGCCATGTCGGCGGGAAATGCTGGAATCCGCTTGGGTAAACGGCTGAAAAATACGCTCAGCCTGACAGGCCGTGATCCCGCTGCCGGTGTCTTTGACAAAAAACTCAAGCATTCCCGCAGTCCGTGCTGTGCGAATTCCAACTGTCACCCCGCCGTGCTCGGTGAATTTGATCGCATTGCCCACGAGGTTGAGCAGGATTTGCTGCAATCGCCCAGGATCCCCCACCATAAGCGTGGGAGCGCTCTTGCAAATCTCAACTTGAAGAGCGAGCTGCTTGTCTCTCGCCTGTTGGACAAGCAGGGTGTGGACATCCCCGATGATCTCCTCCGGATCAAATTTGGTTTTTTCGATCTGAACGTTTCCCGCTTCGAAGCGGCTGAAATCAAGGACATCATTGAGGAGGCGCAGCAGGGCATCGCCACTGGAAATGATGGTCTCCACATAATCCCGTGATTCTGCTGAAAGATCCGGCGACGAAGCCAGAAGCTCGGAAAATCCAAGGATGCCGTTCAGAGGAGTGCGCAGTTCATGGCTCATCACCGCCAGAAATTCGCCTTTGGCTTTATCACCAGCACGGGCTTTTTCAGAAAGATCCTTCTCCTGGGCAAGGGCAAATGACAGAGCCTGTTCACGATTCCAGGCATCCGTGATATCCCAATTGGTGCCAATCATACGCCACGCTCTGCCGGATTCATCCCGCAACAAGCTCGCTCTGGCCCGGATGAAGCGGGTGGCCCCGTCATTTTTGCGGATGATGCGGAATCGCGTGTTGAAAGGTTTAGCGTCATCATCCAGGGCATCCATCAGTTCCGCTTCGGTGCGGCTCCGGTCTTCAGGATGAATACTGCTGACCCAGCGTTTTGAGACATCATCGCTTCCATTCCGGGACTTCCCATAAAGCACGAACATCTGGTCATCCCATGTCAAGAGGCCTGAGAGGCAGTCAAACTCCCAGATTCCAACCCGACCCGCCCGGGCCGCGAGCTGCAGGCGCTCCGCGCTGAGGCGCACGCTCTCCTCTTCCCTTTTGCGCTCCGTGATGTCCTGAATCTGGGCGATAAAGTAGAGTGGCTCTCGCTGGTCATCCCGAACGAGGGAAACACTCAGCAAAACAGGCACCAAATGTTGGTCAGCATGGATATAGCGTTTTTCTATCTGATAATGTGTGATTTCTCCGGCAAGAAGCCGGCGCACATTTTCCAGATCGATCCCAAGGTCCTCCGGGGCGGTGATTTCTTGAAACGTGCTACAGAGCAACTCAGCTTCCGAATAGCCGACCACTTCGCAAAGAGAACGATTGACCTTCAGCCACCGTCCGTCAATGGCAACCAGAGCCATGCCAATCGGGGCTTGCTCGAAGGCCCCGGCAAATCTGGCCTCGCTCTGCTGCAAATCCGTCTCGGCTTGCTTGCGCGTGGTGGTGTCACGCTGGATTCCGATAAAACGCAGCGGCTGCCCCTCCGCACCAGGAATCGGCGCGATGGAAAGATCGTTCCAGAAGGGTGTCCCGTCTTTGCGATAATTGAGAATCTCTCCCTCAAAGGGTTGTGCTCCATTCAAAGCTGCCCGAATGGCTAGAATGGTTGCCGGATCGGTCTCAGGACCTTGCAGGAAAGAACAATTTTGCCCCATGATTTCACTCGCGGAGTAGCCGGTAAGCTGCGTGAAGCTTGTGTTGGAATAGATGATCCGTCTATTTTCATCCGTGATAATTGCTCCTTGGGAAACAGCATTCAGCGCAACTTCCCGCAACCGCAACGCCTCTGTGGCCACCTTGCGCTCCTTGCGAAGGTGATTCTCATCCAAGGCATGTTGAATCGCTGATCCGAGGCGTGTGAGACGGTCTTTCAACAGATAATCTGTCGCACCCTGCTTCATGGCTTGCACAGCGGTCTCTTCGCCGATCGTCCCGGAAATGAGGATAAATGGAATATCGAATCCGCTCTCCTTCAGCAGTTCCAAGGCCCGCGTGCCATTAAATTGCGGCATGTCAAAGTCGGAGAGAATGAGATCAAGCTCCGCATGCAGATGTTTGAGATAATCACTCTCATTATCCACCCGGACCCACTCAGGGTCGAATCCTGAACGTCGGAGCTCCTTCAACATAAGCTCCGTGTCGAGAGGATTATCCTCCAGCACTAATATGTTCAATGGCGGGTTCATGTTTATCCCTTGAAAGAAGGAGGATGATTGCGGAGCAGCCAATAAAGCCCCAGTTCCTGCACGGTTTGGGAGAATTGTTCAAACCCCACTGGCTTAACGATGAAACTGTTCACGCCAAATCCGTAACTTTCAATGATGTCGCTTTGTTCCTGCGAGGAAGTGAGCACCACCACAGGAATCAACCTCGTCCGAGGTTCAGTCTTGATACGTTGCAGGACTTCCAGCCCACTCACTTTGGGTAGCTTGAGATCAAGCAGGATGAGTCTGAGATTGTTTGCGGGGCTTCGTTCGCTGTAAGCGCCCTGACAAAATAAAAAATCCAGCGCGTCCTCGCCATCACGTGCCACGTGCATTCGCTCAGCCAAGTTGAGTTTTTTCAAGGCGCGCAGGGCCAGTTC
>JBGTLQ010000313.1:0-7165 GCA_041744075.1 Terrimicrobiaceae bacterium
TCGCAAGATTTCTTGGGCGGATCTCTACATCCTCACTGGCAATGTGGCGCTGGAAACGATGGGTTTCAAAACGTTCGGTTTTGCCGGCGGGCGCGAGGACACGTGGGAGCCGGATCAAGATGTTTATTGGGGCCGGGAGAAGACTTGGTTGGGCGGGGACGTCCGTTACGCTCATGGTTCGGAAGGTGTTGCCAAGGAAGGCGGCGTTTTGGTGGCCGATGACAATGCCGATGGAGACATCCACAGCCGGATTTTAGAAGATCCTTTGGCGGCGGTCCAGATGGGCCTCATTTACGTGAACCCCGAAGGTCCTGATGGCAACCCTGACCCAATCGCGTCAGCCAAAGATATTCGTGAGACCTTTGCGCGGATGGCCATGAATGATGAGGAAACGGTTGCCCTGATCGCCGGCGGTCACACCTTTGGCAAAACGCATGGCGCGGGAGACGCAAAACATGTGGGAGTGGAGCCGGAAGCCGCCGGCCTTGAGGAGCAAGGGTTTGGTTGGAAAAACAGTTTTGGTAATGGCAAGGGCGCTGACACGATCACGAGCGGACTGGAAGTCACGTGGACCTCGACGCCCACACAGTGGAGCAACAATTATTTCGAAAACCTTTTTGGTTTCGAATGGGAACTGACCAAAAGCCCGGCCGGGGCGCATCAATGGACCCCGAAAAACGGCGGAGGTGCCGACTTGGTGCCTCATGCCTTTGACGCTTCAAAGCGGATTGCCCCTGCCATGCTGACCACCGATCTCGCCCTGCGCTTTGATCCAGAGTATGAAAAGATTTCCCGTCGCTTCTTTGAAAACCCCGACCAACTGGCCGAGGCTTTTGCGCGGGCCTGGTTCAAGCTGACCCACCGCGATATGGGCCCCCGGGATCGTTACCTCGGGCCGGAGGTTCCCGCAGAGGTCCTCCTCTGGCAGGACCCCATCCCTGCGGTCGATCACCCGCTGATCAATGACGCAGATATTGCCGCCCTCAAAACCCAGATTTTGGCATCAGGGCTGACCGTCTCCGAACTTGTCTCCGCGGCCTGGGCATCGGCCTCCACCTTCCGTGGCTCCGACAAACGGGGTGGTGCGAATGGCGCCCGTATTCGCCTGGCACCGCAGAAGGATTGGGATGTGAACCAGCCTGCCCAACTGGCAAAGGTGCTCGCATCACTCACTGCCATCCAAGACGCGTTTAATAGTGCCCAATCAGCTGGCAAAAAGGTCTCGCTGGCAGATCTCATTGTTTTGGCAGGAAACGCCGCCATCGAAGAAGCCGCAAAAAATGCCGGTCACGACGTCACCGTCCCTTTCACACCGGGCCGCATGGACGCATCCCAAGAACAAACCGATGTGGAATCCTTCGCGTTCCTTAAACCTGAAGCCGATGGTTTCCGCAATTACCTCAGGGCCAAATATTCGGTGTCCGCTGAGGAGTTGCTTGTTGATAAAGCGCAGTTGTTGACGCTCACGGCACCGGAAATGACCGTGCTGGTTGGCGGACTTCGTGTCCTTAAGACAAATCATGATGCCTCAGCTCATGGCGTGTTCACCAAAAAACCCGAATCGCTCACTAATGACTTCTTTGTGAATCTGCTCGATATGGGCACGGAGTGGAAGGCGGTTTCCGGAGGTGAAGACCTGTTTGAAGGTCATGACCGCAAAACTGGTGAACTTCGGTGGACCGGCACGCGAGTTGATCTGGTTTTTGGCTCCAACTCCCAGCTTCGCGCGTTGGCCGAAGTTTATGCCAGTTCGGACTCGCAGAGCAAATTTGTCCGCGACTTCGTCGCCGCATGGAACAAAGTGATGAACCTTGACCGTTTCGATCTCGCATAAATCCCTAAAAAGAACCTGAAGCACGCTTTACACGCCTGCGGTTTTGTGGCAAAGGTTCTCGTTCTATGTCGGTCCTTATTGGTGTTTTGTTGGTTATCCACGTTGTGATCTGCGCGATTTTGGTCGTTGCAGTGCTGATGCAATTGCCCCGGAGCGAAGGTTTGGGGGCCGCTTTTGGTGGAGGCGCGGCCGAGAATGTTTTTGGCGCACAGACGACCCATGTGCTGGCAAAACTGACGGTGTGGCTGGGAGTCGGATTCTTTGTGGTGACTCTCTTTTTGGCTATTGCTTTTGCTCACAATCAGCCCTCGACAGCCAAATTTGAGCAGGAAGTCCTGTCCACAACCACAGCGCCTGTGGAGCTAACTCCCACAACCGAGTCTTCAACTCCCACTACGGAAATCCCAACACCTGCTGCGGAAGTTGCCACTCCCCCAGCGGAAGTGACCACAGAGACGCTTACAGAAGAGATTCAGGTGGAAATTCCAGCAGCGACGGAGTTGGAAGCTCAACCTCTCACACTTCAGCCCGAGACTGTTCCCTCCCCGACTCCCATTCTTGACCCAGTTCCTGCCACTCCTTAACACCGCTAGAGCGCTGAACGCAGCCTTTGCCACGCAGTGATGCATGATCTGCTGAACAGGACTTGTGAGATCGGTGAGGCAGGGAGCTGCACTCAACACTGAGGGGAATGATCGTCAAAAAAACCATCCCCTCCGTTCGGTCCGCACTTGCAAAGACGAGCAACCCCCGAGTTTTGGTTCCGACCATGGGTGGACTACATTGCGGTCACCGCGCCCTCATTGAAGGAGCACGGCGCCAGGCTGGAAGCTCTGGCACGGTCATAGTCTCCATCTTCGTGAATCCCACACAGTTTGGACCAACCGAGGATTTCTCCAAGTATCCCAGGCCTTTTGCTGAGGATTTGGCCATGTGCCAGGCGGCTGGAGCGACGCTGGTTTTTGCACCGGAGGCCGACGCCATTTATCTCCCAGAAAACTCCGTTTCCGTGTTGGAAAAATCTCTCTCTCAAACCCTTTGCGGGCTGTCGCGTCCGGGCCATTTTGAAGGGGTTTGCACGGTTGTGGCGAAACTCTTCAACATCCTCCAACCAGATTCCGCCATCTTTGGGGAAAAGGACTGGCAACAATTGGCCATCCTCAAAAGAATGGTCAGAGACCTGAATTTTCCTGTCAAAATGCTTGCCCACCCCACCATTCGGGAATCCGATGGGTTGGCAATGAGTTCGCGGAATGTCTATCTGAGCCCACAAGAACGTGCGGCCGCTCCCCAGATTTTTGCTGTCCTCAAACGCGTCGCCGCCCTCCCCTCGCCTCCCCAGCAAATCATTCGCAGAGCCATGGAGCTCCTTCAGAAAATTTCTGGAGCCCGTTTGGATTACCTTGAGCTTGTGGATGCGGAAACCCTTCGCCCCGCCAAGGATCGTCAGAGGCCCTGCCGTCTGGCCACGGCAGTGTTTTTTGGCAAGACGCGGCTCATTGACAACGTGCCGGTTCCTAAACTTTCCAACAAAACATCCTAAATGGGAAAATGAGAATGAACCACGGATTACACAGAGAGCACGAATACAGCATGTTACAGCAATATGTGATGCAAACAAGCATTCACCTCTTGGGTGAAGAATTCCGTTTTCATAAGGCATTGGTAATCCGTGTTTATCCGTGTAATCCGTGGTTCCAACTCGGTTTTTAGGATCATGAGAAGTTTTGACACCATCGTTTTGGGAAGCGGGATCGCAGGGCTCTCCTTTGCATTAAAAGCCGCCGAGGTTGGCACCGTGGCCCTGGTCACCAAACAGAAACTGGCAGACTCCAACACGGCCTGGGCGCAGGGAGGAGTGGCCTGTGTCGTGAGCCGGGAAGATTCCTTCGACCTGCATATTAAAGATACGTTGATCGCGGGAGCCGGTCTCTGCAATGAGGAGACCGTGCGAGCCGTCGTGACCGAAGGACCGGAAAGGATTGCCGAGTTGGTGGCCATGGGCGTCCAATTTGACGAGCGGTTGGACGAAAATGGCGAACTCGAAATGGATCTTGGAAGAGAGGGAGGCCATTCCAAACGCCGCGTTCTCCATTCCCACGATGCCACCGGCCAGGAAATCGAACGGGCACTCGTGGCCCAGGTTTTCAAACACCCGGGAATCACGATCCTGGAAAATCACATGGCTGTGGATTTTATCACCACCGGAAAACTCGGGTTTGCGATGAAAAATGTCTGCGTCGGATGTTATGTTCTGGATTCTAAAACCGGTGAGGTCGAGACCCTGCGCAGTGACGTGAATGTGCTGGCGACCGGGGGTTGCGGCAAAGTCTATCTCTATACAACGAACCCGGACATTGCGACCGGTGATGGCGTTGCGATGTCATGGCGGGCTGGTGCGACCATTGCCAACATGGAGTTTGTTCAGTTCCATCCCACCTGCCTTTTTCACCCGGAGGTGAGATCATTTCTGATCTCTGAGGCTATC
This sequence comes from Terrimicrobiaceae bacterium, assembly GCA_041744075.1. Taxonomy (GTDB): domain Bacteria; phylum Verrucomicrobiota; class Verrucomicrobiia; order Chthoniobacterales; family Terrimicrobiaceae; genus JAJTZA01. The sequence goes on from JBGTLQ010000313.1 coordinate 4,323, forward strand.
CGGGGCGAAGGGGCGTTGCTGATTGATAACGAGGGGCGTCGCTTCATGGAGAATCATCACCCCCTGAAGGAGCTAGCACCTCGCGACATCGTCGCACGGGCCATTGACGCAGAAATGAAGCGCACGGGAAGCAAATGTGTCTATTTGGACATCACGGCCAAACCTGCTGATTTTATCATCTCACGCTTTCCTACAATTTACGAAAAATGCCTGTCCCTTGGCATTGATATCACCAAAGACCCTATCCCGGTTGTCCCAGCGGCTCACTACCAATGCGGAGGCGTCAAAACCGACCTGAACGGCGAAACCAGCCTGCGCGGCCTCTATGCCATCGGAGAAGTCGCCAGCACCGGCCTGCACGGAGCCAATCGCTTGGCCAGCAATTCCCTGTTGGAAGGGGTCGTTTTTGCCCACCGTGCTTTCGCAAAGATTTTTCCCAAACGCACACCCCCACAGGAATATCACCTCCCTGACTGGAGACCGGGCAAGGTCCAAGATGTGGATGAACTGGTCGTCATCTATCACAACTGGGACGAAATCCGTCGCCTGATGTGGGATTATGTCGGCATCGTCAGAACCGACAAACGCCTCCAAAGGGCCGCCACCCGGCTTCGGAATTTGCACTCCGAAATTCAAGAATTTTACTGGAACTTCAAAGTCACACGCGACCTCCTCGAACTGCGAAATCTGGCCGCCGTCGCCTCCCTCATTGTGGATTGTGCGCTAAGTCGCAAGGAAAGCCGCGGACTCCACTTCAATCTCGATTACCCAAACATCGACGATTCCAAACCACCCCGCGAAACCACGTTTCGGCACAATTAGCCGCAGCGATGGAAGCCGCTGAGGGCTTGAGCTTTTCGGGGACGGGACTTTGTAAGTTGCTGCCTATTTCTTCAGGTGGCGTTGGAAGAAACTTGCCACGGTCTCACGCTGGCCGGAGGAGAGATAGAACCAATGGCCCTTGCCGGGCACGAGAATGAGACGGGATTCGACCCCAGCGGCCTGGAGACGATCATGGAGTCGCACGCTTTGATCAGGAAGGACGAGTGTGTCCTTCGCGCCGTGAATGATGAGGAAGGGCGGGGAGTCGGGACTGACGTGATTGACCGGGCTGCCAGCGCGGGCTTCGGGGATTTTTTCCTCGAAAGGTCCGCCTAGAAGTCGCTCAATGTCGCTGGGATTTGCGTGGGCGTATTGACGGCCGATTGCGACAAGATCGGTGACGGGATAGAGAGCGAAGACAGCGCGGATGTTTTTTTGGCCTTCGAGCGTGCCGAGGAGGGCGGCGAGGTGTCCGCCGGAGGATTCCCCGGCAACGGCGACACGTGTGGGGTCGAGTCCGAATTTGGCGGCATTGGCCTGCATCCAGTGGAGAGCAGCCTGACAATCCCGCAATTGAGCGGGGAATTTGGCCTCGTCGCTCAAACGGTAATCAATGGCGGCAACAGCCATGCCATGGCGGGTGAGGTCGCGAACGTTGAGGTGGTAGCCGCGGCTACCGAGTTTCCAGCTTCCGCCAAAAATCCAGAGGACAACAGGCGCGGGCCGCGCTGATTCCGGCGGTAGATAGAGATCAAGCCGCAGGTCGCGCCCGCCAGGGGAGGCGAAGACGATGTTACGGTGAATCTTTTCACCCGGCACGCGGGGAGGGCCATAGGCAGCACAACCAGCGACCAACACAACGAGTCCCGAAATCAGAGAAACGACTGACCATTTTAGCCAGGGAGGGCCTGGCGCAAGTCGCGATTTCAAGAACGTGTGGCAGCGTTGGGCTGGTTCAGCTGCTCGGGAAACTGGGGAACCGGCAGGAAACGCTTGGTGTCATAACCTTGCTCTCTCAGGCGGCCGAGAATGGCCTGAAGGGCCCGCCAGTCCCCCATGTAGCGTGCGAGGTCCACATGCGGCACGGTTCGCAAGAGCTGAAGTTTGTCCCTTGCCATGGCGGGGATCACGAGGAAAACCAGGGACGCCACCGCACCGCCCAGCAAAAGGATTCGATAGTCGGGGATTCTTCTATGCATTGTCACAAATCGCAGCCCGGGGTGCCGTCGGCTGTATCTTTACACCCGATCCTCCGTCATGGCAACCGGGCCGCCGCCCCATTGACAGGAATCAAAAAATCACAGCCATCCGACCGCCAAGGACGAGGGCATTTCCGAGATCTGCCGCCCCACCGGGATTGATGACGTATTGGATGTCCGGCTGGATGGTCAACCACGGTGTGATCCTCGCTTGGTAGGTCATTTCTGGTTATTCGGAGGCTTGCTTTCGTCTGAATCGCTCGCAATAGCCCTTCAACGGGTCGTCTGAGTATACCCAGTAGCCGGAATCGTCGGCTTCCATGGTCGACGTGATCTCACGTTCCAACACCGTGGAGTAGGTCTTCACCGTGGCTTTGGTCCCTTCAATTGAGAGAAACTCTGCCCTACCCTCTTCCGTCCAGTCTCCAGAAATTACACGGTAGTTCCGCCCGTCTGTAATCACTTCCGTCGACCCAAGAATCGGCCCAAGCTTCTCGATGATCGTCGCTGTCTTCTCCCCCCAAGGCTGCGTCTCACTCCAACGGTTGATCGTCGCTTCGCGATCGCTCACGAAATGACCACTGAACTCCTTGGGAATCGGCTGGGGTCTTTCGCATCCGGCAAGCATCGCCACGAAACATAGAAGCAGGGTCTTGATAGGCATCTTCTCTGTCAACGTTTGAGCGCATGCACTCCTACCAGCGAGGGCGAGCGTTGAACGCGGAGTTACGGTTGTAGTTACGAAAAGTCATCGGAACAGGGCGGCTGGTAGGAGTTGGCATGACGCAGCTTGTTCGCTTTCTAGTTTTTGGCGGCGATTGG
>JBGTLQ010000314.1:0-4346 GCA_041744075.1 Terrimicrobiaceae bacterium
GGAGTTCGGAACCAGCCTCGCGGGTCAACCGAGTCTGTGTTATACACACTCAAGTTTTGTGATGGCTGCCAAAGCTCCATCAGGCGGTATCGGTTGTGACCGGGGGGTGGCGTGCCGTTATTTTTGATAAATGCGGGCAGCCGAGAGGCGTCGTTCTCGTATTGGATGAAAAATCCCGAGGCGTTCAGCAGATTTTGAAGTTTGCCTGGCACTGCCGAGGAGTCCCCTGCATAGCCAAGCGGGGCCTGGAAGAATATCGCTTGCGTTGTGGTAATGGGTTCAGGCGTGATCCCCGCAAGAAGATCCGCAGATTGTCCGGAAACAAAATGCAGTTCACTTTGGCGAACGTAGCTTCCGGGTGGGAGATTTTGCGGATTTCCTACTGGCGGATCATAATCCCAATAGGTGTTCAAAGTCGCCTGACTGACCTTTCGCGTCATCGCTTCAAATGCCGATCTTGCTTCTTGGAATGAAACGACTCTTCCGGTGGTTCGTTTCCAGAGGGAGCCGGTCTGATTGATCATGGCCAGTGACAGGACCAATAAAAGGAGCGTCACCGTGAGGGCAACCAGGAGTTCAAGCAGAGTGATCCCGCGTTTTTGGCTGATGCAAAATTCACTGAATGAAGCTCCCGCCAAAATCCGATCAGATCCCGGTGTTGGCGATAACATAAGCATAGGTCCGCAGATCTCCGGAAGATTCCACGTTTACGGGGCGGTTCCTTGCGATTTCGATGGTTACCTTTCGCACGTCTGCGTTTGGAAGCCCACCGTTGCTGGAAGGGAGTTGCTCTCCGGCGGATGCGACCGTGACTTTGGCGTGGAAATGGAATTGCGCCGGATCACTGCGGAAGCCTTCGTCGTTGAAGTAATAATCGCCACTGAGAGCCGGGGAGTCTGCAAAGGGGGTCTGTTGAATATCTGTGTAAAGCTGTTGGGCGATTTGAGATTCAATGGTGAGATTCACCGAATCGCGAAAAGTGCTCAAGCCGACGGGCAACATGCCGATGAGGGCGACAAGGGCGAAACTCATGATGCCCAAAGATAAAGCGACTTCGACAAGAGTGAAGGCGGCTGGCTTTTTGTGGAGGGGGAAATCGTTCATGGGATCTGCAACGTTAGTTATGCATACGATTGCAGGTTACGGCAGATGTGCGGTTTGTCAAACGGAATTTATGCAAAGTTTTTTGCATTGTTTTAGCGCATTCAGCTTCAGCGAAGATTATTGTAGGGGATTGATCGCCATGGCCCAATGTTATTTAGATGTCTCATTCGCACTGTCGAGTTGCTTGCGGAGTGATTCCAGGCAGCTTTTCCACAAGTTGGCGGGCATTGCCTCGTAGCGGATGGTTTCCTCGCTCACCTGTGTGCTATAAAGAATGTTGCTAGGCTCCCCGACCAATTCATCGAACATGGACACCCGCAGGTAGTGCCTCAGTTCCTCCGGGCATTGGAGGTGTGGATCGGGACGAAGTCGGTCGGCCTCGGCCATCAGGGCGTCTATGACCACACGGAGGTCGTCGGGGCCAAGAACCACAGAGATTCGAGCCGCACTTTCGAAATGCCGCACAAGCAAGGTTTTGAGGCGTTTTACCACTCGATGGACCTCGGCGGAGGCATTCTCGATTTCCAGTTTGCTTTGTGGAAGCTCGGGGAGGAGATCTTCGATGCTTTGTGTGGCGCTACGGATTTTCATGCGCAGGAGCTGTGGCTTTGGAGAGGGTGTCCATTGCGAGCTAAAGTTGTTTCCAGCGGTCGAGGAGTTCGTCTGATTGTTCAGTGTCCACGCCACACGATAAAAGGCTTTCCACTTCCCGCAACTCCCGGACAAGGCGTCCGCGTTCAGAGGAAAACGATTTGGGAGCTTTCCCTACATGGGTGGTCCCATGGTGCATGTTAGGCAAAAATGTGGACAACTCAGGCCCAAAGACATCGTAGCAATGCGCACAACCCAGTCGGAGCGTCTTGGTGAAGTTCTTCTCGCTGAAACCGCAGCAGATGCAGAGCTTGGTAGGGGGTGACACGATTTATAGGATCAGTTTTCCAGCTCGCTTTTCCCCTGCCTCGCATCGACCCATTTCTGGAATGGATCTCGGAACTTTTCCCATGCGTCCGGCCCCATGGCCAGTTCGCGGTCGTTGAGAAGACATTTCCGTAGCGCTTCGAACATCGCCTCTTTAGGCAATTCCCGACCGATATAGACGAGTTGCTGACGCCGGTCGCCATACGGTTCCTGCCAATCTTTCAAAATACTTTTCTTCATTTCTTCATCCTCAGGCCAGCCGGATTTCGGGGCAGTGGCCCACCAATAGCCAACCGGTCGATATTCCGCGCTTCCGCCCGCCTGGCTCCACATGCCAATCATGTCGTGGCGGGAAGCCAGCCAGAAATATCCTTTTGAGCGGAGCAGTCCGGGCCATTCCGTCTGGATGAAATCCCAAAAACGCTGTGGATGGAACGGGCGGCGGGCACGAAACACAAAGCTGGAAATGCCGTATTCCTCGGTTTCCGGGGTGTGGATGCCATTCAGTTCCTGAATCCAGCGCGCCGAGGTCTGCGCCTTTTCCATGTCGAAAAGCCCGGTATCGAGCACGAAGTCCAGCGGGACCTGACTGCGCTCGGTTTCGACAATCCTGGCAGCGGGGTTCAAGGCTTTCAGCGTGGCCAAAAGCTCAAGACGATCCTGTTTCGAAACGAGATCGGTTTTGTTCACGATAAGCACGTTGGCAAACTCCACCTGGTCCACAAACAGGTCGGCCACGGTGCGTTCATCCTCCTCGCCCATCGCTTGACCCCGTTCCTTGAGGGTCTCCGACTCGCGGTATTGCTCAAGAAAATGCGCGGCATCCACCACCGTGACCATGGTGTCGAGGCGGGTGAGATCACCCAGACTGCGGCCTTCCTCGTCAGCAAAAGTAAAAGTTTGCGCCACTGGCAAGGGTTCGGACACCCCGGTGGATTCGATGAGCAGGTAGTCAAATCGCCCTTCGGTGGCCAGGCGCGACACTTCTTTCAGCAGATCATCGCGCAGGGTGCAACAGATGCAGCCATTGGTCATTTCCACGAGTTTTTCTTCGGTGCGGGAAAGCTCGGCACCACCGTCGCGGACAAGGTCGGCGTCGATGTTTACCTCGCTCATGTCGTTGACAATCACCGCCACGCGGCGGCCTTCGCGATTGTTAAGGACGTGGTTGAGCAGGGTGGTTTTGCCAGCACCCAGGAATCCGGAGAGAACGGTGACGGGGAGTCGTTTGTTATCGTGCATAAGAAGGTGGGATGAAGGTTAATAGTCAGCAATCGCGGCGGGCACGGTGTGGAGTTGATCGGGGTCGATCACGATGGCTGCATTGGCCGCATTGAGGCTGCAGCCTGGAGCATCAAGTAGATCCCGACGCACGCTGCGGAGGTTCAGAGCATGGGAAGTGGCAGCCTGTCCGAATGAAACTATGCAAAATCTGGATCCATTGATAATGGATTCAGCGATTCCTTGGTTCCAAGGGGACCTGAGCCGGATTGATGCCTTGATCGAAGAAGGATTTAAACTCGGCTGCAGTCAGGCTTGCCACCCGCCCGTCCGCGAACACGTAATTGGCAGAACCTCGAAGTCGGTTTGCCGCCCGACCTCCAGCCCGATGCCGGTCGACCTCCACATCTCCCACGGCTGACAACCAGTTGTCCCAGTTTTCACCATGGATATGATCGGAGGCACCCCCTGGGAATTTGTTTTCCGAAAGAATAAAGACCAGGAAGGTTTCTGACGGCAAAGGCAAGTTGGCCAGGCGATTGAAGGTTTCGCTGTCAAAAACCTGATCATTTAAAGTGTAGCTGGTTCCTTTGCGTTGCAACATAAGGTCCCGGCGAGCCTTGGGTTCTGCGGGGCAAACACGCACTTCATCAACGTTTCCTAGATAAGGTTCCAGTTGATAAATCCAGCTGTTTTCAATCTTTCGCGAGCCTGTGCTGTGCGTGGTGGGCGGAAGAACCCCGTTGTTCTCCGCAGCGTAGAGAAGGATGGCCGTCGCAATCTGTCGTTGATTGGAAAGACACGCTGTCCGGGTGGCGTTTCCGCGCATCTGACTGGAGACGGGCAGGGATATTCCAACAACAACGGCTAAAATCCCCAATACTACCATCAACTCCACCAAACTGAAACCCGCCCGGCATGCAACAGGACCCGGCATCGGTGTGGTAAGCAGGTTGGCTATGACTTTGGAGACAAAGGCGGCGGGGTGTGACAGTCCCACCGGTTGTCTTCGGCTCAATATTTTAAGCATCCCGCCCTGCCCGACGACGGTTTGACAGCAAGGCACCAAGTCCACCAAGGAGCAATAATGTGGCGGTGGTCGG
>JBGTLQ010000315.1:0-6416 GCA_041744075.1 Terrimicrobiaceae bacterium
AATGCTCGTGGCATATCTTCTACTAATATCGCGGAAGACTCAATAACACCGTTGAACATAAAATGAATCATTGCACGGCACCATACTACCCGATTCTCGGCATGTGGAGATTGATTCGTGCTACCGACGATGGATCCGACATCAATGTGCCACCCCAAGAAGGAGAATTTTTCGCGGACGGCACCTGCACGCATTTGATACAGAGTTCCAAAAGTGACAAGGTCTATAGGCGGACAGGAAAATATTTTATTGATCCCCCGAACCACATCTGGACGGAAATGGAATCTGGAATGAAGGGAGCAAAGCAAGAAATTGAAATTGCGAATGATGTCCTTCAACTTCGCCATAGAGGAATCATCCACTACTTGAAATCAATTCAGACTTCAGAATTCACCCTACCAATCGTTTATGCTCAGGAATAAATGCTGCCTAGGCCCTGCAGTGAACCCCTATTCGCTCAATACCCAGCCTATTCAGTGAAAGAGAAAGAATACAGGCCTGAGAAGCAACATCCAACGGCGAAATACACTCCAGTTTGAACTCGAGCTTCCATCCCCGCCATGGATGAGCTGGACGGTAAGAAAAAATATGAAAACAATTGCTATTGCAATATTCTTTGGATTAAGCCTTATCGCTGGGGCAATTTACTTCAAGGATCGCTACGTGCCACCCACCGAAGACGATTTCACTTCTCGCATCTCAGCGAAAGAAATAAAAAATGTCATCGATGAGAAGTTCAAAACAACATTTCCTGATGGAGACATTCGCTACTTAGGCATACCCAATGAAAAGGATATCTACATCGTGAAAATCAGAGACATCAGAACGAATGACAACAAAACAAAATACAAAATATATTACGATGTCACAAACACTCGGACAAATCACACTGACCCACACGCGTCCGTCTTGGATAGAGACGTTTACGGCATCTGGTCGGGTGACATGCAGTTCATAGGAAATTTCGTTATTAAAGAGACGCAATAAAGACCGAAAAGCCACATTTTTCCTCATCATGGTCTTAATCAAGCCTTGCCTTTCACCACTCGTTTGATATCCCCAAATACGACCCAATCATGAAACTCCGACATATCATTTCAGTGATTGTTGCTTTCTGCATAATGGCAATGGCAAATGCCCAAGCCCTCACCGTTGATGAGTTGGCTCGATACCTTTCAGTTACGGCATTCTCTACGACCGTGAAGCTGCCAGCGGAGTCCTTCACCGCAGAGATTTGGACAATCAAAGACGGCGAGCCTGACAAACTCCTGATCGATGGAATGGCCGCATGGAACAAGAATCCAGAGAAAGGGATTACTGTGATGATTGGCGCTGACAATGGAAAATACAGAATCGTCATCGCCTATGGTGGAGGAGTAACCAAAAGCATTGTCAGCGGTGGCCCCAATTTTAGAAGCACAATGTCAGAGGAATTTCCTAAAACCATTCAGGAAGGAGACTTTCCCCTCATGGGAGAACCCAAAGTGGGCGGCAGCCAGAATGCAAGAGAGATCAGTGCTTTCCAGCAAGGCTTTCTCCTGAGAATTATAAAAAATGGCCAGATCCGTGAGTCTCAAGAATGATTTGACCTCTTTTTGACGGAGAGGTTGCTTGGACCGTGAGCCCGCAATTGCTCAACCATAGATGTCTGGCAGCACTCGAACTCTTGGAAATCACTTGTTCATTCATGAGACCCATCACCGCCGTCCTATTTTTTTTGTTCTTGGCATCTACGTCTGCGCAAACTGGTAGCGTGCATTCGATACAAGTGAGTGAATACATTCAACCTGCCAGCCCCATCGAGATAAAACCGGCCGTTGGTGGGCGGGTTAAGAAGCTTCATGTCCACCCTGGCGACGAAGTCAAAGCTGGCGATCTGCTCATCGAAATCGACGCCCCACTCGAAGAGGAAAAATCCATGCTTAATGTTACTGCACCTGTCGGTGGCACGATTCTCACGGTGCCTGTGTTCGAAGGGCAGATGGTCATCGCATCGGACGAGTCCAACCTCAGCACAACATTGATGACTTTTGCCGACCTATCGAAGCTTTTTATCAACGCTCATGTGCCGCAGGCGGAGGTCGCCAAACTTGCTGCTCAACAATCTGTGCAGTTCGGCACCGATTTGCTGCCTGGAGAGCAAATGCAGGCCACGATCTCCTTCATCTCCCCGATAGCGACTGTGGAGAACAACGTGAAGGGTTTCCATGTTCAGGCGGTCATCGAAAAGCCTGACCCACGATTGCGCCCCGGCATGGTCGTGGAACTGGCTCTTGAGGCAAAATAGAACGGAAATTCTACGCGGCTCTGCCGCCCCTTGCTCCCATCGTGCTCGGAGATCACGATCCACCTGTTTGTGAACTCCTCAACGCCACCCACCGAGACTGTCAAATGGTGTGCCCGATGACTCTGTTTGCTTTTGAGCATTTTTGAGCACAATCATCTCAGTGGCTGAATCTACCTTATTTCGCGCTCGTGGTCCGACGGACCGTTTAAAGCGGGATGAGAAGTTCTTCTCACGACTGGACATGAAAAGGGAAAAAGTTCAATGAGGACCACTCTGTAAAGCCGTGATTTTAAATATCATACTTTACATATGGATTAACCATCGGTAAAGTATATCTGCATGATTGAGAGACCATTTTGGCAGGAAAGAATACAAAGGGCTTGGCAAGAGGCACCCATTGTCTGGCTCTGCGGGGTTCGGCGGGCGGGCAAGACGACACTGGCCCGTCAGTTGGGGGATGAGTCCTCTCTATATATGAATTGTGATCTGCCAAGCACTGAGGACAGGGTGAGAGACCCTGAAATGTTTTACCGTTCCTGCGAAAAACCGGTGATCATTTTCGATGAAGTGCATCAACTCCGGGACCCGGCTCGATTGCTGAAAATTGGGGCGGATATGTTTCCGGAGTTAAAAATTCTTGCGACCGGATCTTCAACTCTTGCGGCAAGCAGGAAATTTCGAGACACCCTTGCCGGTCGCAAGCGACTTGTGCATTTGGTGCCAGTGATGCTCTCGGAGTTGTCCGCATTTGGCACGGTATCGCTGGAGCGGCGACTGTTTCAGGGCGGGCTGCCGCCCGCGTTGATGGCACCGGAAAAAAAGCCCTCATTTTACCGTGAGTGGGTGGATTCGTTTTTTGCGCGCGATATCCAACGACTGTTTGGCTTTCGTGATGTGAACCGTTTTAACGATTTTTTTGAATTCTGTTTGCGTCAGAGTGGCGGTCAGTTCGAGCAAACCACGGCGGCCCGCGCGGTTGGCATCACACGCCCGACGGTCGAAAGCCACCTAAGGGCCCTGGAAATCACACATGCTGTTTCGCTTGTTCGGCCTTTTCATGGCGGCGGCCAGAATGAGATTGTCCGACAGCCGAAGGTTTATGCCTTTGATACGGGATTTGTGAGTTGGGCGCTAGGGTGGGAGCCGCTTCGCACAGATGACTGTGGTTTTTTGTGGGAGCATCTTGTTCTTGAGGATTTACTGGCTCGCTTGCCGGATGATTCGATCCACTATTGGCGGGACAAGCAGGGAAGGGAGGTGGACTTTGTGCTTCCCCGAAACCGTGGCGTCGTGGATGCCATCGAGTGCAAATGGAACCCCTCTGCATTTGACAGCAAAGCCCTCCGCGCATTTCGTAGTGCCTACCCTACGGGCCAGAACTATCTCGTCACTCCATCGGGCGGCACGGCCTATCAGAGGCGAGAAGGAGATTTGAAAATCACGGTTTGTGGACCGGCGGACATTTTGCCCTGATCGCTCTTCCGCAGCCACTTTTCATCCCACCCCAATTTCTCTGCCCCGACAAAAAAAGATCGATTCACGCTGGTGAACCCCTGAAACTCCTGCCCCCATGGATGCCCACGAAGAAATCAACCGACGCCGCACCTTTGCGATTATTTCGCACCCTGACGCCGGTAAGACCACGCTCACTGAAAAGTTTCTGCTATATGGGGGAGCGGTGCAGTTGGCGGGGAGTGTGACGGCGAGAAAGAATCAGCGTTCGGCGACGAGTGATTGGATGGAAATGGAGAAGCAGCGGGGGATTTCGGTGACGTCCACGGTTTTGCAATTCGAATATGGTGGGCGGGTTGTGAACCTGTTGGATACGCCGGGGCATAAAGATTTTTCCGAGGACACGTATCGGGTGCTGACGGCGGTTGATTCGGCGGTGATGGTCATTGATGCGGGTAAGGGCATTGAAACCCAGACGCGGAAATTGTTTGAGGTGTGTCGGCTGAGGGGGGTTCCGATATTTACGTTTATCAACAAGATGGATCGCCCGGCCAAGGCTCCGCTGGATTTGTTGGATGAACTCGAAAACGTGCTGGGGATTCACGCGATGCCAATCAATTGGCCGCTGGGGGATGGGCCGGATTTCAAAGGGGTTTTTGATCGGGAGAACCGTCAGGTTCATCTGTTTGAGAGGACCCCGGGGGGAACCTATCGAGCGCCGGTGGAGGTCAAAGGCATTGATGACGAATTGGTGCGAAGCGTTCTGGCTCCGGGGGTTCATGCGAAGGTCTCTGATGAACTGGAGCTGTTGGATGGAGCAGGGGCGGACTTCGATTTGGAGGGCGTGCAAAATGGAAAATTAACCCCCGTTTTTTTTGGAAGTGCGATGAACAATTTTGGAGTCGAGATGTTACTCAACCGCTTCCTTGAGTTGGCCCCGCCGCCTTCCGCTCGTTCGGGGGGCAGCAAAATTATTGAGCCTTCAAATCCAGATTTTTCAGGATTTGTTTTCAAAATTCAGGCGAACATGAATCCGAAGCACCGGGACCGCGTGGCATTTATTCGCGTGGTTTCTGGCGAGTTCAAGCGGGACATGGTCGTGCCCCACCCTCGCACACAGCGCCCGGTCCGTCTCTCCAATGCTCAGCGGCTTTTTGCGAGAGATCGGGAAACCGTGGATTCCGCATGGGCGGGCGATGTGGTCGGGTTGGTGGGGAATCACGAATTCCAGATTGGGGACACGCTCTCAGAAATTCCGAACATTCATTTTGACGAAATCCCACACTTCGCTCCCGAATGTTTTTCCAATATCTTCAGCACAAGCAGCGCGACGCAAAAGCGGTTCCGGGAGGGGTTGGATCAGCTCCTCCGCGAGGGCGTCGCCCAATTGTTCGAACTCAAAGACAGCCTTGTTCGCACCTCACTTTTGGGTGCGGTCGGCCCCCTCCAGTTTGAGGTACTTGTGCATCGCTTGGAAAATGAATACGGAGCGGGTGTGCGGTTGGAACCAGCCTCATGGAAGGCCGTGCGGTGGATCACACAAAAGAATGGAATGCCATTCGAGACCACGCCAAGCCCGACTCTGCCCTCAGGCACAGCACTGGGCCGCGATGCCACCGGACATTGGGTTGTCTTTTTTCCCGGTGAATGGGCACTCGGCTATTTTGGTGAGAAAAATCCCGACATCAGCCTCTCAGCGACGCGGGGAGTGATCGAAACTTCCGCCTAATCCACCCGAAACAAGGACTGCGCTTCCTGGTTGGTTACCCGGAAGGAGCCGCCTGCAAGGGACGCTTTGGCACTCATGGGTGTGAGAGCGTTCACCTTGCCATTCAGTTCTCCTAGAGCGGGAATGGCAGTGTCCGGAGAACCATCAGGATTGATGCGTCCAATATTTTTTCTGGGTTGTCCTGCGAGAGTCGCAAAATTTCCTCCGACGAGGATTTTGCCGTCAGCCTCCACTGCCACGGCAAACACGGTTCCATTGATACCGGGCTCTAGCTTGGCCGCAAAGTCACGATCAACCGAACCGTCGGGCAAATAGCGCGCCAAACCGGTTGTGGCGACGCCACCAGCTTGATTAAACGTTCCTCCCACATAGATCGAACCATCCTCAGCCACAGCGAGCGCATGCACCGGACCGCTCACACCGGCGACGGGTGAGTTTGCAAACTCTGTGTCCAAGGTGCCATCGGAATTCAGGCGGGCTAAATTCGACCGAGGCACGCCATTCACAGCGCTGAAGGTTCCACCTAGAACAATCTTTCCGTCCGCTTGAACGGCAACCGCCGCCACTTCACCATTGACACCTTCTCCATTCAGAAATGCAGACTTGGATACCACCGCGTCTTCCGCAGTGAGGCATCCGGTCACAGAAAGAAGGCAGAGGAGGAACAATCGGATTTTCATGGAGGCAGGCTAGTCAAAGATAGGCCAATTGGCAAGACCGCCACGAGAGCTGTTCTGTAAGGGGAATTAAAAGTGGGGCAGGTGGATCGGGCGCTCCGAGCACGATGATAAATCTACGCGGCTCCGCCGCCACTTGTTCCCATCGCGCTCGGAGATCGCGATCCACCCCCGAGCGAACTCACCCTCACCCACTTTTAATCACACCCTGTATGAGGGGACGCAACTTTTCCAGCGGAGCGGTGTTACCTCTCTCACAACCATGAAAATC
>JBGTLQ010000316.1:0-5640 GCA_041744075.1 Terrimicrobiaceae bacterium
GAGTGTCGCTCTGCGGGCTGCCCGTGGCAGGCGACCCGGCCAGTCCCCACCGGCCCGTGTTCTATCATCAGTGGTTCACTCCCTCCAACCCAACCCCGGCTCCGCCGGCATGACCATTGTTTTATCTGCCCCGGAGGCTCAGCCAATACAGGTTTTCTGCGGCAGAATCATTCCTTGATGGGGTGACGGTGAATTGAACCGCCACAGCGCTAAAAAACTTCTCTCCCTTTCTTCAGGTATAGCACCTAAACAACCTTAAATAAATGAGTTGCATTGCTCTGTGTATTGGCCCTGGGCCTGGGACAGCTGGCCCCGCGCCTGCGGGGCCGGCAATCCTATTTTCCATATTTTTCGAGGCGAGGGTTTTGTTGCCCTCAAGGCACAGAAGCCCCATTTGTTTTTTGAATTCCCTCTGCGCCCTGATCCGACGCGCCCAGCCCTGGGATCCTGGCATAGCCAACAAACACACTCGGTGGAATGGTTGCGCCTTTCACAGCAGGCTTCGGAATTCGAAAATCAAACACGCTCACCCCCCACCGGCTTTTGCCGTCATACGAACGCCCATCACTTGCCCCAAACATCACCGGCTTGCCATCCCTCTTGCGTTTTCCCAGATAGATCATGCTGTGTGTCACTGGCGGATCCACATCCGTGGCGTAAGTCCCGCTCCAGAAAAGGAGGTCGCCTGGCTTGAGAGCTTTTAATTCATAACTGTCCATCTTTCGGCTGATCACTGACAAAAATGTGCCCGCCTTTCGCGCCCACAGATACTGCCCACTTGCGCTCCGAGGCACATCCATAATTCCCTGCTGACGCAACACAAAATAAATCGTGCCCGAGCAGTCCATCCCTCCTTTCGTAGGGTCAGCCGAGCCAAATTTATAAGTGAGGTTCTGTTTGGTGAGCGCCAGCCCTTCGGTGATCAATTTTTTTACCGCCTCCGGATATTCGCCGAAACCCCGCAACTCGGATGGCTCCATTGAGGCGACCGGGGTGGGCGTCGCTGAAGGTTTGGGAAATACTGACGGTCTGGGCGTTGGGCTTGCCGCCTGGGGTATGACCTGCGCATGCGCCCAGCCACTAATAACAAAAAAAAGAAAAATGCGAAAAATCATGCGAAGTGAGTCACTCAATTCGCGCGGGATTAATCCCAAACAAATGGTTTGGGGTTTTTTCGACGAAAACGTGCCTCAGCCGAATCGTAGTGATTCATATAATATTTTCGAAACGGCGCAAAGTTACGGGCCGCCAACCCAGGATTTGATTCCGGGGGTCTTTGAATCGTGGGCTGATCGAACTCCGGAAAATCCGGCAACTCTTCAACCTGGAGTGTCGGCGAATCGCTGGATTTTTCGTAAGGCATCTTCATCACCATAACGTAGAATGATCTTTTTGAAAGTTTCGTCGTCTGGGTTGAGTTGGTGAATTTGGACGATTTGACGAATAATCGGTTCAGCTTCCATCATTTCATCACCCCGCTGAAGGGCATGATTGTAATAGTTAGGTGCTTGTGGGGAGTTTCCCAGTGGTGGCGGTAATCGGCTCCAAACCAGCGGCGCGATCCCGTGCGACAGCTTTGGCGGCAGCACGTTTGAGGGCAGCTTCGGCACCGATAAAATCAGGGTCATCCAAGGTTCTGACAGGGCGCGGTTTGCCTGGGGTGGTGGGTTGGCGGGGGGTGCTCCCAAAAGGTGGCTTGTCGGGGTCGGGCATGGGGAAATGGGATTGGGTTAAGAGGAATCGCTGGCTTTGAGCAACTACTAGATCAAAATCGGTGAAGGAACGAGGGGCAACTCCCTTTGTGTTTCAATTCGACGGAAAGACTTTTCAGCCCACCTCGAGTGTCTGCTGTCATCATCAGATCCCACCCTGAGATCTCTCATCAGTCCTTCACATCCCGGCAGCGCCCATCAAGTTGGCGGGCGATCAGGTCGATCTGGGCATTATCGAGAACCCGGATCCCCTTTCCTCGGATGTTGCTGGGGAGGTTTTTCGGATTCTGTACCGAGACCGGACCAAGCACGCGGGTTACCACCCACCAACCGGGTAAGGCAAGGATGGGTTTTGCTGAAATCTGCATTCCAGTCATTTGCTTCACCCACTTTGTCAGCCATTCAGCTTCATTCTGTGCCTGTTTCAAGCCATGAATGTCTTCGGCCCATGGCCAGATGAGTTGGCGTCCATCGTAGAAGACTCTGTGATCATCGAATCCCTTGCGGGCGCGGCCTTTGCGGCGGGTCTTTGTCTCGATGGCGAAAAGTCCGGTTGGCCCAACCACGACATGATCCAAGTTAAAACTGCCTTTGGCGTTCTCCACTGGCACGTCATGAAAGACATGGTAGCCCTCCCGCGAAAGCGGCTCCAGTTCCTCAGCGACCGCCCGCTCTCCGAGATATCCCAAGAGATAGTTGCGCCGTATTTTGATGTGTCGGATGGTCCAAATGCAAATGCCTGCCATCCCCAGCAAAAGAATGAGTGCTGCGACAACGAGTGCTGCCATGGAAATGGCATTCCCAAACTTGCCAACAGGAAGCAAAACGATTCCGAGCAAAATGAATGGTAAACAGGAAACCATGATCATCTGGAGTGGCATGTCCTCGTCTATTTTGGCAATTTTGCGCCTCAAGGATTCACCAGGTGCGCGGCGAAGCACGAACTCAACCGGCGGGCGCTCTCCCCGCCTCTTGATCCCCCAGAGAAGAAGCAGGACTCCACCAACCAATGGCAAAAGAATATAACCTCCGAGCAAGGCAATCGCTTTAAAAGGGATTTCCATCTGGCTTAATTCTCCTCAAAATAATCCGAGTCGATGCGTTTGAGGGCAATCGTCCGGGTGGTGGTGACTCCGGTGTTGTGTTCAACCATAAATCGACTGCGCCAGCCCGCGTGCCAAGAGTTTCAAGTGTTCGGCCACTTGTGGGATAATGGCACGGCAGATTGCGGGGTGTCAATCCGGTGGCTTGCGGGGTCAGAAGACCCTGGATTGTGCCTTTCGAGTGCTGGGCCTTGAAGAATCACGGCTCTTCGAACGATTTCCAAATTGGAAAGAGTTGCTTCGGAGTCATTCTTGGAAGGAGTGATCGGTTTTCAATAGCGGAAGGTTGCCTCAATGAAAAGCTGAACTCACTGGCATTGGCTGTGACGAGGGTGGCTCCCAGGCTGCGGGCTTGGGCGGCGATGAGGAGATCGAGCGGGCCGATGGTCTTGCCGGTAGCCTCCAGAGCGTCATGTGTGTCGGCATATTGGAGGGCGGCGGTTCGGGGAAGTCTCCGGCATTGGTCATGCCGCCCTCCCGGCGTCCTCGACCGGCAAATCGAGGAAGAGTTGCGGGAAGTAGAATTCGTGGATTTTCGACGGGAAGGCAACACGCAGCGGGCCTTTGGGGCTGGGCGTTTCAAAGTAGCCATGTTCCAGTCCCAGCTTGATGATTTCGACGGAGACGGTGGCGGCTTTGCCGGTGATCTTCTGGACGCGGGCGCGCGGGATTTCGCCTTCATCCACGAGCGTGCGGGTCACCCGCATGAGCTCTTCGCGGTAGCGCATAAGGTGCAGGGCTTCAAACTGGAAGTAGCGTTCCACACGGGTGCGCAGGGCGGACAGGCCGAGCAGGCCGCTCATGAACTGGATCTGGTCCAACATGGTCTCGAGGAAGAACACGCAAAAGTCGGCAAGCCCCGCGTCGGAGAGATTGCCCCGCCCATCCAGATCGCCACGTCGGCCCTGGTCGGCAGCTTCGAGGCTGGCGTAGTAGCGCTGGCGGTAGCGGGCCAGCCCGCGGGAGAGGGTCCACAGACCATGGCCGGAAATCCCATGGTGGATAAACTGCGCGTGGGATTGGAGGCGGATGACGCGGCCGTTGCCGTCGCCAAACGGGTGAATCCATGCAAGCCGATGGTGAGCCGCAGCGATGGCCACCAGGCGGTCGGTTTCCAAAATATCCTTGTTTCCGTAGAAGGATTCGAAACGGCTCAGAAATTTTGGCAAGGAGGCAAAATCCGGCGAGGTATGCCTGCCAACATCCACCATGAAATCGCGCAGGCCGCCGGGTTGGATCTGGTAACGCTTGCCGCTCTGGGTGCTGGCCCAGTGCAGGGGTTCGGGGAGGCGGGTGTAGAATTCACGGTGGAGCCAGCAGAGAAAATCGGAGGAATAGACATCCACTGCCTCTCCGGCGAGCCGTTCTTCCATGAGTTTCTCGACCGCGATGTGGGCGAGGCTGAGTTGCTGGTTGTCGCGCTGGGTTGGATCGTGCGAAAAATCGCGCTTCATCGCCCGCTCGATATCACGGGGAATGGTCTTATGTCCCTCGATCAGGTTCGAGTAGTAGCAGTTCATTTCGCGGACCAAATCCGCCAACCGTTGGAGCACAAGGGGGGAATGAACCTGTCCGGTCAGTCGCCCCGATGCCTTCAGGATTCCACAGGTCAGTTCAGCAAGACGGAAGCTCAGCCCCTTCGGGAGCAGGGGTTCCATCGCGCTGGGTTGCCTGTCAACTTCCATAAATCAGATAATCAAAAAATCTTTATGAAGATCTTATAAAGATACTAAACTATTATTTAACAACAACTTGTAAATAAAAAAATGAATGTAAACGATCGTTTTCCGAAAATCATTCCGAAGGTCCTGTTTTCAGTCGATTTACGCTGCGAAAACTAGATTTACTTCATCCAATAGGGCCGGGAGTTTGTTGCCAAAGAGCTATTGTGCCTTCCCCAAACCGCCACACTGGTTGAACGGCGACAGTTCCAAACCTTCCGGCTCGACGCGGATGGTTGTGGCGATGTGGTAGGAGATGTGGTAGGAGATGTGGTTTAGCCAAGCGAGTTGCTCGGGGGTGAAGACCGCGCCTGCCTTCGTTTTGACCATGAGCCATTCGGCAAGCATCGCATCAAGCGCGGGCGAGATCACATTTTGAACTCCGGCACGTCCTCAGGCTCTCTTGGCACCTCACGCAGACGGTAAGCGCTGATCAACGCATCAAACTCCCGAATAGCCTTTTCATAGCCAATCGGCTCGGGCTCCAGCATGGGAGCATCAAACACAGGGAGTTCAAAATCGTTCGCCGGATTCATGGCTTTATCATGGATGAGAAAAAGAAACCACGGATCACAAAGATTTCACAGATGATCTGAGAGTTCCACACCTCCAAATGCTGCAAACCTGGGACCGCTGGCGTCCCGCCGGCTTCAATCCGCGCCCCGCGATTGCTCGCGGGGCGATAGAGCGGCACATGGAATGGGCTTCTGAGCACGCTTGTTTCAATCCGCGCGCCCGCGAGGGGCGCGATGGTGTCACAAACACGAAAGACAACGAAAATGAGTGTTTCAATCCGCGCGCCCGCGAGGGGCGCGATGAACCACCAAACAACAATGAAACTCGAACTAACAGTTTCAATCCGCGCGCCCGCGAGGGGCGCGATTGATGGTTACGCTTTTGCTGCTTGGGGCGGAGGTGTTTCAATCCGCGCGCCCGCGAGGGGCGCGATAGGCTGCGAGGTCGCGCAAAAGCTCATCGGATGTTTCAATCCGCGCGCCCGCGAGGGGCGCGATTGATGGTTACGCTTTTGCTGCTTGGGGCGGAGGTGTTTCAATCCGCGCGCCCGCGAGGGGCGCGATGGCGAAAGGTTTATGTCCTCTTTTT
>JBGTLQ010000317.1:0-24569 GCA_041744075.1 Terrimicrobiaceae bacterium
TCATGGTCAGACGCTGGGGACACCCATTTGCATCATGGTGGGCAACACAGATGCGCGGCCCGAAGCCTATCGTGAGATGGAGACGATGTTTCGTCCCTCGCATGCGGACTTCACGTATCAAACCAAATTTGGCATTCGGAATTGGGAGGGTGGGGGACGGTCATCAGCGCGTGAAACCATTGGCCGCGTGGCCGCCGGGGCCGTCGCAAAAAAGCTTCTTTCCCTGCTCTACCCAGAAGTCGAAGTTCTGGCCTTTGTAGAAACCATCCATGACCTGCGGGCCACCGTGGATCCTCTGACCGTCCAGTCCTCCGAGATTGAGGCCAATGCCGTGCGCTGCCCTGATTCTGTGGCAGCGGAGGCCATGATTCAAAAAATCAAAGCGATCCGCGCCGAGGGCGATTCGCTTGGCGGGGTCATTGGTTGTGTGGTTCGTGGACTGCCTGCGGGACTCGGTGAGCCGGTCTTTGACAAATTGGATGCCGACATTTCCAAGGCGGTGATGAGTCTTCCCGCTACGAAAGGCATTGAATTCGGAAGTGGATTTGCCGGCACCGAACTCCGTGGATCAGAGCACAATGACGCCTATGTGATGAAAGACGGGCGGGTGGGAACAGTCACCAATCGCTCGGGGGGAATCCAAGGTGGTATTTCGAATGGGGAGGCGATTGTTTTTCGCACGGCGTTCAAACCCACGGCCACCATTGCCAAGAGCCAACAAACCGTGACCGTCGAAGGCGAGACCGCTGACTTGGCGGCGAGGGGGCGTCATGATCCCTGCGTTCTGCCGCGGGCGGTTCCCATGATTGAGGCCATGGTTTGGCTGGTGCTATGCGATCATGTGCTTCGTCAGAGAGCCCTTGATATTTTGCCGCGAGCATGACGGTTTCGACGGGTTCCCCATTCTGGCAGGTTGCGCTGCTCTTTTTTGCGGTGGTGTTTTTGCTCTTCGAAGCATGGCGCGGCTGGCGGGCGGGCGTTGTCCGCACGGCTGTGAACCTTGTGGCGTTGGTTTTTTCTGGATTTCTGGCTGTGGTGGCGGGACAGGTCGCTGGCGGAATTTTTGGAGGCTTGGATTCGCCCGCAGGCTTAGGCGCGGCGTTGGTGATTGGTGGTGGGTTGGGGCTTTTTGTGTTTTTTCTGATTTGGATATTTGGTGCGGTCCTTTTCAAACGGACCGCTCACCAGGGCTCCGGGATTTTTCGGTTTTTTTGGGGTGGGGGCGGGGCGCTCTTGGGAATAGTGACGGGACTCTTTCTGCTTTGGGGAGGGATCACATTAATTCGGACGATGGGTGCGCTTGCGGAAGGCCGTGCAGAAACCGCTGCTAGAAAATCCGAGTCGGCCCCCCCGGTCGCGAAAGGTTTGGTCACGCTGAAGGAATCCTTGGAACTCGGACAAGCCGGCGAGTTTGTTCAGTCCATTGATGTGCTGCCCTCGGAGGTTTATGAAGTCATCGGTCAGATTGCGCGAGTGACCAGCGACCAGGAAGCTATGTTGCGCTTCATTGAATATCCCGGGATTCAGGAACTGATGAACAATCAGAAGATTGCTGATTTATTGGCCGATCCCGAGGTGCTTGCCGCCGCGGAGAAACGAAATTTTCTTGCCCTGATGAGTCACAAGGCCTTACGGGAAGCCGTAGAAGATCCGACGCTTGCCGAGCAACTCAAAACCATCGACCTGCGTGAGGCTCTCAAACAAGCCGTCGCAAAACCCACGCCACGTCCTGCACCAATCCAATCACCATGAGCCATTACATCACCACCATCGGTCTTGAAGTCCACGTCCAACTCAAAACCCGCACTAAAATGTTCTGCGGGTGCAAAGTCGAATACGGTGCCGAGCCCAACACCAACGTCTGCCCGGTTTGTATGGGCATGCCGGGGGCCCTGCCGGTCATGAATGAAGAAGCGCTTCGGCTCACGGCTCTCGCGGGCCTCATGCTGGGATGCGAAATCCCGGAGGTCTGCAAATTTGACCGCAAAAACTACTTCTACCCCGACATGCCGAAAAACTATCAGATCAGCCAATACGATCTGCCGCTGTGTTTGGGCGGGACCGTTCCGCTCCATGATTTGGCCTACCCCAAAGATGTGCAAAAAAACATCGCCAACCCCGGCAAGAGTGTCCGCCTTGTGCGCATCCACTTGGAGGAGGACGTGGCCAAATCCTTCCACATGGAGACCACCACGGGCATTGATTACAATCGCGCGGGAACCCCGCTCCTGGAAATTGTCAGCGAGCCCGATATCGCCAGTGCGGAAGAAGCCTTTGCTTATCTGACCGTGCTCCAGCAGGTCATGATCTATGGCGGCATCAGCGATGCCGATATGGAAAAAGGCCAGCTGCGTTGTGATGTCAACGTCTCGGTTCGGCCAACCGAGGATTCGCCCTGGGGCACCAAGATCGAACTCAAAAACCTGAACTCGATCTCGGGAGTTCGGAGGGCTCTTTTGTTTGAAGTGCCGCGTCAGATCGCCGCCCTCCAAGCCGGAGCCACCCTCCAGCAGGAAACCCGGCGTTGGGACGATGATCTTGGAGAAACAACCCTCATGCGCATCAAAGAAAGCGCTCACGATTATCGCTACTTCCCAGACCCTGACCTCATGCCCGTCAAAACCGCAGCCCTTGTCGAAATCGCCAAATCGCGCAAACCCGAACTCCCATGGGACAAGCGTTCCCGCTATGTGAAGGACTTTGGCATCACCGACTATGACGCCGCTGTGCTGGCCGATGACCTAGCGCTGGCCTCATTTTTCGAAAAAGCCGCCGCCGAAGCCCCCAAACCAAAAACTATCGCTAATTATATCATCAATGATCTCCTGAGTCTGCTGGCCGCCTCGGGCATCAAAATCACCGAATGCCCGCTGGCCCCCGAAGGCCTCGGCGAACTGGCAGGCTTGGTGGATTCAGGAAAAATCAACTCCAAGCAAGGCAAAGATGTGTTTGCCGAGATGTTTGCCAGCGGTAAAACAGCATCAGTCATCGTCAAAGAAAAAGGCCTGGAACAAGTCAGCGACACCGGAGCCATCGAGGCCCTCGCCGACCAAGTCATCGCCGCAAACCCCGGCCCCGCCGATGATTTCCGCGCTGGCAAAGAAGCGGCCCTCAACTTCTTGAAGGGTCAGGTCATGAAACTCTCCAAAGGCAAAGCCAACCCCCAACTCGCCGGCGAAATTCTCGCCAAAAAATTGCAGTCGTAACTGCTTGGAAAATTCCACTGGGACCGCTGGCCTCTGGCCGGCACAGTCCAAAAGGTTCACGCAAATCCGTTTACTGTTTTCAGCCCCATTCAAAATTCAACATTTAAAATCCCCATCACCCCTGGGACCGCTGGCGTCCCGCCGGCAACCTCTCAATATCCCCACCTGTTGACGCCTACCCGATGCCGATCAGTCGATTGAGGTTTTTTAACAGAAGAGAACGAAGGAAACAAAGGGTCGAACCAGCAAGGCAAATAACCACAAATAAAGAAGAGGAGGACACCTGACTGGCTGAGCCATCGCGTGATTCCAAATTCCTATCCCGCATCTTCGAAGTCAGTGTTCAGTTTACAGTTTACAGCCTGAACGGGCCATCGTATCGAAGCGCCAATGTGCAGGTTGGCAAAACAATCTGGATATGGCTTAACCTCATAGCCTGAATCGATTCCCCAATTTCCTTGAACAGGCATCTCTGTGCGGCTAAAAACACCATATGAGTCGCCATGAACGAAGTCTGCTCTTAGATGCGGCATTTGCAGGTGTTATGCCGCCCGCGGCATATCTCCTGCAATTGCCGCGTGCGACTCAATAATACTGTTGGCCACCACAATGAAATCACGTCCTCTTCAATTCATCCGCTGGATCCTGATTGTTGCTCTTTCTTGTCTGCTCCTTTACATCACTCACGCCTGCTTAAATAGTATCTCTTCAAGACTATCCAGCCCCCAGCTTACTCCTCAGTCAATTGCAGCAGCTGTTCTTATTTCAGCTTTCTATTTATGGTTGGCACTGATACCCGCAATCATGGTGTATTCTCTGATACAAAAGCGCCTGAATGGATTTGCATCCTGTTTGGGTTTGATTGTTTCGCTCGCTGCGTTTTTTGGTGCTATCGTCCTGCCGGGACAACTCGCTTTGATGGAATTATGGTCAAAGTTATCGTGGATTCCTGACCCGATAAGAATAATCGTCGGCCTCATAGTGCCTATTCTATTTCTAATTGTTCCATTCTGGTTGCTGTTTCGCATAATACGGCTAACGAACCAGTGGCTTTACCCAAAAATATTCAAACCACTTGAAGCAAAACTATAAAGCATGAGGCGTGCCTTCCGTCCGAAACAGCCAGAAGTGGGCGGTTGCATAACTTATAATCCAAGAACGCAACCCGAAAAAACAGTGGCGAAACGAGTCTCCCTTATCAGCAGTGACATCAAGCTAAAATATCTCTACTGCACATTTGTGAGTGATTTCTTTTTCACAATCGTCAATCCCAAGAAATTTGTTCCAAATTCTTCTACTCGATGCAGCTTTTTGGCGCGTCTTCCGGGATATTCCTAGTGCTCAAGCCGTGGAAGTGTATCGGCTGTTTCGAACCACGAAATCCGGTCAGAAATCCAGGTGTGATCTTTTGGAGGATGGGCCTCCGGGTGATCGAGTGAGCAGGTGGTCACTTCATATTCACTGGGAAGATTGGGGTCATAGAATGAGATCGGGGTTCCGCAGTCCGCACAGAATGTTCTTTCGCGACCGGTCCAAGTGAATGTTTTAGGAACTCCTTTGGTGAAGGACAAGGATCCTGACGGAAAAAACGTCCATGCCAAAACCGGAGCTCCGGAAGCCTTGCGGCAATCTTCGCAGTGGCAGTAGCTCGTTCCGATTGGTGGGGCAGAAATCGCATATCGGATCGCTCCACAGAGACACCCGCCTGTCTGGGATTTATTGTGCATCGTCATTGTCAGAAGAGCCGCGCATAACGGTCCGTTTCCCATTGACTCACGGTGAGGTGATATTCTCTCCACTCCTCGGTTTTGTAGTGGATAAATTCATCCCGCAGGGGCTTGCCAAGGGTTGATTCCACAAAAGGATCAGCGGCAAAGGCTTCAACAGCTTCGTGCAAGGTGCGCGGCAATTCGCTGATGCCACGGGCTGTGAGCTCGGCGGGGGATAGTTCGTAGAGGTTGTCCTCTTGAGCGGGGCCGGGGTCTAATCCTTCGCGAATTCCTTCCAGACCAGCCGCAAGCACTAATGCTGCAGCGAGGTAGGGGTTACAGGAGGCATCTGCGTTCCGTGATTCACAGCGTCCTCCACTCATCGGAACCCTGACAGAATTTGTCCGGTTATTTCGACCATACGAATTAAACACCGGAGCCCAGGAATAATAGGCCATGAGCCCACGCCGCACGAGCCGCTTGTAGCTGTTCACGGTCGGGGCAAACGCCGCACACAAGGCGGGGCCATGTTTTAAAATCCCGGCGATAAACTGATACCCCATCTCCGAGATGCCCAAGGAACGCGGGTCATCAGCGTGAGGCCTTGCGAAGAGGTTAGTCCCGGAAGCGTCTGCCAGGGACATATTAAAATGTGCCCCGCTGCCGGTTTTGTCAGCAAAAGGCTTTGGCATAAACGTCGCGAGCAGGCCCTCCTCGGCGGCAAAATGTTTGGCCATCAAACGGAAAAATATAAACCTATCGCACATGGTGAGCGCATCAGCGTATTTGAAATCAAATTCAAATTGGGAATTCGCGTCCTCATGGTCCATGGAATACAAATCCCAACCCAGCCCATTGATCGCTGTGGCCATCTTGTCGAGCCAAGGATACCGGTCGAGAAACCGTTTCACGTCATAACACGCCTTGATCAGATTGTCGTCAGAGTTGGGGATCGAAAGTTTTCCGTCATCGCCCAACCGCACAACAAACAGCTCGCATTCGATGCCAAGGTGAAAGTGCAACCCCATAGCCGCGGCCTTGGCGAGTTGCTTCTTCAGCGCTACGCGGGTGCTGATGTCATAAGGTTCCCCATGGAAGGTGTTATCAGCAGGAAACCATGCCACTTCAGAATTCCATGGGAGGATCAGCGCACGATCAAGATCTGGAACTGACGCAATCTCATCATCATTTGGACTCTGACCCAACCCATCCAAGGCATAGCCGGTATAGAGTTCCGACCCGTTGGCAAAGTCCTCAAAGTGATCGATGGGCACCACTTTTCCTTTCGGAACACCATGGATATCGGGATAGGCGCCGATGCAGTATTTGACGCCTTGGGATTTGAGGGACTCTTTGTGTTCGGTGATGGTCATTGTGGAAATATTGAATGCTAAGAGGGATTTCTGATTGCAGACGGCTGAAAACCGAAAACTAATTAAGCGGCGGTTCTTCGGTGAGGGCCTGAGTGATTTTTGTGCTGAGGTCTTCGGTCATCCAAGCGAAGAGTTGAAGGCCTTTTTCTGCGGTTGCGAGGGAAGGGGATCCTGTGACACCATTTTTGCTGGTTCGGTTCACGGGATGGGCAAAGAGGAGGCCTTCCGTGCGGTCGGGATCATCGGAGGTTTGCAATCGATCGAGCCGCACAAGGTCGGGACGCAGGGCCAGCATGAGGGAGGTTTCGGCGTCATTCGCATGCCAGTCATTCCCATCAGCAAAAAACACATCGCGCACGCGAGGGCTGATTTCGGCGGAGGGGAGAAGAGCGATAAAGAGGTTCTCGTGTTTTGCGCGCAGGACCTCCAGCCCACATCGCAGAGGCGCAAAGTTTGTGACATGCGAACTGACCAAAAACAGGCGGCGGACACCGGAAGCCACCAGCCAATCGCCGGTTTCTGAAATCACGGAGATGAGGGTCTGCGGGGAAAGCGACAGAGTTCCAGGCCAGCGTGTTGAGTGGCCGGAGGAGACACCGAGGGGCAGGGGAGGAAGCACGGGGACTCGCGTGACCGAAGAAACGGCGTCACAGACAGCGGTTGCAATGGCCGTGTCAACACCAAGCCCGAGGTGGGGGCCGTGTTGTTCTGTGGCACCGATGGGCCAGAGCACGGCGTGCCCACAAGCTTGAAGGATCTCCGGAACATCAGGCCAGGCCGTCGCTTCCCAGAAGATTGGTGATTTGGTTTCCATGATATGGCTCACTCCACGTCGTCGCCTGCCATGGTCAGACGGGGGATCGGTAATCGTTCCTGGGGGTTGTCTGACACAGGGTGTATGAGCTCCGAGATTCGGTTGTAGGTGGCCAAAAATTCGGGTGACACGAATTGGGACCGGCTACGGGGGCGGGGAACCGGGTTCTCAATGATCTCCGCGACACGGCTGGGGTTGGTTCCGAGCACAAGAATTTTGTCAGAGAGGTAAACCGCCTCATCCAAATCATGCGTAATGAACAGAATGGTCACATCCACGTTTTTCCAAATATCCAGAAGATAGGCCTGCATCTGGGCACGCGTTTGGGCGTCGAGTGCTCCGAAGGGTTCATCCATGAGGAGGATGCGAGGGCGGTTTGCCAAGGCTCTGGCAATAGCCACACGTTGCTTCATGCCGCCGGAGAGTTCATGAGGGTACGCGTTTTCGAATTTGGAGAGGCCCACCATGGCAATCCACTCGCGGGCTTCGCTCGCAGCTTCGAAGGATGACTTGCCCTCCATCTGTAAGCCGAACATCACATTCCTTTTGACCGTGAGCCATGGGAACAGCGTGTAACCTTGGAAGACCATTCCACGATCGGGGCAGGGACCTGACACGGGATTGCCATCCAGCAAGATTTCGCCGCTGGTGGGTGTTTCCAGGCCTGCGAGGATTCGAATAAGCGTCGATTTTCCGCAGCCGGATGCCCCCAAGACGCACAGAAATTCTCGCCTACGAATGACCAACGAGATTTTATCCAACGGGGTATTGTCTCCAAAGGATTTCGTCAGATTGCGCACTTCCATTGTGATCGGGCGCTCGGCCATGCGGGCGAAGCGTGCTGCCACTTCGGGAGACTGATTGCGATAATCAGGGAGGTTCATGACGGCTGGCGGCTTTTGAGCCAGAGTTTTAGCAGCCCCGGCGTCGAGGTTTTCTGCCATGGGAACAATTGGCCGCCCATCCATGCCAGCACCCGGTCGGTTGTGAACCCAATCAGGCCAATCAGAATAATCGCGGCAAACACATTGTCATAGATGCGATATTTGGCCTGTTGGTTGATAAAATACGTGATGCCGGAACTGGCCCCAATGTATTCGGCGACGATCAGATACGTCCATGCCCAGCCGAGCAGGATGCGCATATCATTGTAGAGATCGACGCTGATGCCCGGCAGGACCACGCGGAGCAGCAGTTGGGGACGACGGGCACCAAGCGTCTGGGCGGCCTCAATGAGCGAGGTGTCCAGCTTGCGGGTTGTGTTTGCAACGACCAAGACCTGCTGAAAAAATGTGCCGATAAAAATAATGGCAATTTTTGGGGCATCGTAGATCCCAAGGATCGCCACGGCGAGAGCCCCAAACGCCGGTGCCGGCATGTAACGGGTAAAATCTACCACCGGCTCGGTGAGCTTGGAAAACACGCCAAAAACCCCACAAAGAATTCCCAGAGGCACACCAATGATCGAGCTGAGCGTGAAGCCCCAAAAGATAATTTGGATGCTGTGCCAGAGGCTTTCGTGCAACCACGGTTCTCCTTTGCGGCGCGGCGGAGTCGTGAATCCGTTGTAGAGCGAGACTGCCACCTCATGCGGTGCAGGCAAAAAGATTGGATTCGCGGGAGACCCGGTCGCGATGGGTTGGCCGGCCGCTACCATTTTTGTGTTTTCCGCCGCAAAAACTTTCTTCTCAACCAAGGTCCCCGGTTTGAAATAGGAAACTCCCCCCGGCTCAGCGATGCGCATCAGCGGATGCCAGACAAAGGGCACATAGCTGACTATGCACCAAACCGCAATCGGGATCAGAAAAGAGGCAACCCCAAGAATCGCTCCGGCGTGAGGAGAGATTGGCGAAAAGGGAACCAGCCAACGGGGAGATTTTTTTATCATAAAATCACACCCGTTGGCTGGTTGATCACCTGATTATGAGGTGATGGTTATTTGATAGCTGCGGTGATTGAGGGATCAATGTAGTCCTCCACGACCTGGGCTTCTTCATACACTTTGTTATCAACATTGAACTTATCTACGATGACACTTGACCCATAGATGGAGTCCAATCCGTCCCCCTTAGCGAACGCCTTTTTCGACTCTGCCAATGTGAGGATTTTGGTGCCCTCCACAAATTTTGCATACTCCTCAGGAGCAAGATTCACGCGGGCAGACATCAGTTTGATGGCATCCTCTCGCGTTTCTGGATCATAAATATAATCCACAATTTTATTCCAAACTGCGGCCACCTTGGCCCACTCCTCCGGTTTGGCAGAGAGGCTGGCTGGGTTGACTGCCAACACATCGTAGATCAGCCCCGGGGTGTCCTTGCTTGAGAAGATGGCTTTGGAACCTGGCACCGCGGTGAGCGCCTGTCCTGAGTTGGGTTGCCATGCCACGATGGCATCCACATCGCCTGAACCGAACGCCTTCGGCGTTTCATGGGTTGGCACATTCACTAAGGTCACATCCGCCTCGGTCATCCCATTGGCTTCCAAGGCTTTCAGAAGCAGCAAGTGGCCGACAAATCCAACCTCCACACCGACTTTTTTGCCTTTGAGATCTTTGACCGATTCAATCCCGGGCTTGGCAACCACCATGTCATTTCCATTGCTGAAATCATTGATGATGATCATTTTGCTCGGTGCCCCCGTGGCCCCTGTCACAAGCGCATCCCCATTCGTCATACACACCGCATCCACCTTGCCGGCAGCAAACGCCTCCATGGAGGGCACGTATTCAAACCACTCAAAATCCACATCCACGCCGGCTTCTTTGAACCAGCCCTTCTCAATGCCCACCTGCCATGCCACCCAACCCGGCCAGTCACTGTAAGCAATTTTTAAGGGTTCCGCCTGCGCGGACATTGTCATTCCAAGAGCGGTCAAAACCGCCAAACCTGTTTTTTTCATGATGATTGTCTCCTGTTGGTATTAAGTTTTGTTCGAGTCGTAATATTGACAAATGAGAAACAAGCAGGAGTCATGCCAGTTGCGAGCTCCGTGGCGTCCCAGCTTCCCCCGGGTAGGGCGAGGCAGTCCCTTGCCCGCCGACTCTTCTCAGGGCCCCTCCATTCTTATGCGAGCCCAGGAGCCTCGCCGTGTGTCAACTGCGCATAAGGCGCGTCCAGCTTCCCGCTCTTTGCATCCTCTTCGATCTGGCAATCCCAGACCTCTGCATCTCGTTCCTGCAAATGCCGGAGCAGAACGCGAAAGTCCTCCTGCGGCAGCTTCGCAATCGCATCTTCGATTTCTACCAGCGTACTCACGAGCCAAAATGCTCCACATTTCTCGCCGGGTAGCAATCAAAACCCTGACCACGAATTTCACGAAAACCACGAATAAAAGGCCACAGAAGATCAAAAATCCACAATCAACAACTCCCCCGCCTATCCATTCAAAAGTCAGAATTTAAAATTCAAAATTAATACAAGCCTACCCCTGCCAATGTCCCACCCCCCTCTTTAATATCTGAAATTAAAAGTCCGCAATCCGAAAATCCCCAAGAATCCACCTACGTATATTTTGTTTTCATTCGTTCTTCACCCATGACCCCTTTTACGACATCCTAAATGAGTATGCCCCCGACTGAGTTCTCAGATTTCTTCCAGAAGGCAACCAGTAACACGCCGTACGACTATCAAGTCCGATTGGCAGAATCTCCCTGCGAAAGCCGCCTGATCAGCATCCCCACTGGCCTCGGCAAAACAGCCGCTGTTGTGATAGCATGGCTCTGGAACCGCTCCGAATATTCAAAATCCAACATTGAGAACTCAAAATCACCATGGCCGCGCCGCCTGGTGTATTGCCTGCCGATGCGCACACTGGTGGAGCAGACCGCTGCCGAGGCGGGGAAATGGATCAGAAATCTCGCTGAGGCAGGCATGCTGATTGGCGATAAACCTCAAGTTCACCTACTCATGGGTGGTGAGGAAACCGAGACTTGGGATCTCTACCCCGAAAAAGACGCCATCCTCATCGGCACCCAGGACATGCTGCTCTCACGCGCATTGAATCGCGGCTACGGCATGAGCCGCTACCGCTGGCCTATGCACTTCGGGTTGCTGAGTAATGACTGCCTCTGGGTGATGGACGAGACCCAATTGATGGGGGTCGGTGTTGAGACCAGTGCTCAGCTCGACGGATTTCGTGTCCTCGAGGAGTGGAAAACACAAGGGGTTTGCCCGACTTGGTGGATGAGCGCCACTTTGGAACAAGACCGGCTAGCCACTGTTGACCATCCCACTCCAGATGATGGCTGGCCGTGTCAGCAGCTCGAAGAAGCTGACATCCTAAAGGTCCAGCATCGCCTCGAAGCCATCAAGACGCTGCATCAAGCCCCACTAACGCTCTCCAAACTCACCAAAGATCGCTACGCCGCTTCGCTCGCCCATGCTGTATTGCAGGCGCACGTCGCAGGTGAGCTGACCCTCGTCATCGTGAACCGGGTGGATCGGGCGCAGGAAGTGTTTAAAGCCCTGCAACATGAAGGACGGAAAGACGGCATCGCCCTCGTTCACTCGCGTTTTCGTGGCCCGGAACGGAAAGTCCACCAAGATCTGCTCCTTCATGGCGGCGGCGATCGCATCGTCATCGCAACACAGGCGGTCGAGGCTGGGGTAGATGTGAGTGCCCGCGTTTTGATCACTGAGCTGGCTCCTTGGTCCTCTCTTGTGCAGCGCTTCGGTCGCTGCAACCGCGATGGCGGATTCAATGCCACCGGCGGAGCCGACATCCACTGGATCGACCTCGATTTAGAAAAAGATGACGATGCCGCGCCCTACACGCTCGCTGAGTTCAAAGACGCCCGCTCCGAGCTGACAAAGCTCACCGGCACCAGCGTCAGTCCGCAGGCTCTCGGTAACATCCACGTGCTGCAGCCAGCGGTTATCCGGCCCGTCATTCGCAAAAAAGACCTCGTTGATCTCTTCGACACAACCCCCGACATTGCTGGGCACGATCTCGACATTTCCCGCTACATCCGCGAAGGCGACGACACCGATGTGCAGGTCTTCTGGCGCGATCTCAGCAACACTCACGCAAAGGCCGATGACAACACGACCGAACCCGTGCGGAAAGAACTCTGCCGCGTGGCCGTGCATCGTTTCCAGACCTTTTTGAAGAAGCTCAACGAGCCCAAAGACGGTCCCAAAGCCTGGCTCTGGGACGGCCTGAACGAGGTTTGGCAGCCCGCCACCCGCGCCCGTGCCGGGGCTGTTTATCTTCTTGATCATCGCCTAGGTGGTTACTCCACCGTTCTCGGCTGGACAGGCATCCTCGCGAAGCCTTCAAAACCCGAAGAATGGACGCCGCCACTGCCATCGGATGGTGCAGCGAAGCCCGATGCCAATCCGCGCGATCCGCTCACCCATACCGGCACGGCTCTCACGCTGGAGGTTCATACGAAGCATGTCGTGAAGGTGCTGGGTGACATCCTTGTGGGGCTCGCTTTGTCCGAAAAAGAATCCGGCGCCCTGTTCACCGCCGCCCAGTGGCATGATGTGGGCAAAGCGATCGAGGATTTTCAAAACATGCTGTGCTCTGCTGCGGGTGATGATGCACCTGCGGACTTTTTGGCCAAGTCCGGCAAACGCGGCGGCACGATGCCTGCACACCGCCGTCATTTCCGCCACGAGTTGGCCAGCGCCCTCGCCTGGCTGGCCCATTACGATGGCGAAGAGCAGACAGATCTCATCGCTTACGTCATCGCTGCGCATCATGGAAAGGTGCGGCTCTCCATCCGCTCACTGCCGGAGGAGCAGCCTCCAGATCACGCGCCTTCCGACACACTCATCGCCCGGGGCGTCTTGCATGGTGAGGCGCTGCCGCCCATTCCCGGCCTAACCACAGAGCCGACCTTGCTGAGTCTCGACCTCATGAAAATGGGTCACGATGCCGCAGGCCGCCCCTCCTGGCTGGCGCGCATGATTGCGCTGCGGGATGCACATGGGCCGTTTGCGCTTGCCTATCTGGAGGTGCTGCTCCGTGCGGCGGACATGCGGGCCTCGGCGGCGGAGGCTGGGGCTAACTCGCTTTCGCTCGGCGACGCTGAACCACTCACCACGTCATGAACAATAACATGGACATCTCCCGGCATCATCTTTTGACACAGCGCACACTGGAGTTGGGGCGCTCCCAAGACCCGGCGTGCGTGCCTGAGCTGATCCGTCTGCTGAGCATGCCATCGGCAGAGATCCGGCGGCTCGCAGCCTCCGCTTTCGCAAAGCTGGCCGACTTCGGTGCCGATGCCTCTGCCGCCGTGGCCGCACTGGCCCCCGTGGCCCTGCATGATCCGCATCCGCAGACGCGCCAATACGCGCTGAAAGCCCTCAAGTGCTACGGCGCTGCTGCCAGTGCCCATCTGCATGATCTCGACGACCTCGCCACGAACGAGCAAGTCAAAGATTACGTCCGCAAAGCCGCCCTCTCCGCTGCCGTGGCGATCCGCGAGGCCGTCCGTCTCCAGAAAACCGGGGCGCAGCACCCCTGCCTGCGCTGCGGCCAGCTCGTTAGCCACGAGGAGTACACTCGCAGCCAGCAGGCCTTCCAGCGTACCTTCTGCGATGCCTGTTTTGACGAGGTCTATCTCGACCGTCGGAACTTCGACACCAAGGTCGAGTTGAACAAAACCATCGTCGCCAAAGCCGGTACGCTCGTGCAGTCGGATGGGGAGCGACTGATCGCCGACTGGCTCACCCGCCACTTCATTGCCTATCGTTATGACGAGCGCTTTCGCATCCTCAGCGGTCATGCCGTCCGCCCGGATTTCTATCTGCCCGAGATGGATGTCTATGTCGAATACTGGGGCATGGACACCGCCGACTACAAGATTGGCATGTTCAAAAAGCAGCAGCTCTACCAGCAGGAAGGCAAGCGCCTCATCTCCATCCACCCGCAGGACAAGCCCTGCCTCGATAGCCTCCTCCACACCAAGCTCGCCTTCTACGGCTACCACATTCCTCCAGCGTCGCCGAGCGCCAGCGAGTCAGCCCGATAACTCCACCCAACATGCCCACCCTCACTCTCTCCGGCTGCGCTCCCGTCCCGCTGGCGCATTATCTGAAAGCCCTCGGCATCCTCCGCCTCGTCAGCGAGCAGGCCGACCCCGCTGCAACCGGCCGCTGGCACCGGGACCAGTTTGTTTTGCATTCGCAATTGGACCGCGAGGCCTTGCTGAAATTCTTCTTGGAGGAGTATCAGCCGACGCCGGTGCTTTCGCCTTGGAATGGTGGTAGCGGCTTTTACTTTCAGGAAGAAAAGCTCAATCAAAAAGACCCTTTGACTGGGAAAAAGGTAAAAACAGGCGTTCGGAATCAAGAGACGGCAGCAACCAAGATCGTGGCCCAAATCCTTTCATCTGACAGCGCCAGATTGGAGACCTACCGAAGTACCATTCGCAAAACCAAAGCCCTGATTGAAAGCAAAGGTTTGGTCGCCGCCCCAGACACCAGCGGAGCAGCCAAGGATGAGCTTGTTTTAGAACTCCGCTCTCTTTGGCCTGATGTTGCCGTGGACTGGCTTGACTGTGTTACAGTTCTAACCTCTTCAAACGACGCCAAAAGCAGGACGGGACTCAAACCCAACTACACAACATTGCTTGGTTCAGGTGCCAATGATGGCAATGCTGATTTTACCTCAAACTTCATGCAGAGGTTGATGGAAATCCACGGTGCAACGCCGGAACAAGCGAGTCAGTGGTTGAGAACGTCACTCTTTAACGAGAACCATCCATGCTCACGAATTGAAGCGTTGGCTGGTCAGTATGCACCTGGCACTGCAGGAGGAGCCAACTCTACGTCTGGGTTCACAAGCAAGTTTTCCATTAATCCTTGGGACTTCGTCCTCTTGATCGAAGGAACTCTATTTTTTGCCGCAGCGGCAATGAAACATCATGAGAGTTCGAATTATGGCTCCATCGCTTATCCCTTTTGTGTGACATCCAGTGGTGCCGGATACGCAAGTGGCTCGCCGAGCGATGAAAAGGCCGACAAAGCACTCACGGAAGAAATGTGGCTGCCACTTTGGAACCGCCCTTGCTCAACCCAGGAACTTCGGGCCATCTTCGGTGAAGGACGCGCTCAGTTGCGTGGGCGCAACGCCAAAACAGGCGTGGATTTTGCCCAAGCAATTGGCGCATTGGGAACTGACGCTGGCATCTCCAGCTTTCAGCGAATCGGTTTTCTTGTGAGAAACGGCAAATCAGTTTTTGCCACCCCGCTCACCCGCATCATCGCACGGAAAAACGCCAGCTCCGACCTCCTCAGCGACATCGACACCTGGCTCGACCGCTTCCGCCGTGCAGCCACGAAAGACACTGCCCCCAGCTCCGCCCGCCGTGCTCTCAGTCAGCTGGAGTCCGCCATCATCGACCTCTGCACCAGCCACACATCAGATCGCCTGCTCTGCGTCTTTATTGCGCTCGGCCAATGCCAGGCCACCGCCGCCCGCAGCCTGAGATGGGCCACCGACCCAAAGAACTACCTCCCGCCCCTGCAAGGACTGCGCAAAAAATGGCTCAAGCACGGCTGGCATCGGCCTGAGTTCCGCCTCGCCGCCTCACTCGCCTCCATCAGCGGGAAGTTTGGCAAAGATTGGCTCACCCTGCGCTGCCATCTCGAGCAGGTTGACTCCTTCACGAAGGATAAAGAAACTCTCGCCTATCGCTGGGCGGACAACCCCACCAACAATGTCCAGTGGAGCGCAGCGCAGGTGCCGGATGTGCTCAATGACATACTGGCCCGCCGCCTCATCCTTACCGAAGACCCGCCGCAAACCCGCCCAGAAGTCTGGGCCAGCCTCGCCGACATCAAAGCCTTCATTGAAGGTGAAATCGATGACGCCCTTCTCTCCGACCTCCTCTGGAGCATGAGCCTCATCAACTGGCGTGAGAAAAATGGCCTGCCGCAAGATCGGAGCGAGCGCGTCGTCCCGCCCACTCTCTACGCCTTGCTGAAGCTTTGCTTCCCACCCGTACAAGAGTCGATGCCAGAGCACATCCTGCAAGTGCCCGCCGTACCAGCCATCCACCGCCACGCCGCAAATGGAAACGGCACCGAAGCCGCCACCCTCGCCCTCCGCCGCCTCCGCGCCAGCGGCTACCGTCCGCTCATCCGGCAACTCCCCGTGCAAGGCGTATACGCCCGCCGCACCGCCGCCGCAATGCTCTTCCCCATTTCCGACCGCACGTTGGGAGAGCTCTACCAACAAACCACCAGATCCGAAAAAGAACCCAAAACTGCCACCGCCTGATTTCATCACCAACCCAAATCAACCCGACAACACCAATGAACCTCACTGAACTCAAATCTGCCCCACGCCTCCTCATCGAAGCCACGCTCCAGCCCATCGCCGGGACACGTTTCCAGCCCACCGGTTTTCCTGATCTGGGAGCCGCCCAATACAAAGCCGCCAGTGGCGAAAACATGCTCCTGGTCGAGTCAGCCCAGAGCATGGCGAACCGGCTCGAAAACGTCTGCTGGGACGGCGTGCAGAATGATTGGGTGTCTCCGTTGCAGGGCCTTCCATTGGTCGTCGTGCAAAACCAAAGCGGAAAGGTCATCACCAACTCCGTGTTAGAAGCACATCGCATCAACTCGCCCTACATCCTCGAAGGGAAGGACAAAAGCTTCCTCAATACGCTCAAGACCGAACTCGCCATCGGTGAGTTGGCAGTGGCAGACTTAAAGATGCTCTCCAAGACACTGCTGAAGTATGATATCAATGCCCTCATCCACGGCATCTTTATCGCCAAGTCTGAAGTCGCGGGTGGAAGGATGCGCTTGCCACGTTCTCTCACGGCTTTCATTGAGGCTTCCCAAGTCAATACCGCCTCCAGTGGCGGCGTGAAGAACGATGCCCTAAACCCCAGTGGCGATGCGGCAAAGGGATTTGGCAATGTGCCCTTCCATCGCGAAGAATTCACGGGCAATATCACTGCTTACTTCGTGCTAGATCTCGCTTTGATTCGCGGCTTTGCCCTGGGTGCAGACGCTGAGAATCTGCTCATTGCCATCGCGCTGTTCAAGATTCATCGTTTCCTGAATGAAGGCCTGCGCCTGCGCACTGCCTGCGATCTGGAGGTGGCCGGTGAGTTGCGGATCAAAAAGCCCGCAGGCTTCAACCTGCCGTCTCTCGATGAAATCGAACAGGCTCTGCCAGCGCTTATCCAGGCGACCTCGGGCCAATTTGCCAATCCTGCGAAGACAGCGGTCACCTTCGAGGAGGGCGGCAGCAAAAAACCCAAAGGGGTCAAGGATGGCGAAACCTCCGATGAAACACCTGCCGCCTAACCGCCATGACCGTCATCCAAATGCACTTCCCGGCAGGAGGTCGCCTACATGCCACTCCTTGGGGACGCCATGTCAATGAAGGGGCGACCGAGTGGCCACTCTCACCCTGGCGCATTCAACGCGCACTGGTCGCCACTTGGTATCTGAAGGCTCGCGATGACATCGACGAGCCCCTCATGCGTTCCCTCACCGACGCCCTGGCGGGCACTCTTCCCAGCTTCGATCTGCCCGCCGCCACGCAGTCCCACACCCGCCACTACATGCCCGGCAGAGGCACGGATAAGCCGAAGGTCTTCGACACCTTTGTGCAGTCCAGCCAGCCATTGTGCATCGCTTGGGACGTTGGTCTCACCGAGCCACAGCGGCACGCGCTTGGCCTTCTTTGCCAGCGACTCGGCTACCTTGGCCGGGCGGAGAGTATCGTCGAGGCCGAACTCCTGCCAGAGGGCCACAAGTTCACCCCCAACTCCCATCCGTTGCCGAACGAAAGCGAGTTAGGCCATGACCAAGAACTCGTCCGCGTGCTCTGCGCCAGCACACCCGCCGAGCATAGCACTTGGTTCACCGCGAATCAGCCTGCCGAAGAACCCAAAACCAAAGGCAAAAAAGCGAAGGCAAAAAATACCGCCCGCCTGCCCGCCTGCATCTTCGATGCCTTGCATGCCCAGACCAGCACGCTGCAAGTCCAGGGTTGGCTCATCCCGCCCGGATCGCGCTGGGCGGACTATACGCGAAGCATCGCCGCCTTTGAGCCGAAGGTCATCCGTTCGACCCTTCGAACCAAAACCAAGATCACCGTCGCCCGGTTTGCCATTGCCAGCAGTGTGCTGCCTCGCATCACGCAGGCCGTTTCTGTAGCGGATCGAATGCACAAAACTCTCGTCAGATATGCTGACCGCCG
Source organism: Terrimicrobiaceae bacterium (assembly GCA_041744075.1). Classification (GTDB taxonomy): domain Bacteria; phylum Verrucomicrobiota; class Verrucomicrobiia; order Chthoniobacterales; family Terrimicrobiaceae; genus JAJTZA01. Next base: position 18,281 of record JBGTLQ010000317.1, read on the forward strand.
TCCTTTGACAAACCCCGGCATCTTCACCGGCAAAGGCTCCGACGGCCAGCCCCTCACCAACCACCATCACACGCACATCTTCTGCGAACTCGGCGAAAAGCGCGACAGCATCGGCTACATCACCCTCTACGCCCCCGGCGGCTATGACCCGCAAGCCCAACGGGTCATCGAGGACATGCAGCGCAGCCAGCTCTGGGGGAAAGGCGATCATGACATCAACCTCATCCTCCTCGGCTTCGGCGATGTGAGCACCTTTGACACGCCACTTTTCGGCAAAGCCAAACGCTGGACCTCTCTGACGCCCTTCGTCAGCACCCGCCACGCTAAGCACTACGCCGATGGCCGCCCCAAGCTCGATGCCGATGGCTGGCCCATTGGAAGTCCCGCACAGGACCTGCGTCGGCTCATCCAGCAAGAGCGTTCGGTGCTGCCCAAGATCAGCCCGCCCGCGAACAGCATCACCGTCCGACCGGAGCGCTATCTCCGCGTGCTCCAATTTCAAACTCAGCGTTTTCAAGGCGAAGGCCGCCACGGTCACCAAGCCGCCGCCGCATTCACCCTGGAGTTCGAGGAAGAAATCCAGGGCCCGCTTGCATTCGGCTATAGCTCCCACTTCGGCCTCGGCTTGTTTGTCCCAGCACAACCATGAAATCCCAAGAGGGCATGATGGCGGCGTTTCATGTTCTGGGGGGCCTCGCCTTCATAGGCCGCGACTATAATTACAGATCACGTTTCCAAGAAAGTGGCTCGCGACTTTGATGGAAGACCGAGACAACGAGAATTTCAGTGGGGGATATTCTTGTGTAAATGACTGCGTAGGGGAACCGTCGAAGACTGTGATGACGGTATTGATCGGACAGTTTTCCCCATGCATCAGGAAATTGCAGAATGTGACATTTCGCTTTTTCCAGCTCGTCAATGAAATCTCTACCAAGCCCAGGGACTTTTCCCTCGTAGTATTCCGCAGCTTCTGCAATCTCCAAAAGTGCTGGAGATAAAAACCTAAGCGTCATCAGGAAAATCTCTCTCGAAGCTCTGTCATTGCCTGTTCTCCGTCGACGGAAGTAATTTTGCCTTCGCCGAGTGCCCTCATTCGCGCGTTGGCTTCCTGAATCCATTTCTCTTTTAGTGCGGAAGGGTAAGGAGAAAAACTCTCCATCAGCCGCTCGACCAAGACCGCCCGCTCGGTTTCTGGCAGCAGGAGAGCCTGCTTCTCAAGAATCGCTGCATCCATTCGTAAATGTTATCCATCAAGGCCATGTGGTCAATCCACATTCAAGCCCGGTGAGCATGTGGCGGTGGATGAGGGAGGTTTGAGGTAGTAAAGCAGGTGAGTCAGGGGGACCGTTTCTCGCCCGGTTGAAGTGTGATTCTCTTCACACAGCCGACTTCCACACGGTCGAGACGACCATGCCCCTTGGCCTGCATGAGAACCTCACCCACCACATCAATTTCTACATGGCACCGCGCCCAAGCCTTGCGGGCAAAACTAAAACAGGCATAATCGGGGCAAGGATAACTTTCCCTTTCGTTACCTGCGCTGCGTTGCCACGCTTCACGTGCCCTTCGGGTTGCCTGCGGCAGGCAGTCTCCGCTTCACTTCGGCTCTGTTAATTCATCATGCCAACTAAATATCCAACAAGTAGAGATGCGGGCAGCGATGGGAGTCTTTCCATCCTCGGCTTGTTTGTCCCCGCAGAACCATGAAATCACAAGAGGGCATGATTGCGGCCTACCATGTGTTGGGGGATCTGGCGTTGCGGGAGACCCGGACGATCACCATTTTCCGTCCGCGAGGAAATCTTCCGCCGGGGTCTTACGCACTTGTTGAGCTTTTTTGCTGAACTGTTACCTGTGATTTTCTGTTATGACTGAACACCACCTCACTCTCCAATACGAAGATTATAAGGCCGAGATCATGCTTGGTGGGGAGCATTCACTTTACGACCTTGCTGCGTTTCTGATCAAGACGATCAAATTTGATTTCGATCATGCGTTTGAGTTTTGTGACAATCTCAAGAATCCCTACCGCAGCAAAGAGCGTTACTCGCTATTCGCTGATCTGGGGAACGGAGAGGGGGAGCCCGGCGTACAAGGCACTCTTGTCTCGGAGGTGTTTCGTCCGAAACGGAAAATGGTTTTTTATTTTGACTATGGGGATGACTGGTTTTTCCTCATCACCTGCACCGCCGTGAAGGAGTCTGCTGCCAAGCGCAAGTTCAAGAAAGTGTTGTCAATCCAGGGCAAGCTGCCGGAACAGTACCCCGACTTTGACCTGGAGGATTGAAAGCCACGCATTCCATTTCGCTACAGAACAACGCATATTTCTGCAACCCTTTCCAACTTTCCTTAGCCAATGCCCCTGCCAATTCTTCCATTTCTACGCTGGCAAGACGCACCTGAAGCGGAATGGATGCGGGATTGGCGGACGGCCCGCCGAACGATTGTTTTGGAGAGTGATGACCCAGCTTTCAATTGCAATGTAGTGGAAATCATCAAACCTCATGACACCTGATCAGCTCGGTTTTAATTTTGACTCGGCGGCCTCATCTGATGAGGAGAAACTAGGGGGTTTGGCAGCGTGGCGTGCGGCGAGGCGGGAAGCGATGGAGACGCTCGCCAAAAAGCAGGGGCTTCCGCTCGGGCATCGGGTGAGGGTGGATTTTGCGTGTGGTCCTCCACTGGAGGGGATTCTCCTACTCAACGAAGAAACGCTGTTCCTCACAGAACGCCGAAATCCCAAGCTGCACTTGCGGATTGGGACGGCGGACTTTCATGCGGATGAAATTGCCGCGTGTGTGCAGATGGAATGATCGTATGGCACAATCATTGGCGAGGCAAAAAAGATGACCGGTGAGATGCCAGTTGTCTCAGAACCCATCAATCAAGCCGCACACACTGACCGCAGTCCCTGCGTGACCGCGAACTCAAATGTGTTACAATTTCCCGCCGAATGAAACTCTCCAGCTTTGAAGCCATAGTGCGGGCATTAAATGATGCCGGGGTACGTTATATTGTCGTGGGAGGTCTGGCGGTGAACGCACATGGTTATATTCGCGTCACTCAGGATGTTGATTTGGTGATCCAACTTTCTTCGCCCAATATCCGGGCTGCAATGGAGACGCTGGCGGCGATTGACTACCATCCGGCCCAGCCAGTGACAGCTGACGAGTTTGCCGATCCGGCAGTGCGGGAGGCATGGCGGCGAGAAAAGCAAATGCTCGTCCTGAAGTTGTGGAGTGACACGCATCGGGAAACTCCCGTTGACGTGTTCGTTTACGAGCCATTTGATTTTGATCTGGAATATGAGTCCTCGCTCAAAGACGAGAGAGAGGGCGAGATCGGAGCCCGCTTTGTGTCGATTCCAGCCCTCATAGCCATGAAGGCAGCAGCCGGGCGGGATCGTGACCTCATCGATATTGAAAAGCTCCGCCAAATCGCTAATCTCACCGAAGATGTCTCTTAAAACCTGCAATCCATCAGGCATGGGCTGGGAGCAGTTTTCCTCCGAAGGGTCGGAGCTGGCTCAACTCAAGGTCTGCCTGGCAATGAGCATCCGCGAGAGGCTTCTTGCACTCGACGAACTCTGCGAGCTCTCGCAGCGCATGCTGGCGAGCCGCCAACGTGCCGGGCTTCCTTATTGGGATCCCTACACTGGCAAGCTGGTCAGCAGCTCCCAAAAGCTGTGAAACAAGCAAGGTGCCATCGTTACTGATTTCCAGTGACGCAACCATCCTTCCATTCCTTCAAACGCTTTATGGGTCCCTTTTCTGATTAACGAAAAAAACCTCCCCTTTTTGATTTTGGTGCAATAGGTTAATTGGGTATGTCCACCCGGACCCGCTCACAAACTGGCGGCAGGCGGCGCAAGGTCGAGGATTCGCAGGAACCCGATTTGTTTGCGCAGGTTCTTGATTCGGCCGTGAAGGCTGCCTTTGAAGCAGATTCCTTAGTTGAGCCCGCGATGCCGGGTACGACCGACCTGCCCCCCAAGGATCTTGTTGAAGATCGGCCTTCTGCCCGCAGCGTTCTGGAGCCCACCCCCAATCCTCAGGAGGTTGTTCTCGATCAAAAAATCGACGAACGAAAGCCGTTCCGGCTTCCACTACATGAGCCCGATCTTCAGGTGCTCCCTGCCCGAATGCTGAATGAATACGTGTATTGTCAGCGTCTGTTTTTTTACGAACACGTGGACGGAATTTTTGTTCACAATGCGGACACCGAGCGTGGGAAAGACATTCATAAGCGAGTGGACCAAGGCAAAGGGAACCTGCCTGAGGCTGGCAGTGATGCGGCGGAGGAAAACATCCATTCGCGAAGTGTGCAAATGGGGTCGGACGTGTATGGAGTCAGCGCCAAGCTCGATTTGGTGGAGTCCGAGAACGGCGAGTTGTGCCCCGTCGATTACAAGGCCGGTGCTCCGAGGGAAGGGGACGAGTGCCGCGAGATTTGGCCTGCGGATCGCATGCAACTCGGCCTTCAGATGCTGATTCTGCGGGAGAATGGATATGCCTGCCGCCGGGGCTACATCTATTACCGGGCCACCAAGCAGCGGGTGGCCCTGGATTGGGATGACGATCTCGAACGCTGGTTGGCCGGGCAAATTGCGGGGGCAAGGGAACTCATGAAATCACGGGTGCGTCCGGAACCCCTGGTCGATTCCCCCAAGTGTCCGAGGTGTTCCTTGGTCTCGGTCTGTCTGCCTGACGAAACACGCTTCCTCAAAAGTCACCCCGAGGAGGAAGAACATTCCAAAGCTCCCGCCCCTCGCCGATTGATCGCCTCCCGAGATGATTCCAGAGCTCTCTATCTCAACACGCAGGGCTACCGGGTCGGCATCAAGGACCGGGTGCTTGATGTGCGGGAAAAGGACCGGTCCGTGGAGCAGATCCGCCTTACGGATGTTCATCATGTCGCACTGTTTGGAAACATCCAGCTCTCAACGCAAGCCGTTCACCAACTCTGTCGCGAAGAAATTCCTGTGACCTATTTCTCAACAGGCGGATGGTTTTACGGAATCACCCGTGGCCATTCTCTGCCGAACATCCTCCTTCGCCGCGCCCAATTCCGCACCGCAGAAAACCCGGCCCTCTGCCTCGAACTCGCAGCCCGTTTTGTCTCCGGTAAAATCCGCAATGCCAGGAAAATGCTGATGCGAAACGCCGTCATCCAGCCCATGCCCGTGCTCCAGCGTCTCAAGTGTGCCTCCCACGACGCGCTTCAAGCTGGTTCCATCGAATCGCTTCTTGGAATCGAGGGCGCAGCGGCCGCCGCTTATTTCTCAGAGTTTGCCGGAATGCTCAAACATGATGATGATGACCTGCCCGGCCTGGAAGCGCCACCACCCGAGGCGCCGCCTTTACAATTTGACTTTGCCGGACGCAATCGACGGCCCCCCACCGATCCCGTCAATGCCATGCTCTCCTTTGCTTACAGCCTGCTTGTGAAAGATTGTACGGTGGCCTTGCTGGCCGTTGGCTTTGACCCTTGGATGGGGTTTTATCATCAACCCCGCCCTGGCCGTCCGGCACTGGCCCTCGATTTGATGGAGGAATTCCGGCCGCTTGTCGCAGAATCTGCGGTCATCACTGCCATTAACAACCACATGGTCGGGCCTCAGGATTTTGTGCGGGCCGGGCAAGCGGTCAATCTCTCCGCAGAGGGACGCAAAAAATTCCTCCACGCCTACGAACAACGCATGAATCACCTCATCATTCATCCCGTCTTCGATTATAAAGTCAGCTACCGCCGGGCGCTCGAACTCCAAGCCCGCCTGCTCGCCCGCGTCCTCGATCAGGAAATCCCCCACTACATCCCTTTCCTTACCCGCTGACACTTTAACGCCATGAGGCATACTTACATCGTTTCTTATGATATCGCTGACAGCAAACGCCTCCGACGTGTCTTCAAAGCGTGTAAGAACTTTGGGAATCATCTGCAGTTCTCCGTTTTCGAATGTGACCTATCCCCTTCAGAACGCATCAAGTTGGAATCTGAACTCAAATCGCTGATCCATCATGGAGAGGATCAAGTGCTTTTTATTCCCCTTGGGCCGACTGACACCCGTGGGGATCGTTCAATAAGCTCGATTGGAATCACGTATTCCAAATTTGACGCTCCCTGCTACGTGGTCTGAGCTTTACTATGATGACTGCGGCAACTGCCGTGCGTCCTTGATCTTTGAAAAATTAACGCGAGAGGTTCGGTGTCAAAACTGCCCGCCTGACCGCTCGCATGCTGGAAATGAACGATTTACGGCGGGCTCCCGCAAACGCGTTGGAATTTGAAC
>JBGTLQ010000318.1:0-10359 GCA_041744075.1 Terrimicrobiaceae bacterium
GCCGCCTGAACCGACTTGCACAAATTCGGGATCCAAATCGGTCAGCCCCCTGCGCGACCTCGATTATTCAGTGCTGCAACAATGCATGCATTGCGGCATGTGCCTGCCCACATGTCCAACTTACGATGACACGAAACTGGAGCGAAACAGCCCACGCGGCCGGATCTCGCTCATGCGTGCGATTGCGGATGGAAACCTCGAGGCCACCAAGGAATTTGGCAAAGAAATGTATTTCTGCCTTGGATGTCTTGCCTGTGAGACCGCCTGCCCGGCCGGCGTCGATTATGCCCACATGTTTGAAATCGCCAGATCCGAGGTCGAGCGTTCAGGCGAACTCGACACGCCGAAACGAACCGTCATTCGCACGCTGACTCTGAGGTTTATATTTATGCGGCCCCGCCTTCTCCGGGTTGTGGGCCGATTGCTCTGGATTTACCAAGTCACGGGATTTCAATCTCTCTTCCGCGCTCTCCATTTGAACCGCCTTCTTCCCCGCGATTTTCGTGAATTGGAACCGATCACTCCCACCGTCCGCGCCAAGTTTTCTCATCAGTTAATCGCGCCCACCGAAAAGCGAGCCACCGGAGCAAAACGCAAAGTGGCCTTGCTCACCGGCTGCGTCCAGGACCTCGTGCTTCCTGAAATCAACCGCGACACCGCCGATGTGTTGCTTGCGAATGATTGCGAGGTTTTCACGCCGCCCGTGCAGCCCTGCTGCGGATCCTTGCATGGTCACAATGGGGAACTCGAATTGGCCCGCACGCTCGCCCGCCAACAGATTGACCTCATTGATCCCTTCAGCGTCGATGCCATCATTTCCAATGCCGGAGGTTGCGGGTCACATCTGCGCCATTACGACCGCCTGCTGGAAGATGATCCGGTCTATCGTGAGGCCGCAGCCGAGTGGTCGAAGAAGCTCAAGGATATCCACGAATACCTTGTCGAAATCAATTTCCGCCCGCCGCTGGCCTCGCCCCTTTCCGGTCCTGTGACCTATCACGAGTCCTGTCATCTCTCCCACGGCCAACACATTATCTACCAGCCCCGGACGATCCTGAAATCGATCCCCGGCCTCCAACTTGTCGAGTTGCCGGAAAGTCAGTGGTGCTGCGGAAGCGCCGGCATCTATAACATCACCCAACCCGAGATGGCGGCCAAATTGCAGAAGCGCAAAATGACCCATATCGAACACACAGGAGCCCCCGTCGCCGCCACTGCAAATCCCGGCTGTCACCTTCAACTCGAAAACGGGGCAAAAAACTCCAACCTGCCACTCCGCGTGGCCCACCCCATTTCCCTCTTGGCAGAAGCCTACCGGGCAGAAAAGAATCCGCACCATGGCCGCAATTAATTCTGTCATACAACCCGGCGAGACCGTCGGGATTTTGGGAGGAGGCCAGTTGGGCCGGATGTTTGCCATCGCAGCGCGCAGGATGGGTTACCGGGTCCACACTTTCGAGCCTCAACCAGACAGCCCTGCAGGCCAGATCAGCGACCATGAGGTGGTGGCGCCCTATGATGATTTGGATGCCGTCCGCGAGTTCGCCCATGGGGTTTCTGCGATGAGCTTCGAATTTGAAAATATTCCTCATGACGCCATCCAAGCTGCTGCCGAGATCTGCCCGGTGCGACCTCAAGCCAGCGTCCTCCACACCTGCCAAAACCGCGAGCGTGAAAAACGATTTCTGGAAAGTCATGGCTTCCCTTGCGCGCCCTTTGCCATTGTGGATTCTGCTGGTTCCTTGGCAGAAGCCCTTGAAAAAATCGGAACCCCCTCCGTCCTCAAAACCGCAGATTTTGGTTATGATGGCAAAGGCCAACTCAAAATCACGGACCCTCAGGGCCCCGAAGCGCTTTGGAAAACCTTCGCCGCCCCGCGAGCTGTGCTCGAAGGTTGGATCCCATTTGAAGCCGAGTTGTCGGTGATCGTCGCCCGCGGCCTCAACGGTGACACTGTCACCTTTTCCCCCTCTGAAAATATCCACACCAATCACATCCTCGACCTCTCGATTGTGCCCGCCAGATTTCCGATGGATGTCCTCGACGAAGCCTCCGAACTCGCAAAATCCATCGCCCGGGAACTCGATGTCATTGGCCTCCTCGCCGTGGAAATGTTTCTCACCAAATCTGGGAAAATCCTCATCAACGAACTGGCCCCCCGACCGCATAATTCCGGCCATTTCTCTTTTGACGCCTGCGTCACGAGTCAGTTTGAACAACAACTCCGCGCGGTGTGCGGCCTCCCCCTTGGCTCCACGAAACTGCTCTCACCAGTCGTGATGCTCAACCTGCTTGGAGACTTCTGGTCCGCCGGAGAACCCGACTGGCCAACCCTCCTCAGCAACCCAACCGCCAAACTCCACCTCTACGGAAAATCCGAACCCCGCCCGGGCCGAAAAATGGGACACGTCTGCTTCCTCGATGACATCCCCTCAGCCCTCGCCAGTGCGAATAAATACCGCGGGCCGCTGAAGAATCAAGCTTGAGCGAACTCAACAACAAACATCACATCAAAGAGAAGTTTTCTCAAGCTTTCCAGAGGCAAGTGGGCGGGCAAGGGACTGCCCAGCCCTACCATCAATGGGGCGCTTCCCGCTCGCGCCAGCTCGTTACTGGGGTAGGGCGAGGCAGTCTCCTCCTTCGCCAAGGCTTCGGCGGGACAAGCCTTGCCCGCCCATTTTTTGCTATCAGGAAGATCGCTGCCTCTCAATAAAACGTCAATCAACCTCGCTCATCTTTCAATCACACCCTCGTGCAACAAAACCCCAGAATGTGAGTTGGACAAGATCGGATTTCGGGAATATTGTTGATTTTCTTTCAGCTATGAACCTCAACAACCTGACCAATTTTATGCCAGAAACCTCTGCATCAGCTTCTAAAAACATCTTGTCCAGTGATGTGGACGTCAAAGGCACCATCCGCTTTGAGAGCGAGTTAATTTTTGATGGAAAACTGGAGGGGGAAATTGTTTCCGAGGCCGGACTTCTTACGCTTGGAAAAAACGCCAATGTTCATGGTGAGGTCAAAACCAAGGCGGTGGTCGTGCATGGCACGGTGACAGGAAACATCACTGTTGTGGAGCGGGCGGAATTGAAGGCCAGTTCTCAACTCACTGGTGACCTTGCTGCTCAGCGGATCATCATCGAGGAAGGGGCCACCTTTATTGGCCGATCCGAAGTGACTCCCAACCGCGGAAATATTGCTCGGGGTTCCACCCCGGCCGCAAGTTCAGCAACCCCAGCGGCTGACACCAGCCGGAAGAACCAGCCAGCGACGGCTTCCTGATTTTTTCCAAGGCTAGTTCGAGGCGACGTTAACCTGCACTTTTCGAACACCGGTTGTGTTTAGCGCGGTGTCAACCGCTGCCGCGATTGTTTTGGGTTCAAAGTTTGCTGGCACATCCAGGGTGACTGTGCCGGAGCTGACTTTCGCCGTGCTGGCCAGATTGGGTTCGGCGACGGCGGCAAGACCTGCCCTCACGCGGCTGAGCAGAATGGCATCCTCAAATAAGCCTTGATCTTCTTGAGCCAGGGCATTGTTGCCTGCAAAAACGAGTTGAGTAGAGGACGAGGATTCCAATTGACCTGCCGTCACTAAGGTCGCAAGGGGCGCACCAATCGCCGGGCTCTCGGTGGTGACCGGAGCTTCCGGGGCAGGGGCATCTATTGCCGCTGGTGGAGCGGGTTGGTCACTCGTGGTTTCTGCGACCTGCGGCTGGATCTGAGGTTTAGGCCGGGGTTTGGGGGTTGGCTTGGAGACGGTCCTTTTCCTTTTGGGGGGTTTGACAGTTTTTGTGTCACTTGGCGTGGGCGTGACCACCACAAGGCTCGGCTCGGGTGTTTGGGAGGAAGGCGTTGAGCACCCCGCCAGCAGCACCCCCAGACAAAGCATTGGAACTGTGAGGGGGAGAGAAAGTTTCGGCATGTAAGACTTTTCGCACGGCAGGACCGGAAATTCAATGTGGTTTCCCACAAGCCCCGCATTTTCTCACGGTTTTTCAGCTCTGTCAGTCCCTTCTGGGGATAATATCAACTTGCTGGCGGAGCCGTGCGATTCGTTTTTCCGGGAGGATCCCCCGCCAGGAAACACCCGGGTAGATGAGCGCCTCGCGCCCAATGATGGAACCCGGGGATATGACGCTATTGCACCCAATCTCGGCATGGTCGCCCACAATGGCACCAAATTTTCGCAGGCCTGTTGGCATGGCAGAGTCCGGGAGCGAAACGGTGACCTCCCTCCGGTCCAAGCGCACGTTGGAGAGAATCACGCCGGCTCCCAGGTGGGCTTTGTAGCCGAGGATTGAGTCGCCCACGTAATTAAAATGCGCGACCTCTGCCTTATCGAAGACGAGACAATTTTTGAATTCGCAGGAATTGCCGGCAACAACATTGTTTCCAATGATGACATTCTCGCGGATATAGGCTCCATTGCGGATCTGGCAGTTCTCGCCAATCCACGCCGGGCCCTTGATCATTGCGCCGGGTTCGATGACCGTGCCCCGGCCCACAAACACCTCTGGCCCCAGAAATGGCTTCCCGATGAGGGTTCCCAGCATGGCAGGTTTCAGCCGGAATTGCAGGTAGGGGGCAATTTTATCCAACACCTGCCACACATGCTCGACGTTGTCGAAAATGATCCGGTGGTCGGTGTGATCGAGATTGAGAAAATTTCCCGGTGAAAACATCAGCGCCTCACTTGTTGATCTGCTCAACCAACTGGTCCAATACCTCGGCTGGTTTGCTTCCTGTGGTGATCGCGGCTCTTGCGGCTTCAATGTCCGGGAGCAGGGCTTTTGCGGCTTCCGGGGTGGCGGCTGTGTCCACTTTGCGTTTTAATCCAAGCACCAAGCGGGCATCTTCGCGATAAGGTTTCGCCATGGTTTTGTAGTCCCCAATCCATGGATAATCCTTCGGTGGTCGCCCGGACACAAACATCCTCAAGATGGGTTCGGCGTTTTGAAGGTCTCCAAGCTGCCAGTTGTGCATGGCAAAACAGAAGAGCCCGAAGGATTCAAAATTTGAATTGGAGTAGAGGCTGGACGTGCGTCGATCAATCTCTTTGTCCGGCTGCGCAAGCAGGCGGCATGCCTCAACAAAAAAGTTTGCAACGGCCACATCCGGTTCCACGGAAGAATACAAGTCGGCCTTCTGGATTTGCTCAAACAAAGCCGCCGCTCCGGCTGTGTCACCTAGAAGAAGTGCGGTTAGGCCCTCATTCATCATGGCCCAATTTTTGCGGGGTTGGGTGACACCTGGGGTTTCCGACAAATTGCGAAACTCACTACGTGCCTCATCAAATTGACTGCTCGCTGCAAGTTGTACGGCACTTGTGAACGCGGCATCAAATTCCTCCGGGATAAATGCACCAGCCTCTACTTTGACGACGCCCGGGAAAATCTGGTCGCGATACATGTAGATCACGCTGCCAGCCACCAAGGCCACAATAAGCAGAACCAAGGTGATCCATGCTGTAAAATTGCGGGTCTCCTTGGTCTCAAGCACCACACGGGCTTTGGGCTGCGGGGGTTTTTTGATCCGTTCGGTCAGCTTGTTTTTTGCATAACCAAGATGTTCGATCAACTCAGCATAGGACGCATACCGGTCGTCCGCATTTTTTGCGATCATCCGGTTAATGACATAGGCTGTCTCGCTGGACACATCCGGCGCGAACGCTTGGAGGCTGATTGGTTGGCTTTTCAGTTGTTTGAGGGCTACCATGGAGGCCGTTTCCGCTTCGTAGGGAGGACGTCCTGCAAGGGCATGAAAAAGCGTGCCGCCCAAGCTGTAAATATCACTCCGAAAATCCTCCGGCTGATTGTCCAACTTTTCTGGAGCAATGTAATAAGGGGTTCCCCAGATTTCCCCCACGGCGGCGGCAGCCTCATCCATGATGATTGCCAGACCGAAATCCACGAGCTTGGCCGTGTGCGCATCAGCAAACAGAATATTTCCAGGCTTGATATCACGATGGATCAGATCTTTTTCCAGAGCTGCCTGAAGCCCCTCCGCGATTTGCATGCCTATTTGCAGAACCTGCATTTCCGGGACCCGCCGCTGCAAGGCCAGTAGGTCGTCCAACGAGGCGTTGGGAATCAACTCCATCGCCATGTAAAATTGCCCATGGTCTTGGCCAAACGAAAAAACTTTAACCACATAGGGGTGGTTGATCGAAGCGGTGATTCGGGCCTCCGCCGCCAATTTTTCACGCTCTTCGGGACTGCTGGCCAGTTCGCGTTTCAGAACCTTCAACGCCACATTCCGATTCAAATTACAATCCTGCGCTTTAAACACTTGGCCCATCCCGCCCTGACCAATCAGTTCCAGCAGCTTGTAGTGGTTGAACTGTTTGCGGGCCCGCAAGGCCTGCCCACAGCTGGGACAATGAATCTTCGAGAAGGGATCCTGAAGTGTGACATCCATCAAAGTCCCGCAGGCGGGGCAGGCTTCCAAAAGCTGCCCATCGGAAGCCGCCTCGTGCATGGGATTATCATCCAGCACAGGCAAGGAATCCATCAACTCCGGCTCTTCGGGCGGGGCGGGTTCAGTGGTTTCTGTCTGATCAGTTTCACCTGGTTGCTGATCAGATGGCGCAGCCTCCACGGTTTCATCAGGGCTCTGCGTTTCGTTGGCCTCATCTGGTTGGGCTGGAGGATCTTCGGTGGGTTCTGGCATTGATCGAATTGGGGAAAGCACGTAGTTACCAGATTTCTCAGGAAAGCGCCATAAAGAAACCTGCGCATTATGACTTGCCTGATTGTCGGCTGTGGGGTTAGTCTTTTAGAAATTCCCAAACCATGAATTTCTTATTCCTCGCCGGCGGTGCCTTTCTTGCAGTGGTTGCAACCCAGCCCGAACCAGAACTCATTAATCATACTCTTCGCTCAGAGAAAGTTTTCGCGAAGGAAGTGGTCACCCGGAATCGTTGGGGAACCGTCATGTTGCCCAATGGCAAAGGCGGCTACAGCTTGATTGCCCCCGTGAATCAGGAATATATTAATTTCAGCTTGGTGCAACCGCCGGTCTCTCCCATGCCCGCTTTCCGTCCGACGGGTACGGTTGTGGTTGTTGTGCCTTGATCAGTTTTTTCTTTATTCCGGCATCACTCACAATGCGATTTGGGGTCAGGGATTTGGTCCGTCTCTGCGCGGCGTCGATCATGATTTCCGCGCTGACTGGTTGCGGCTCCACCCGCGAGGCCCCGGCGTCCACGGCTCCCTACAACGAAGTGGTTCCATTAGACCGTCGGCTGCAAGAATTTGCAGCTGCGAACAATCAGCGGTCCTATGAGGCCTTGAGCAGTTTTTTTGCTGTGGGTGCCAGATTGCAATCTCCGGCGATCCCTCGCTCCGGTAGCGCCGATGACTACAAGCGCAGCCTTGCTGCCGAACCCTTCCGCATGGAAATCTCAGGAACAGAAATTCTGTTTGCAAACAATCTTGGGGCCAAAACCCGCAGCCGGGTTCGGATGAGTTCACCCGCGCGTTATTCCTTGGAAGAGCCCATGGAAGTGCGTTGGCGGTTTGAAGACGGCCAATGGCGAATCTATGAAATGGAATTTCCCGCATGGTCTCCCATTCTTGGCACATGGAGAAAAGCCGGTGCCCGTGGGGAACCATCCATGGAACTGCACCTGATTCCCGGTGGGCAATATTTGGTGTATGCCGAACGTGACCGGACTCTTCCCACCTTCCGGGGACGTTATCGCATCGAAGGCAGCAACCTCTATCTTGTCGATTCCTCAGCCTCGGTAGCCTCAAACCTTAATACGGAAGAAGGCCGCTATGTGGTGATCCTCAGCGGAGGGTCTGCTGACTTCCGCAAGGTGGCTGACGAAAACCGCTGGCGGGCCGACCGTTTTGAAGGCGGATGGACGGCTGCACGCTGAGGTTATTGCTTGTCCAACAGGCCTGGATCCCACGTCATGGCGTAATGTCGGAGATGCCTGCGGTCAAACGAAGCAGCCGATTCAACCCAAAGCCGAGCGGTCGAGGATTCGGTGGATCGCTCTGTGTGTGCCCAGCATGGGCACGATGTAAATGGGGTGCAAGTCCCCTGTAGGAAAACCAGACATGAAAATGAAGAGTAGTTGGAGAAACGAGCCGGAGTGTGCAAGAGCACGTCAAAATAGCCGGAGGACTCACCCAACGAAGGGCTGAACCGAAAGTGGGTGTCCAAACTGCGGGGCGGAAGGTCACACCAGAAACGCCAGCTGGTGAGGTGGAGCCGAGAGCCGTCACGATGGGAAGCATGTGGACACTCAGAAGCGGGTTTCGGCCCGTTTCTGACGTGGGCTTGTCCCGCGTCTAGTCCGAACCGCCGTGTACGGAGCCGTACGCACGGTGGTGTGGGACCTGTGACTCCGAATGACAGCGCCACGCTGATGCTCGGAGGGCTCAACCAGGATGGCGATACCTAAAAGTGTGTACCCGTGAATGCGGCCCATCGTCCAGCGAGGCAAGCGGAGGACTCTCCAAGTATAATCAGAGTAACCGACTCTCACGGTTCCCTTTTTGATCTGAGGCATATCAACCGTTTCAGGTCAGAGACCGGAGCAGCTGGCGCGGAGCGTGCGCAGCACGATCCGTGACAGCTGTGTAGGTTCTCTGTAGCGGCTGGGCTCTTATTCGTAGTGAGTCCAGAGACGCAGAACCTTGATGACACGGCTCTCCTCGAAAACTTGATACACCAGTCGGTTATGGATGTTTATTCGTCTGGAGTAGGCTCCGGAGAGATCACCAATCAGCTTTTCGTATGGCGGTGGATTCTGGAATGTATTCTCTGATATGATATCCAGAAGCCTTTGCGCCTTTGGCTTCAGTCCTGAACTGGAAAGCTTCTTGGCGTCTTTCTGTGCTTGCTTGGTGTAATATAATTCGAATTTCACCAAGCGAGGTTCTTATCGCAATCTTCAATGGGGGTGGCTAATCCATCGCGAATCGAGTCTCTCATACCAGGAACCGCCAAAAGATAGAGGCTTTCTTGGATGGACCTCCAGTCGTCTTCTGACACAAGGACAGCATTGCTGCGTTTGCCAGTAATCTGAATCGGCTCGTGGGAGTCAGCTGCATCATCGAGAAGCTGGTATATCTTTGAGCGTGCCTCAGTTGCGGTGATCGTCTGCATCAAAGAAGCGTGCGTTATTGCGTCCGTCTTGTCAAGCTGATTTTTTGGCCCAACGTCGCGCATCACTCGCCCGAGGGAGCTTTAGCGACTGAGGGTTGGGTGCATGCGCCTTCTCCCTTGTTTACTCGTATAACCCGGCGGCCCGATACCTCCTGACGTTCACGGGCAGCATTGATAATTGCCTCCAACGAAAATCCGTATTCAGCAGCATTTTCTTCTTTCAGGGAGCGGATGTGTTCAATAATTGATTCTTCGATCTCAGTTTTCATCGCCAATTAATTCCTCCGGCGTGCAAATCACAGGTGATCGATACCCGTAGGCAGACAGGGCATCAGAAATCCGCCTCTGGTTGTGGGGGTTCGCGATGTGTTTGCAATTCCATGTAATTAGATAGTCGATTCTGTGAACGGCTGCAACTGAGATATGAATGGCATCATCCGCTGCCTTCTCGGGTATAATGCCGCGATCAACGAGTTCTTGTGCGATGGTAAGAACTTCTCTTGATAGCTCAAGTAGGGGGACAGATTCCAGAAGAGCGATACGCTTTTCTGCCATCTCAGAATCTCCACGCTCGCATTCATCCAGAACGGTTTGGGAACAGACCAGATTGTAATCGGCCCTGTGTGCATCCCACCAAATTCTTGTTAGTCGTTGGCGCGCTGCTTCTACGAGCCTACCCGAAGTCTTGGCAACGTAAAGGCTGGGGATCGTGGTCTCAATATAAACTGTATCGGTCACAGATGTGGATTTTTGGGAGAACGTTCCCCGTCAGCCACGCGCTTTAGCGCGTTGGCTGGACGGCATGGTTCGGTTTCTTTTTTCCCATTTTAGTGTCATGGTTTGTCCGTCTGCCAGTGCCAACCAGTCCGTAGAAAGCCGTTCGATGCGGTCACAGATTCTTCTGATCTCTTTGTGGGTCATGAGCGGCCGACTAGGTGAAGCGGCTTGCCAAGCTGATTTCTGCACCTGCTGAATCTTCGGCCAATCATTTTTAATGTCTTCGCGTAAGATAATCAGAATGATCCCGGCAAGAACCTCTGCTTCTGAAATCTTGTGGCCGTTTGCTTTGATGACTTCCTTGGATTTCTTTTCGCTGTCATGCCGAACTTTACCCGTCACTATAGCCATTCCCTTGTAGATTGCACCGGCGGCAACGCAACCCCAGAAGCCATAATCAACACCCAATTCATCCTCGGTAAGATAATGAATGGCATCGTGCGGGAGCGGTTTGGATGGG
>JBGTLQ010000319.1:0-8350 GCA_041744075.1 Terrimicrobiaceae bacterium
CCGTCAGCGTGAAGCGTTTGCAAAGTACCTTTCCCCGGAAACCACTCCGTCCCCTTGATTTCCAGGTTTGCTGCTGATCGGTACTATGTCATGGTTGCAACATGCAATGTCATGAGGCAATTGACCGGCGGTCCTTGGAAATGGATCGTGAGATTGCTCGCCTTTTGGGTGAGCATCCAGAATTTGTGGACAAGGCTCGAAGCACGCTGAAGCGATGGCTGAATACCGCCGACCCTGCTGTTCGTCCGGTTTTTGAAGAATGGGAGGAAATCCTTGGGTTGTCCTTGGACAAGATTCAGGATGTTCTCCGTGGAGAGGACGAACAAAGCCATCGTCTGCGCCAGTCAAGCCCTTTCTGTGGAATTTTGCCAAGATCAGAACGCACTCGGATCTTGATGGATTATGACAAGAGACCAACTTGAACATGTCATCAGGGCTGCTGCTGCCAATGCAGATACCGATCAAGTGGTGATCATTGGAAGCCAATCACTCCTGGGTAGCCACCCTGATGTGAGTCACCCTGCTCTGACGGCATCAATGGAGGCGGATGTCTTCCCGCTGCCCGATCCTTCCCTTGCTATTCTCATCGATGGTGCCATTGGAGAACGCTCCATTTTTCACGAAACTTTCGGTTATTACGCCCATGGTGTTGGAATAGAGACCGCTGTGTTGCCGGAAGGATGGAAGGAACGGCTTGTGCCCGTAAAAAATACGAACACCCGCGGCAATACAGGATGGTGCTTGGATCCCCAAGATCTTGCCATTAGTAAACTGGTCGCAGGGCGGGAAAAAGATTGGAGATTCCTTCAGGCCATGATGGAGCTAAAGTTGCTGGATTTTAAGATTCTAAAAGCGAGATTGGCTCAGACTCGCATCACTTCATCTGAGATCAGAGCGTTGCTTGACGTGCGGCTCTTGCAATTTGCGGGAGAAGAGTAACAGTTGTTCCTTGATCCTCACAATGACGGATCAAACTTCAGCGAGGCGATAATTTTTTCCCGGAGGTTGGTGAGGGCTTCGGCTTCAATGTCTGGGGCCTGCCATGCGAAGAAATAGAGGGTGCCGGTGGTGTCATTGGCGGTGGCCACATCCACAATGCGGAGGTGACCTGCCTCACCCTCGACGGCGTATTCGGTTCTTAGTGTGTGGAAGGGGGCGGCTTTGGTTTCTGTGACGGTGCCTCCGTCTTCGACGGAGAAGGCCAAGAGTTCTGCAGCATATTTGCTGGGGGACATTTGGGCGCGACCAGGAACGTCAGGGGTCACACTCAGGGTTAGTCCCACGGAATACGTGCCTGCGGCGTCGGAGATTTCTTCCCGTGAAATCTGATACACGATCACGCCTTCTTCATTGTCCTCTTTGACGTGCCAACCTTCTGGAATTTGCATGGAAGCCTTTGCGGTGGTGAGGGGGAGTTCCTTGAGAGGAAGATCGGCGGCCACCGTTGGAAAGGTGAGCATGGTGGAAAGGACAAGGAAACCAAAAGCTCGGAAAGTATTCATTGGCGTTGGGAGAGAGTGGCGTCTTTTTTTGGAAAATCTGGAAACCGGCGTTGAAGTTCATCGGTAGCCTTGTCCGCTTCGGTGTCATTGTTTGCCCGGCGGTAGCTGTCGGCACCCCGTTGAAGGGCGCGGGGGGTGATGACGGGATCCTCATACAAAAGGGCCACCGTCATAAATGCACGGGCTGCGGCATCAAAGTCACCCCGCGAGAACTCGATTTCGCCGACGGTCATGCGTCCGGCGGCATTCAATCGACCTTCCGGCTGAAGGAGAAGGGCCTCATTCACGGACTCCAAGGCGGCCTCATATTCCTTGAGTCCACGATTGGCTTCCGCGATGGCAAGCAAGCCGCGGGCACGTGCAGAGGGTTCCTGGGTTTTCTCGAGGAAAATTTTGACCGAATCGATGGCCTCCTTGTTTTTGCCAAGAGCATTTTGGGATTCGGCGAGAACGATCAGAGACTCGGGGTCAGCGGAGCCGCTCTTAGCCACAAACTCCAAGGATTTTTCTGCGGAGGCAAAATCACTTTCTTGCGCGCTTCGAAGTCCGAGCCACCGATGAACATCGACGGGCACAAGTTCCGGTCCGAGTTTTGAGACTTCCGCTTGGAGAGCGGCGCGATCTTCGGTGTAGTAATAACACAGGGCAATCCTCAGTCCGGCACGATCTCCGAAGGAGGCTGGGTCCAATTCCCGTGCGCGTTTCAAGTGGGTGAGAGCCTCCGCATAATTCTTCTGCTCGAAGTCCGCCCAGCCAATCCAATACTCCGCTTGAGCGGCACCTTTGCTTTGGGGGTATTCCGACAGCAGTTGGGCAAATGCTATTTTCATGGCGGGATAGTCCTCGAGTTGGCCCAGAATGAGGGCGCGCTGTTGGATGGATAGTTCCCGTTCGGCGGCTTTTGGGTAATCGTCGATCACTTTTTGGAAATCCGCGATGGCTGGCTGAAATTCTTTGAGTTGCTGACGGGCAAGGCCGCGCTGTGCCAAGGCCGGGGCGATAAACTCGGAATCAGGATATTGGTCAATGAACTCTGTAAAAGCGCGAATGGCCCCTGCGTGGTCGCCGGTGTTGGCGAGGCACCAGGCTTGTTTGTAATGAGCTTGCTTGCGAAATTCTTTGGATAGCCCGGAATTTAACACGACCTCATAAGATTTGGCGGCTTCAACAAAATTTCCTTCTTGGAAAAGGAGTTCGGCCAACAGAAGGTTGCCCCGATCCCGTTCCGTGGAATCATCTGTGTCTGCCAGAAATGCTTGGAGCTCTGCCCGCGTTTTTTGGTCACCCAGTTCGTGCATGGCCACAATGCGACTGAATCTTGCCCGCCGGTTGGCTGCGCTTTTGGGAAATTCTTTGTCCAACCGATTGTAGTATTCCAAGGCCTTGAGCGTGCTTCCTGTCTCGCGGTGAGAAGCGGCAATCATGGCCAGCGCTTCGGCCCGATATTCCCCCACCAAGAGTTCGAGTTCTTCATCGGTGATAGACGTCAATTTTTTGTGGTTTCCTGATGAGGCATATAAACGAAGGGCTCCCAACATGGCGACCGCCCGCCATTGCCCGCCATCCTTCATCGCAAGCACATCATCAAAATAGTCTGACGCCTTTTTTTTGTCACCCAGTTCGGAGGCCAAGGCTCCGGCTTTGACGGCGGCTTCTGCGCGGAGAGCTTGCGGTGTCTGACTTCCCGCAATTTCCTCATACCCGGCAAGGGCCTCTTTTTTGTTTCCTGAGGCTGCCAGTGCGCCTGCAAGAGCCAGCTTGGCGTAGTCGCGATAGGGGTTGTTACTCTCCACGTTGGCCACCTCGCGGAAGAGGGCTGCGGCCTCCGAGGTTTGTCCCAGCCGATCCATGCACCGGGCGGCTTGATATTTTGCCGAAAGCCTCACTTCCTCGCTGCCTGCATGTTGCATGGCGGCTTGGAATTGTTTTAGGGCGGGGTTATACAAGGAGTCTGCAAAAAGGAATTCGCCCAAACGATAGGCACCTGCCCCGAAAAATTCCCCCTCACGGAATTCGGAAGTCAGGCGAACGAAGGCATCTCGGGCATTTTTTTCTTCGCCCAGTGACCGATAACTCTCTCCCAAACGAAAAAATGCGGCTTCTCGGCCTGCGGCTCCCGGAAAGCTTTTGAGAAATTTTTCGTATTCCATGGCCGCGAAGTCATACATCTTACGTGTGTAGATGCTGTTCGCCTTCTCGAGTTGCTCAGCCGCTTCGTCTCTTCCACCTCCTTGGGGAGTCAAGCGGATGGCATTGGGATCCTCCACTGGCTCGGCTCGTGGGATGGGTTGGTGGGGCGGTTGGGCAGGGGAGGGGGGAGGAGGTTGCTGTGGTTCGGGTGTCGCAGTAATGGCCGGAGCGGGTTGCTGCGGTTCGGGTGTCACAGGAATGGCTGGACGCACTTCGATGGTTCCTTCGGGTTGACGGGGGACAACGCGCTCCATCCAGGCCGGGTTTTCGTAGTCCTGCGGCGCTGTGAGTCGGGGGGGTGCCGAGGGAACGGGGATCGCCCGCCGAATTTCCGGCTCTGGGGCTCTGGAATCCTGGGCAGTGGCTATACCTGTGGTGGCAGCGATCGCCAATGTGGCCACAAAAAATCTCATCTTATTCGGGTTTGCTAGTGGCAAAAGCCACATTCCAAATGTTGGCTGCGCGGCAAACATCCAAAACATCCACCACGTGTTTGTAGTTCACTTCTTGGTCTCCGCGCAAAACCACCGCTTGATCAGGATAAAGTTCAGCAATTTTGGTGAGGGCTTCCCGCAAGTCTTCCGTGCTGAAAGATCGCCGGTTCATGACAATCGAGCCATCGCGTTTGACATTCAGGATCACCTCACCCACCGACCGGCGGGATTCCTTGCCTTCGCGGGCGGTTGGGACTTTGACATCCAACTCTGTCTCATAACGCGCGAAGTTCCATGTCACCAAAAAGAAAATGAGCAGCAAAAACACGACATCGACCATGGGGGCAATGGCGATGCCGCCAGGTTCGGACTGAAGGTGGGCGCGGAAGTTCACAGGTCTCGACTGTTTGAAAAGTTGGCACCAACCTGCGCCATAAGCTGGGTGGTTGCGGTTTCCAGTTCAGAGACAAGGCTCTGGACGCGCCCCCGGAAGAACGCATAAGCCGCCATGGCCGGGATTCCAACCACCAAGCCGGCGGCGGTGGTCACCAGGGCCTGGGCCACGCCATCGGCCAACATCATCGGTCGGGTGGCCGCCATATCATTCGCCACCACACTGAATGACTTGATCATGCCCAACACCGTGCCCAACAAACCCAGCATCGGCGCAATCGATCCAATGTCTGCCAGGTAGCTGATTTGACGGTTCATCGCACTCGCCTGGCGCACACCTTCGGTCTGGGCAATCTCACGAGCCTCTGCCAAGGTGGCCTTGGGGTTTTTGGTTAAAAAATCGAGTGTTCGCTGAAGCACGCGGGCCACAGCCTCATTGTGGCGATTCGAGACGGCGAGCAGTCCGAGATAATCTTTTTTCCGCAACAGCGCGTCGGCGGTTTGCATGTAGCGAGCGGTGACAACGCTCCGTCGGCTGAGGGTAAACAGATAGATAATAATCAGCGCCACCGCGATCACGGAGAGCACAGCCAGGGGAATCATAATGACACCTCCCGAGGTCACAACCTGCCAAAGCGTCATCACAGGATCAGGGTCAGCAATCGGAAGTGGCTCTTCTTGGGCAAAGGTCGGGGAAATCAAGGTGAGAAACACCGCAAGCCGGAAAAATTGTTTCATGAATCCGAACATGATACCCTCTTCCGCCCGGCAAGCAAGCCGGATACATGGGGTTGGGTCGGCACCAAGAGTCAATTGCTCCCTCCTCCAATAGGGCTGGGTTTGATGCAAATGAGGCGTTTGCCTCAAAAGCTGCGACTCCCCTACTCCGGCACCCTGATACCCTCAATGTCCTCAATGTGCTTGATATCCGGTTGACAAATGATCACGCCGCGGGCCAAATTAAGGCTAGGCCCTGCGCCAGCCGAATCCCGACGCCCCGCGCCGGGGATATATGTAGGCTGGGCGGGGTCTTTTATTTTTCCGGCGCTTCATAGCGGCATTTCTTGGGCTTAAACATCCAATGGCTATAGGGATGAGTCCATCTCTGCTGAATCCCTCCCGGCGTGCCCGTGGAAATCCCTATGTTCAAACGGGGATGGAGGGTGTGAATCTCTGAAAGGATCAGCTTGTAGAGTTTTTCTTTAGCCACGGTTCGTTTGCCACGGCGATACGAATTGGGGGGCTTTTCTTTATGGAGATTGTTCAGTCGAAAGCTCATGGCACCCAGAACAATGTCGAGCATTTGAAGGAGCGAGTGATCGTGGGAACGCACTTCCGTAATATTTTCCTCCATTAAGAAAACTCCGCCTTCTGTAAATTCCAGCGACCTCCCCAGCGCGTGGATATAGCCCTTAAATTGCTGCACCGCCTCCCGCGTTTCTGGGAAGGCATCGAAATACAGCCTCAGCGAAACCTTTTCCTTTTGCGGCTTTCTGAACTGGAAGCCAAAGGCATGTTTAATGAACTGATAATAAAGGCGAAAATAAGCCCCCTCAATCTGATCCTCGGTCAAGCCAGTGGCCACATGCGAGTTCTGGCGAAACATAATTCGAATTTTCAGGTGCCCGGCGCGAAGCTCCTCGAAAAGGCACTTCACCAGCGTTTCATATTTCTCCAAATATGGCCCGGTCACCTTGGCCCATTTCACTTCCCCATGAAGATTGAGCCGCGCCTTCAACTCATCGAATCGCCTGGTGATTCGCTCGTATTGGGACGAACCAACAAGGAGCCCGCCGTAGAAATTCGAGAATCTTCGGCCGTCAACTGTCGATTCGTCGCAGAAAACGATAAATTCCTTATCGGACATTGCCCTTGAGAAAATTTGTTGCTGCCGCTTCGCCTTGTTCGATGGCGATTTCTACGGCGGATTTGGCGAGGGCTAGCATTTTTTGAGCCTCATCACGGGCAGCGATGGTATTTGCAGCAGCAGCCTCGAGTTCTTCTTGAATGGCATCTTCAACAATGGGCACTTGGATCTTTGCCACATCGCGCGGGTAAAGATGAAGTTGACCAGTCGCACCAGTGATATACTGCTCGATCTGCATCTGACCTGCCCGTGACCTCAGGAACAAGGTGAGATAATAAGGGCGCACTTTGTTCTGCCTCACCACGGTGACTTCGCTGACTGTTCCAAATTTGCCTTCTTTGTCGAACATCTGAATTTTGCCAATTGAGCCAAAGCCGATTGATGAAATAAGAACATCCCCTCGGCAAAGCTCGAAGACATCTTCAGTCTCCTCAGCGCGGAGAAAACGCTCGACTTGAGAAATGTCTTTTAGGTCGCCAGAACGAATGATTGGGATGACGCCGCTCTCGCTGTATGGGACACTCCACCCTTTCATTACCTCGCCCATCTCTGCGAGACTCATGGTCTTGTATTTGTGCGCCAGTTTGGACCTAACGGCATCAAATCGTGGGCGGTAATATTCAGAATCCAAGCGCCTCTCAGGCAATACTTCGGAGGCGCTGCGGGTATACGTCAGTGGCTCCGGCGGCTCCCAGCCCTCCAAACCCAGAACCCGCAGTAAGGTTTCTTCTGATTGGGCTTGATGCTTCCTGGCCTCCTTTACCTTTGAGTTACTCAGCTTGGCACAGTCCCCGATGGCTGTCTTGAGTCGCTCCCCGAGCGAGGGGACAAACAAGGCTCGAATGTCGGGAAGATTAAGCCCCGTTTGAACAGCGCCACGCGCTCTTCGCAGCATGAGTTTCTGACCTATGGATGAGTTGAGATAGGTGATGAGAAACCATGGGTTCTCTGTATGGCATCGAAGCACCGTGCTCTTGCAACTGAATATCGCAGGAATGTTATCCTGCGTAACAATCGAGGCATTGCCAAGCGTGCCAACAACAGACAACAAGATGTCACCTTCTTGAAGCGAATACTCCGATAGCCTCTCGAAGTCAGACTGTGGAATATAAACATTGTCATCTTCTTCAATGAAAAATGGCTTGACGTCTTTTCCGCGTATATAACGAAACTGACCATCTTTGATGTAGTTTTCGACAAGAAACTCAGAACCGAATGGACCGGCGACGAAGCGGCATAATCCCGATAAGGTCGGTGTGTTTGCTTTTTGCAGTTTCGAATCCAAGGCGATAAGTTCACGCTCGTAAAACTCGGAGTCGATGCGAGCTGTCGCTTCCAACTGATGAAGCCTCGCCTCGCTGACTTCCAGCCCCTCCAACAACCTTGCGTAGCGCTTGGCGTTGAAGGGGCGGGTTAGAAAAAACTTAACTTTTCCTTTGCAGCGAACTCCTCGAAAGCCTCGGCGATCCCGTCCTTGGTCAGGCCGTCATGATTAAAAAAGTCGTGCTGCACGACCCAATGTCCATGCGTGTCGCGGAGTCGTTCCTTAAATTCCTCCGCGTGTTTGAGCCAGTTGACCTGAAACCCAGCTTTTCCGCGCAGTTGTAGCGGCTTTAGGCCTTCATGCACGTCTTGATTACCTTCAAACACCCCCTCCGTACCATCGGGGAAAAAAACTTCGTACTTTGAAGCCGACTCTGGCAGCCCGAATTTTCGGACAAAATCTTCACGAGTAAACTCCTCCAAACGATCTGGATGACCTGGTGGTTTTTGCCAATTGTGATAGCGCACCATGTCTTTTTGGACGTAAATTTTGTCCCCACTATTGTCTTTGCTTGGTAGCCGTTGCGTTGCGAAGAAGATGGGGTAATCATCAACTTTCTTGCACAGAGGACCGGCCATGGGATCGTCATTCCATTTCTGAACAAACAGCACGCTGGTTTTTGTGCCTGTGTGAGGTTTGA
>JBGTLQ010000320.1:0-6141 GCA_041744075.1 Terrimicrobiaceae bacterium
AAACCGACTTCGGCTGAGCAATGATCCTTTTGTGAGTGCGTCGGAAATTACCGAAATTCCGATGCTGTTCGACGGCCAATCCGCAGGAAATATTGAGAACCACTGGAACGGCTTTAAGCTCAGTGGGGATGACAGCCGGGAGGCTCCCTACAATGCCATTTATCCCCGAGTCACCACCCGCTCAAACACTTACAAAATCCACTTTTTTGCCCAGACCCTCAAAGGGCGTGGCGGCAAGTGGAACGTGGCGGGTCAATATCGCGGATCCCAGACGGTTGAGCGCTACTTGGATGGGTTTTCGGGGGAGACAGCCACCCGAACCTATGGCACAGGTGGCCAGCCGGACACGCAATTTCCAGCTCTTGCCGGAAGTGACGGATCCGGTGTGCCATTTTACCGGTTCCGCAAGCTGAATCATCAGCAATTCGCCCCATGATTTCCCTAAAACGCAAACAAGCATTCACGCTGATCGAGCTATTAGTCGTGATGGCCATCGTTCTTGTCTTAATGGGGCTAGCGGCCAGTTCCTTTCAATCGCTCGGACGCACAACCGACATCACAAACAGCATTCAATCGGTGGCGAACACGCTGAATATGGCGCGTCAAATTGCGGTCTCCGGCAACGAATACACCCAAGTCCAATTGTTTGGACCCAAACCCTCGGATGGAGATTTTCGAAACGCCCACTTCACCTCCATGGCCGTATATCGTTCCGACGCCCCGTATTATTCGAACAATTACACCCCATTGCTGGACTCCGGGAAAATGCGGAGAGAAGGGCCAATTATCAAACTTCCCCAAAGTTGCATCGTGGTCAACGACAACACCTACTCACCGCTGATCCAGACGCTTTCCGCCGATCCCAAACATCAGCTAAACCTGTCTGATGGCTCAACGGGTGTGGCCTTTTATTTCAAGCCGGACGGTTCCCTGGATGTTCCAGCAACCGTTGGCGGGACTCCCACCGTGAATGTGTTATCGATCTGTTCGATGCAGGGATACATCTCCGAGGGAAACAAACTCCCCGCCAACTACGGCATCGTAAACATCAACCGCGTCAACGGCCGATTCCAGGTGATCCGGCCGTAACTCACCGTCGGGGGGATGGTTAATTTTAAGATGGATCCTGGATCGCGCGATGGTTGCCAGAAGATAAGAAAAAAGCCGAACCTCAAGGCGTGCTGGTCAGGGTGATTGAGTATCGGCTTGTAGGCAGCGAGGGTGATGGGCGATATCGCCTGCTCACAACGTTGTTGGATTGTCGGGAAGCACCAGCACAGGAGTTAGCCTCTCTTTATCCAGAGCGCTGGGAGGTTGAACTCACAATCAAGGAGGCTAAGGAAGTTCTTCGTGGCAAGGAGATCACTTTGCGCAGCAAGGTCGATGAGCTTGTGCGCCAGGAGTTTTGGGGATTGCTGCTGGCGCACTATTTGGTGCGCCGAACGACAGCATGACGCACCGGACGAGATTCAGAAGCTCATCACGTCGTTTTGAGGTTCTCAGTCAGCGCCCGGCGAGGACGTCCTTCAGTTCGGGTTGGTCGATGAATTTTCGGACGGCGGGATCGCTGATGAGAAACGCGTAGGTTTCTTCAGGGAGGTGACGGCGGCAGTCAGAAAAAAGCAGGGCTGCGGCGTGGGTGTCTCCTTCACGGGCATTGCGCACGGCCAGCACAAATGGCGGCACGGGATCGTCAGGGTTTGTTGTCGCTGACTCATCCTTGAGGATGGCCAAGGTGGTTTGTGTCACCACGATGGTATCCACGGGGAAGACCAAATTTTTTCCACGCTCCAAGTGGGCAAGCGCTCCATCGGTGTCACCCAGCCGGCGTGCGATTGCTGCCATTTCGATGTGGGGACCGGGGTTGAGAGGATCGGCTTCGATGGCTTGTGTGAGATAATCCTTTGCACGGAGCGTGGGGTCGGCAAAGGAGGGAAGCTCGCTGAGGCTGGCCTTGGCAAGTTCGATGTTGGCAAGGAGGGCGAGGGCATCGGATTTACGATACCCTGTGGCGACACATGACTCAGCCATGGTTTCGGCGAGTTCGAGATTTTCCACCGTAAGGGCTGCGATGGCTGTTGCATACAAGAGAGCGGGAGTATTCGGGTAAAGTGCGATGAGATTTTGAAGTGCTTTCATAGCCTTGGATGGGTCACCGTTTCTTAACACCGTCATGGCGACATTGAGCTGGGTCAGGGCCTCGGGAGCGAGGGGTTTGGCGGTTTGGGGTTCTGAAGGCGCGGTGATTTTTGCAGTTGGCGTCGCAACGTCCCGACCAACGATCATTCCGGCGTAAAACACTCCCGACAAAACGAAAACGAAGAAAATCAAGAGCAAGAACCCAGAAAAATATCGCGTATTCTTCTTGGGATAATAACGATGGCTGGAGGGACCGGGCGGGGGGTCTTCAGAGTAGTCGTGAAGATAACCTACTTTTCCTCTGACGCGATCCGGGCGGTTTTTGCTACGGCCAGAAGTGTCTTCAAGTGCGGAATCACTGTTAGGGAATTGAGGGCTGCTCATGCTCATAGGAATTTGGGTGTTCAATTTGGACCGTACGAGCTCCAGGAGATGGAGATAAGTCCAGATGCTCCAAACGTGGGCAAGGGACGAATTGTGATAATTTCGTCACACAACCAGCAGAATCGTGCTGCTTTAACGAACCTCGACGGGCGTTCCTTTTTCGACGAGCTGCGAGAGAAGAAACGCGTCCCAGTTGGCGAGGCGAATGCAGCCACTGGATTCGTTGCGTCCAATTTGGTCGGGAGAGTTTGTGCCATGCATTCCCACGCTGCGGCGATTAATCCCCATCCAAACGATCCCAACATAGTTGTTGGGTCCAGGGGGGATATTGTAGGACGTTTTACTGGGAACTCCGCTCTCAAGCACGGATTTGTCCCACCGAAAATAAGGCATAAGAACATTGCTGGTGACTTTCCACGATCCTTCAGGAACGGGGATGGTGCTGGAGCCCGGTGTGCATGGAAAACAGGCAATCATGCGGTCCTCGGCATTATAGACCTCAATGATGCGCGGCTCCCGCAAAAGGACGAGACGGTTGTTGAGTGGAGCAGGTGTTGGCTCGGGTGTCGGCTGCTGGGTGGGGTCAGAGGTTGCCACGACCTCAGCTTCCCCGCTTGCAGTGTCGAGAGGTGTGGCAGAAGTTGCAGCTGCGGCTTTTCGGGATTTGGCTTCGTCAGCGCGCTTTTTTTCCAAGGCTGTGACATCCGCCATGCGGAACGGTGTGACAGCCGGCACGCGAAGTGTGGACCCCGTTTCCAACCTAGTTGAAGCAAGATCGGGATTGAGTTCTTTCAGAAATTTGAGGTCACAGTGATACATTTCTGCGACCAACTCCCAGGCATCGGCATAGGGCATGCGTTTGAGTTTGGCTTGCTCGGGGGGTGTCGATGCTGTTTTCCCGATCCATGTCAGTTCCTCCTCAGTGATGGTGTGGGTGGTGTAGGGCTCAGGAATTTGTGTGGTGTCCAACTTCGACCACGGATCGAGGCCATTGGCTTGGAGGCAGCGGTCGGCAGCCTTCTGTGTGAACTCCCCACCCAAACCATCAATCTTGCCAGGACGAAAGTTGGCGAGGTCGAGGAGGATCTGCACGCGGGTCATTTCCCGCCGCTCTTCTGAGTCAGGGGTTGGCGTTTCCACTTTGGCCGGCTTGGCAGTGGGCACGGAGACTTGGGCCAGCGCAACGCTTGGTATGAGACAAATGACCCAGAGACTGAAAAAAGCGAACTTCATGAATGTTCCTTTATTCCTCAATGGAAAAGGAGGTTTCCGCAAGTTTGTTCGTGGAAAAGACGCTGCTGCTGGCGTCGAAAAAGATGGATAGAGGCGCGTCAGTCCCTTGACCGCCGACTTTTATCTCAAGCGGCAGACCTCCTTCGACAAGGCCATGGAGGACCTCAATCCCTACCACCCATTTCACCACTGTTTTTTCAAGTTGCGTCTCGGATGAGGGCCGTGACTGGCTCTTCGAGTCAGTCGCGGGGACCCGATTAGTGTTTTATGATTTTTGAATGAGATCGCCCTCGATATACTGGTGGATGAGCCCAGAAATAAAAGACTGATACGGCATGCCCTTCGCAGCAGCGACTCGCTGGATGCCGACCATATCTCGCTCAGTCAATCGAATATTGATTCGTCGATCTTTCTTGAAGGTGTTTTCTGCCGCAGAGCGCAAATTCCGAAGTAGCTTTTTATCCGGCTTGGCTAACGATATTTTATCCCGCTCGAAGAGCGCTTCAATTTCTTGTTCTTCTTTATTCAGTTTCATTTTTTTCCTCCAAATACATTTTCGTTGCCTTGCGACTCGGGATGATCGTCACAAGCCAGATAACCTCTCCGCGCTCTTCAAATGGAACGATATAGATGTAATCATCGATTGGAACGAAGAAGAGCCTCTGTCCCGGATACTTCTCTTGATTAGGATGCTCAGCCACCCTCCAAACGTCCCCCCTTCCAAGGTGGACAATAACGGCCTCGAAACACACGTTGCGTGTCGCCTTGAGGGAATCGTTCTTTTGGGGATCCCAGTCATATTGCACAAGGAAAGGATGCCGTAACGGCACACGTTGTGCAAACAATTATTTTTTGCGTCCAGGATCACCTATGCCTGCCCGTGGCACGACTCATGCCAAAGGAGCGAAGCAACAGGAGGCGTGACACGGGCAGGCATTAGGTGCATCCGCTTGTGTGTGCCCAGCATGGGCACGATGTGAATGGGGTGGTTGGGCAGGGAAGCATGTGGAGACTCAGAAGCGGGTTTCGGCCCGTTTCTGACGTGGGCTTGTCCCGCGTCTAGTCGGAACCGCCGAGTACGGACCCGTACGCACGGGTGGTGTGGGAACCCGTGGCTGGCTCTTCGAGTCAGTCGCGGGGACCCGATTGGGCATTTTTCTACGGAAGAGGGGCTATCTTGGGTGGCTTCTGCATGTTCTGTGCCAGCGTGAATCCCTCCAAAAGTTCACTCTGATGGATTGACGCCCACTCTATCACCAATCCCAACGCACGCGGTGGAAGATGCCCTTGTAAAACCGAAAGATTATGAATGTCTATGACTGCGATAAAGTCTCCGTAGAGAGCATGGAAATGCGGGCGCGGATGATCTCCGAAGTAAATCTGATAGAGGCCGTGACAACAAAAAAGAAAAACCAGTTTTCCGGAACCGCTCTCGGATGCAGCTAAACTAATAGCTCAACACGTCTTGGCCTCGCTCACGAGTGCCACGATCAAAACATAAACCGCATAGCCGCCCGACTTTTACCAACCGGGCTTGTTCAACCATGGGTGCAGTCGGAGGGCTCGTTCCTCGCCTCCGCTACACCCTTTACCGTTAGGATTTTATTATGATGAAGCTACCAGTTCCAATCATTAAACTTCCAGCGATCTGTTTCGTGTGGCGTGACAAGCGGCGAGTTTGTAAGCGGGTGACTATGGATTGTGCTGAACCTGCGTATACAAGCTTGACTCCACCCACGGTAGTGATTGTTACGGCCACAACGAGTGCAATATCTGATATGGATAAGGCTGCGACATCCATTAAAGTCGGAAAAAGGCTAGCATAAAATAGTATCGCCTTGAGATCGCCAAGAGTGAGCAACAAGCCGGAGGCAAAACTGGACGCCAATGTCGAACCGTGATTGTCAGGAGCATGCATACCTGCTGATTCTTTTGATCTGAACAGCTTTATGCCAAGCCATATCAAATATGCTCCTCCAATATACTTCAGCAGTGAAAACACGGACCCCATTGTAATGGCTAGGGCACTCATGCCCAGGAGCGTGATGGCTACAAAAATAAGATCACCTACAACGATTCCAACAGTTGTCGCGATTCCGTTACGCAACCCGAGGCTTGAAGATCGCACAACGACGAGTGCTACGCTGGCACTTGGCATTGCAGCAAGTGCCAACATGATTGCAAAGAAACTGGCGAGACCGAGTGGAGTCATCTTCTTCTGCCTAGACTTTATGGTTGCGGGCTCCGGTTTGAAGTGGCGAGCGCGGGCTTGAAAAAAGGCGGTGTGCTTGTCGTTCTATTACCGCGGGCTGCCCGTGAGGGCCTATCCGCAAGAACGGCTCCGTATTGGGCGGAGACTCGTTCTGAATCATCAACATGAAACAA
>JBGTLQ010000321.1:0-10933 GCA_041744075.1 Terrimicrobiaceae bacterium
CGTGTCCGCATCTTCCTTCCACCCGGAATTGTGGTCGGCACCGCACTCCGGACAGGCCAGCGAACGCGGCGGAACGTCCTCTCCGCAAACCGGACAAATTTCAGGGGGCGGCAGGCGGGTCATTCGGGAAAGTCAGACGGGTCCCATAACTAATGTGAAACAAGTTGTTTCACAATTGGACCGTCTGGGAAGGATTCGGCAAATGCCCTCATGGAGAATAGGTTGCGTCGAGTGAGCCCACCCATGTCCGGGAAGGCTTCCCGGAGGTCGGCGGCGAGACGGTCAATGACTTTGGCTCCCCAAGCGGCTTCCTTTTGGCGGGCGAGAATGATTTTCCCGGTTTGCCAGTAGGCCTCGATAACGATGGGGTTGGCAGCCAGGACGGCACGGACACGGGCGTTGCGGAGGTGGGTCTTGATCTCTTGGAGCGTGGTGGCGTAGCTCTCCGGCACTTGGTGGCCAGAGACTTCGCAGGCGGTCTTGGCCTTGGAAACCGAATTCAAGAAGTTTCGCCACTGCGTATATCCGAGCAGTTGTTGGAGATCGCGGGCCAGCCAATATTCCACGCCGTCTCCGGCCTGTTGGGCATGCCCCTCGAACGTCTCTGTCAAACTGAGGACTTGATCAGCTTTCATTGGGCTTCCTTCACCGCAAAAAGCGGGGTATCTGTCTGGATGTATTTTTCCACGGCATTGCGGGGTCAAATATAGGGGTACCAGTGTGCAAAAATCAAATTACCTCACGCAACATGCGACTGATCACGGGAGGGATGGCTTTTACTTTTATGAATCGGCGAAGGTCTGCTGTGCGCACGCGTTGACTGACATTCGCCGCGCTGGCCATCCCCAGTCGTTCCGCAATCCATTGGTTGGATACTGTCGTTCGCTTGCGCAGAATTGCTGCCAGCGCCACTTGTCTCGGGTCCCCTCGTGTCCATCTCTCGATGAATCGCTCTTCTGCCTTCATGGAAGAAAGCGCCTTTTCGCGCAGGTTGCGATCAGATTTGAGCTCCCACGCTTGATCTTCC
This sequence comes from Terrimicrobiaceae bacterium, assembly GCA_041744075.1. Taxonomy (GTDB): domain Bacteria; phylum Verrucomicrobiota; class Verrucomicrobiia; order Chthoniobacterales; family Terrimicrobiaceae; genus JAJTZA01. The sequence goes on from JBGTLQ010000321.1 coordinate 1,028, forward strand.
GGAAGAACTTCGAGCCAAGCTGAGAGCCTGAAAAGAGATGCCACGTGCACCACGCCTGTTGAGTTGAAATGCGGATGAGATTGCTATGAAGGAATTTGAGAAATTGTGCAAATTTCCGGTGAGCTTGGCCTGGGGACGGTGCCTCAAGTTGAAGGAGAACCATTTTCTACACGGCGCATGCAAAGAGATCTTCGATAAAATCTGCTGGATGCTCCTGCTGGGTGCCAAGTTCCGAACGATGCCAATCGGCAAGATACCTTTGCGTCTTTTCGGTGCATTTCACCAAAGATACTCGCAGGTGCCATTCACCAGTTTCCGCGAAGCGCTGCAGATCCAGCGAAGCAAGCTGCTCCCTTGCTAGAATGGGATCAAGGCGATCCCGTAATTCTTGGTGGGCTTCGTCCGAATCTCTGCGACCTCCTCAGAGGGCTTTTCCCATCATCCAGATTGCCATCACCATCATCATGAGATTCTCGGTCAGCGAGATGAATCCGAGCGGGACGCTGCTGCCGCCGCCAACACACGCGCAATTGACGTCGCGCTTCTCGATGTAAACGGCCTTAAAAACGGACACCGCGCCCACCGTGCTGACAAACAATGCCGCCGGAGCAGCCACCCAGGTGGCGAGGCTGGAGATCATGAGAATACCGGCCCCCGCTTCGACAACGGGATAAACATATGAATAAGGTACGTACCGTTGGGCGAGGAGGTCGTATTGAACGAATCCGGTGGCAAAGGAGAGCATGTCCCGGAGCTTGAGAATTCCCAACACACACATGCTGAAGGCGACGAAAAGTTCCAGAACCCTGATGATCGATAGGGAATCCTGCTCGGCCCAACAGGCCGTCAACGCCATGAGGAAAGTCACGGAGAAGACGGCAATCACAGGTTGATATGTTTTGCCCTCCTTGGGATCGGGGCTTTTCCCCAGATGCTCCCGGAGCGCGTCATATCCACCGAGATGTTTGTCTTCCAGAAAAATTTGTGGTGTCTCCTCGTAGCCGTGCTCTTTCTTGTAAGCATCGTTTGCGTCCATCGACTTGAGATGATGATCCTCGACCTCGTAGCCATTTCGTTTGAGGAGATCCCGAGCCTTGATGCCCCATGGGCAGAGGTGATCCGGGGTAACCATCCGGTAAATGCTTGCTTGTTTTTTCACGTGGGATGATTTGAGGCTGAGTGGTGAGAGAATGATCGTGAATGGCAGGGCTCACGCTGCTTCTAAGGGGTGCTTGATGGTGGGGATGTTATATCCCCAGGAGTCTTTTCCCATACCCTATGGTTCGCATCTTACTGAATCATTGCGTGTATCCACGTCCTTCCAGTATTTGCTGATAGCTTCTCGGAGGTGGGACAGGAGCCCCATTTGGTCAATCGCTGAGGACTGGCCGAAGACCTTCCGAAGTGGATGCACGCAGAAGCCACCCGCGGGGCGAACTAAGAATATGAGCACTAGGAAAACTCCCACCCTGAACGAACTCCTGGAACAATTCCGCGCCGTGATGCTTATCACCCGCGACCGCGAGAGCGGGCTTCGTGCACGCCCGATGGCCATCTCGAAACTCGAACCAAGTTGCCGCGTCTGGCTGATCACCTCTCAAGACTCCGCCAAGGTCCACGAGATCGAGCGGAACACCGCCGTGCATCTTTCCATGCAAAGCGACGGTGAGACCTATCTCTCCGTAGATGGCCACGCTGAGATCGTCGATGACAGGGAAAAAATCAAGGAGGTCTGGGACGAGGCATTCACGCCGTGGTTTCCTGAAGGGGCGGATGACCCCACCATCGCGCTCATTGTTGTCACACCCGAGCGCGCCGAATATTGGGATCATCGCGATCCCAAACGTTCTGGCTCCCTCGACCCGACCGAGGCTTACATCCACGGAACCAAACCCGAAGAAGACTGATCCGGTCCGAGAAGCCAAGGTGCTGAAACGTGGGCATGGAGTTTCAGTAGAAGGAAATTGCCGTCATGATGAAGTGCGCCGCATCGAGTTGGCAGGCCACCCACGCCTGACATTGCGTTCACGCCTCCTGACTCACCATTCATGAGCTTTTCTGGGAAGTGGTGCCAGGTTCGATCTGCTCGAGATGGCTCTGGGCGCCTAGATTCCTCAACTCCGAGATGGTCGTGAGCCCTCGGGCGGCCTTTTCCAAACCGTCCTGCAACAAGGATCTGACCCCAGACTCCCGCAGGTGTGCACGAATCGCCTGCTCGTCCCCGCCCTTGAGCACGAGATCGTAGGACCTCTCATCGAACGGCCAAACCTCGAAAACTCCGACACGCCCCAAGTAACCGGCACCGTGGCACCGTTCGCAGCCCTTAGCCTCCCAAACGCGGTCTCGATCCGCAACTCCCATGCGGCGCAGCCACCGTGCGTCGGCCTCGCAGGGCGTCACCTCGCGTTTGCACTCCGGACAAAGCGTGCGCACCAGCCTCTGTGCAATGACGAATGCCAGCGATGTCGCTATCTCGTGATCGGCCAGCCCAAGGTTGCGAAGCATCGAGATCGCGCCCGCTGCACTGCGGCTGTGCATAGTCGTGAGGATCGGGTGCCCGGTGCCGGCCGCCTCCAGTCCCGTGGCCGCCGACTCGGCATCGCGGATCTCGCCAAGCAGGATGTAATCCGGGTCGAGTCGCAATACCGCGCGCAGCCCAGTCGCAAACGTGAGTTCGCGCGTCTCGTCCACTTCGATCTGGTTGACGCCCTCGGCCCGATACTCAACAGGATCCTCAATGGTGATCACGCTGCGGTTGGTCAGCGCCATCTCGTTCAGCAGGGCGTGAAGCGTGGAGGTCTTTCCGCTGCCGGTCGGCCCGGTTACCAGAAACATACCGCTGATGTCCCCGAGCCATTCCTTGATTTTTTCAAGGTCCGCGTCGGCGAGGCCGAGCGCATCCAGTCCCATTTCAATGCGTGTGCGGGGCAACAGGCGCAGTGTAAGTTTCTCCCCAGTCAGGCACGGCGCACAGGCTACCCGCACGTCCACCGCGCGATCCTCCACACCAAACTCAAAATGCGCATCCTCGGGACCAATGCGCGTGGCCGGATCGAGCCCGGAATTCGTCTTGAAATATCGGATCAAACGAGGTCCTGTTTCCCGGTCCAGCAATTCGATGTCAATCAGCACGCCGTCGATCCGAAACCGCACGGCCACCTCACCGTCCCGAGGATCAAGATGCACATCGGATGCCCGGGCGTCGAGAGCGTCCGCCAGCAACGCGTCCGCCCAATTTCCGGCGAGAATAGCCTCATCGTCTTGGCGGTGTTTCTTCAGGGCGTTTGCGAAACGCGATCCGGGCCGCGCAACAGATGTGGGAGTGTTCGTCATGAGTTTGCTTCGGAATATGATCGCTTCCCGCGGGCGAAACGGATGCTTGCGCTTGTTAAACACATCCGAGGCGAGGCGCAGAAGCTCTGACGCGTTGCCAGCATCTGGAGAGCATCTCCGGTGGCCGTTGGAAGCTGTGTTAAAATTAGGACGTCTTCCGCGACGCGGCTCGCGAGATTTCCCACGTGCAGGAAACCGAAGAGCTGATCGAAACCTACGAAATGGTGATGCATCACTTTCAAGTGCAGGTCGAGCAGCGCGCTTGATGTCGCTCATCAATCCTCTTGTTTCTCCGCAAGCAGATTTTCTTCTTTGGACTGCCGCTGCTCTTTGGCAACCTGCCTGTCGATCGTGTCATCAGCGGATAAATCCTCCTCCCGGTTTTGCGCGGATGGAACCTGGCCAGAGAGAGTCACCACTCCAGACTGAACCTGGACTTCGATCCCTTTAAATTCATCGATCTGGGAAAGATCCCCATGATACGATCGCGGATCATCGCGTCCGGCGCTGGGTTGCTCACCTCGACGGGCTGCGCTTGCTGAGGGTCTGCAGCGGCAGGTTTTCCATGGAGAGGCTGGCTGAGCCCGAAAGTGCTAAGAAGCCCGATGAAGAAAAGGCGGCACATAAGTTTTACGACGATCCTGAATTGATGGCGCACTTCAATCGTCACGTTACCACGGACAGTTGCTGATGATCGGGAGCGGTGGGGATTCACGGCAGCACGCACCGCAGTGGCCACCGGACTCCCAAAGGGGATGCATGATGAACACGAGGGTAGTTGTTATGTTTCTGTTAGTTCAGCGGATGGGACCTTCAACAAAGTTCGTTCATGGGCGGGGCGTGGTTGAGCCTTTTGTCAGCTTTTCCGAATCCCAGTAACCCTCCCGTCCGTGATGGGCATACAAATTCGTTTCGTATTCCCGATTGAGGACCAAATCGTCGGTGTATTCCGGGGCCTGCTTGATGGCGTCACGCGTCAGATTGATGAAGACCTTTGATTCGTCCCAACTCACACGCTCGATCCATTGCGGCGACACAACCACTTTCCTTCCAAGCCACCAGTTCCGGGTGTCCACAATCAGATAGCGGATTGCCCATGTGACGTCGTCGATGACAAAATCCTCCACATGTCCTATCTCGTCATCGGTGGCTTGGATGTGATAGCCGCTGATGTGCTGCACGCTGCGCAAGTGGGGATCCCATTCCTTTTGTTCTTCCTCTGATGACCCTTCCGCTTCAATGGGCACAGGCAGAGGGCCGGGATAGGGATACTCTCCCCAGGCGAAAGGACCTCCCCAGTAGGTGCCCCAGCCATAGTATTCATGGTAGTCCAGCTCGAATTGTCGCGAGACGGGTTTGTCGGTCGAATAGGACGGGCTTTCTTCAATCTGCTTTTTCGTCAGATCCACCGCAATGTGCTCCTCGTCTTTAATCGCGGCAGCAAGCGCGAGGGGAGAGATTAGCACCAGCCGGCCTGTCAGCCAGTTTCCTGTATCGGCGACCAGATAGCGAACGGTCCAGTATTTGTCATCGAAGTAGAAGTCATTGACCCCGCCCATCTCCCCGTCCAAGCTGTCAAGTTTGTATCCTCTTAGTGTTTTCGCTCTGTGTAACATAATGTTTTCCTTGGTTTTGGGAGTTGTGTGAGTTGTTCGTACGAGATGGAATCGCAGCGCGAAGCGAGAGTGGTTGGCTCTAATTTCCTCTCCTGGCGGATGAAACAACCGGTTGAGATATTTTTTCGCAAGGGAACCCTCCATCCGACTCAGGTGACCCGTTGACGACCCTTCTTCGAGGTCTCCGCTGATCTCATGAGACGATCCGCAGAGTTGAGACGGCGGCCAAACGCAAAAACTATGTGCCCAACGTTCACGCCCGATCCTTGCGATCGAAGCGCAGCATGACCTTTGCTTTGGTGGTTCCCAGCGGCATTCCCTATTTCTCCGGGGTGCTTGTGGAAAACATTGAACGCGAACTCCGCCCGCTGGGCTATGAGACGATTGTGGGTCACTCCACAGGCGACCCCTCGAACGAAATCAAGTTGGTCAAAACCATCCTCGGCATGTCCTCCAAAATCCGGGGATCTGTGCTGGTTCACAGGCCCCGCTGACACTGTTGGTCGAAACGCAATAAAGTCATAATGACGATTGCCGGAGTCGGACTTTCAGCAGCACCTCTAAGACCTCAACGTCACGCCCACCGGGCAGTGATCGCTTCCCATGATTTCCGGTTGAATGAATGAGGATTCCAGTCGCGGCACCAAGACTTCGGAGACGCAGGCGTAATCGATCCGCCATCCAATATTCCGCGAACGGGCACTATTCTGGTAGCTCCACCATGTGTAGTGGTCGGGGCCTTTTTCGAAATGACGGAAGCTATCCACAAATCCCTCATCCAGAAATTTTCCGAAATCTGCCCTTTCTTCATTCGTGAACCCGGCATTTCCGACGTTGGCTTTTGGACGTGCCAGGTCGATTTCATTGTGGGCGACATTCAAGTCCCCGCAGACTACGACCGGCTTCTCTTTTTCGAGATTTTTCAAAAATCTTCGAAAAGCCGGTCCCCACGCATTAACCCGATAATCCAAGCGAGTGAGCTCCCGTCCTGCGTTGGGAACATAAACATTCACCACGTAAAAATCGGCAAACTCGGTGGTGAGCACCCGGCCTTCGGAATCATGTTCGGCCTCGCCGATGCCAACACTGACCGAAAGAGGCTCACTGCGGGAGAGGGTTGCGGTGCCCGAATAACCAGGGCGCAGCGCAGAATTCCAATGACATGTGTAGTGGCCAAACTCGCACAGGACCTGATCCTGACGGGCTTTGATTTCTTGCAGGCAAAACACATCCGCCCCGGAGTTGGCAAGCACCTCCTGAAATCCTTTTGTCAGGATCGAGCGAAATCCATTCACATTCCATGAAACAATTTTCATGGCACCCGTTGGAAGGCGGCTTTTACGGCATGATGGTCGGAAACACTCGTCGGAATCACTTCGCTGGAGAGGAGCTGGAGAGCGTTGTTGTAAAAAATGTGATCAAGCGTGTAGGGACGGCGGCGCCATGTGATTTCCGTGGTCTGCACTGGCAAAAACCCGGCCTCTGCAAATTGTTCGATGAGGGTTTCTCCTGGCGCGCAATTAAAATCGCCAGCGAGCACCGCAGGCCCCTTGGTCCGTCTCAGGGCCTGCTCAACATGATTTCTGGGGGCGAGGTGGAGATTGCTACTGGAATCAACCATGAAAAAAGCCTGCAAATGCGTGTTAAGGAGGGCAATCTTGCCCTCTGGCAGGCTCGCCTCGGCACCTATTAATAACCGAGACGATGGTTTCCGCGTCCGAGAGGCATATTCAAAGGTGATTTCGGGAGCCGGAAGGTCTTCTTTCCAAAATCCCTGCAACGGCCACTTTGAAAAAATCGCGAGCCCCAAACCGAATGGAATTTCATCAGGGTTCCGCTTGGGATACGCAAACACCGACTCGTATTCGGGAAGTGCGGCCTTAAGGACTTGGTAATTCGGTGGCGGTTCGACCTGTTCCCCTCCGTCATATCCACGCTCCACCTCCTGCAAAAAAATAAAATCCGCCGGATGGGAGGCCAGGAATCGGCAGGTTCCTTCGATGTCCACGGGAGGCGTGCTGGATTCATCCCCTGTCCAAGGCTCGCCGTTTTGAATATTGAGAGTAAGGGCTGTAAACATTTCGAGACCCCGCCTTGCCATGACTGGGGGCGGGTTTGTATAGTTGATAGCGAAACAACTTTTTACGAATATGCACAAGCTCGTTCTCCTTCGTCACGGCGAAAGCCTTTGGAATAAAGAAAATCGGTTCACCGGTTGGTATGATGTCGGCCTGAGCGACAAAGGCCGCGTGGAAGCCGCTGAGGCTGGTCGCCTCCTCAAAGCCGAGGGGTTCACTTTCGATATCGCGTATTGCTCGGTTCTACGCCGCGCCCTCTCCACGCTCTGGCTGGCGCTTGATGAAATGGACCTCCTCTGGGTTCCAGTCGAAAAATCTTGGCGGCTCAATGAACGCCACTACGGTGCCCTGCAAGGGCTTAACAAAGCAGAAACCGCCGCCAAATTCGGGGATGACCAAGTGCTTGTTTGGCGGCGCAGCTACGATATTCCCCCGCCCGCCCTCGAACAATCCGATGAACGCTGGCCGGGCCATGACCCCCGCTACGCCAATGTCGCTGAGGCTGATCTCCCCCTCACCGAATGCCTGAAGGACACCGTTGCGCGATTCCTACCCTACTGGCACGAAACGATTGCCCCACAAGTCTCCGCCGGAAAAAAAGTTGTTATTGCCGCCCACGGAAACAGCCTCCGTGCCCTCGTAAAATACCTCGATGGCATTTCCGATGAGGACATCATCTCACTCAATATCCCTACGGGTGTACCCCTCGTTTATGAACTCGATGCCTCACTCAAACCGATCAAAAGCTATTACCTCGGAGACCAGAGCGCCATCGAAGCCGCCCAGCACGCGGTTGCGAACCAAGGAAAAGCGTCAGCCTGACGGAACAATTCCTGCTTGCCTGAAATACCATTCTTTCTTATCTCCAAGCATCGTATGAACGCCAAAACCCTGAAGGTCACCGCAGCCGTCGCAAGCATCGCCATTTTCACTTCAGCTTGTGAAAGCTTATCGCCCGGAGAAAATGCGGGGATTTTTGGAACAGCAGCAGGTCTCGCCGTAGGGATTCCGCTCTATGCCGCAGGGGTGGACTCGAGAGTAGCCATTCCGGTGACCCTTGGCGCCGCAGCCTTGGCCGCAGGGGGCGCTTACGTCATCGCCAAGCACCAAGCCAGTGAACGTCAGCGCAAAATTGCTGAACAACGCGCCCGCATCTACATAGCCAAACGCGCAGAAGCCGAAAAACTCGCTGCCAAAAAAGCAGCTTCCTCAAGCTCCACCGCCAAGAAAAAGACCGCCAAACAACCCCGCTACATCGCGGTCAAAACGGAGAAAGAAAGCAACAACCAAGGCCAGGCAGCCGTGATGGTTTATGACACCAAAACCAACGGCTTGGTCGGAAATCAAGTTTGGGATCTCAAACAAACCCCCAAGGTCGGGTCGGTTCAAAAATTTGACACCTACTCGGCGGAGTTTGTTGGTGGGTGATGACGGATTTCCGTCTGATCACTCAGTGGGCGCTTCGCGCGTGCGCCAGTTTCTACACCATGGGTAGGGCTGGGCAGTCCCTTGCCCGCCGACATTTTTCCACACCCCGGAAGTCGATGCTCGTGTTCTCCGTAACCTTGGCGCAGGAGTCCCGCCACCTCAAATCAGAGCGACCACTTGCCTCACCGAGTTTTCATGACCCGCGCTACACAGCACGTGCATCGGAAATTCTCGACGTCATTAATGGTTTGTGAAAGATTTTATCCCCTATGAAAGTTGGCGTCTTCTCTGCGATCCTCAGTAACCTTCCCCTCAAAAAAGCCCTCCAAACCATTTCTGACCTCGGCTGTGAAACCGCCGAATTGGGAACCGGAGCCTACCCTGGAGATGCCCATTGCAAGCCCGCCGACCTGCTGGCGAACAAAACCAAACTCGAGACCTTCAACAAGACGGTAGCTGATTCCGGGCTGACCCTCAGTTCATTGTCGTGTCATGGAAACCCTCTTCACCCTGACAAAAAAATTGCCGCCTCCCACCACAAGGTTTTTGTGGATTCGGTGAAGCTGGCGTCCAAGATTGGCGTGCCTGTGGTCACCACCTTTTCCGGCTGCCCGGGCGACCATGCCGGAGCCAAGGCCCCAAACTGGGTCACATGTCCCTGGCCACCCGATTTTCTTAAGGTTCTCGACTGGCAATGGGACAAAGTTGCCATCCCTTACTGGAAAAAACAGGCGGCCTTTGCCAAAGACCATGGTGTCAAAATCGCTTTTGAAGCCCATCCCGGGTTCCTTGTTTACAACCCTGAGACCATCCTCAAAATGCGCAAAGCCTGCGGCCCCACCATTGGCGCAAATTTTGACCCCAGCCACTTCTTTTGGCAGGGCATCGACCCGATCAAGGCCGTCCGTGCGCTCGAAGGTGCCATTCACCACGTTCACGCCAAGGACACCGGTCTCTACCCCGTCAATGCTGACGTCAACGGCTACCTCGACACCAAACACTACGGTGACGAAAAAAATCGCTCATGGATTTTCCGCACCGTGGGCTACGGCCATGGCGAAGACTTCTGGCGCGACTTTGTGAGCACCCTGCGATTGGGCGGATATGACGGCACCCTCTCCATGGAACATGAAGACAGCCTCATGACCCCCGCAGAAGGCCTCGCCAAGGGCGTCGAATTCCTGAAAAATATCGTCATCCGCGAGCCCAAAGGAAAAGTCACCTGGGCTTGAGCCGAACGACGCCTTTCAGGAAGAAAGTTTTCGAAGAATCGCAGCTTGCAAGCTGAACCTCGACTATAATTCCAGCTCACTGTTCATCAGTGAGAATCTCGTTCCCCCTCGGAAAAGAACGGTTCCCGCTTTGCTTCTGTCACCATTGACGACGCTCCTGGAACCTCGTTCTGGGGATGGCGGCGCAGCAAGATCGGGCAATCCTGCCGGTTTCGATTC
>JBGTLQ010000322.1:0-22478 GCA_041744075.1 Terrimicrobiaceae bacterium
ACGGCACGATTGATATCCTCGACTTCCTCCGGCATGAAATCCACCGCCAGTTGCTCTCCCAGACTCGAAATAAGAAATGCTTTGTCCTCCCGCGAAAGCTCGTTTGCCATCTCTAAGACATCCTGCACGCTCATGGGGAAATTTTGCGCCATTCATCGGGCAAATGCAAGCCGATCAAGGAACCGGGAAATGAGAATCGAGAGGGAAGGGGGCCGCAAGTCCTGGCCATTCAGGACACGAGAATCCGGGTTATTTGCCAGCTTTCGAGGGCTTGAAAAGTGGCTGGCCGTCTTGCTGGTTGTGGATGAATGTTTTGTTGGTTCTTCTTTTATTTGTGCTTTTCGAGTTATTCGTGTTCGAGTTATTCGGGTTTGGAGTGGTTTTTGGGAGATGCCGGCCAGAGGCCAGCGGTCCCAGGGGGGGAATTTGATTTCATGCCCTCATCTCGCAGGCGACCTCCTTTTGTCACGTTCGAGATGGGTGGATAAAATGATCTCACGGCCAGAATTTTGCACCAAGTGGTGGATCGGCACACGATTCATAAGGTGATCGCCCCATGCATGCTTGAAAGGCACGTATGCTAAGGTTGGTTCGATTGTCTTGATAAGCTGCGGTTAATCGGGACAATGATACCCTTTGTTAAAATCCATGCCCGACCTACCGACTTCCAATTCCTCACTCCACAAGAAAGACAAAATTGCCATTATTGGAATGGGATGCCGTTTCCCTGGCGGGGTGAATGACGCTGGTGCCTTATGGAAACTCCTTGTTGAGGGGCGTGAGGGTGTTTGTGATGTGCCAGCTGATCGCTGGAATGTGGATCGTTTTTATGATCCCGAGTCAGGAATTATTGGTAAGTCGGTGGCCAAACGCGGGGGGTTTCTTGATGCCATTGACCAATTTGATCCCCAATTTTTTGGTATTTCACCTCGCGAGGCCCCCTACATTGATCCTCAACAACGACTGCTCCTCGAAACGGCATGGGAAGCCATTGAGGATGCAGGCATGATTCTGGATTTTGAAAAAGGCACCGACATCGGTGTTTTTGTTGGCATCTCGCACAATGATTATCAGGGCCTTCAACATACCCCCACAGATCGCTCAGGCATCAGCGCCCACACGCCCATTGGCAGTGCGCATAGCATTGCGGCCAACCGGATTTCGTATTGCCTGAATTTGAGTGGACCCAGCATCGCGATGGACACCGCCTGCTCCTCAGCGCTCACGGCCGTTCACGCCGCTTGCGAACACATCCATGCGGGCCGCTGCCGGACTGCGCTGGCCGGGGGGGTGACCGTGATGATCACTCCTGATGGATTTATCGGTTTTTCCCAAGCCGGAATGTTATCGCCGGAAGGTAAATGCAAAGCGTTTGATGCTTCGGCCGATGGGTTTGTGCGAGGAGAAGGCGCTGGCATGGTGCTCTTAAAGAAACTTTCCGACGCCGTGGCTGATGGCGATCCCATTCATGCCATTATCCTTGGGTCGTCAGTCAATCAAGATGGTCACACAAATGGAATCTCGCTTCCCAGTCCTGAGGCCCAAGCGCGATTGGTGCGCGAGGCCTGTGTGGATGCGGGTGTTGATCCATCGCAGATCGGCTTTGTGGAGGCTCATGGCACGGGGACTGCGGTGGGTGACCCTATTGAGGCCACGGCTTTGGGCGAGGCCCTCTGCGCAGACCGCTCACCTGACGAGCCCCTGCTGGTGGGTTCAGTAAAAACCAACCTTGGCCATTTGGAGACCGCTTCGGGAATAGCTGGCTTGATGAAGGCGGTTCTGGCTCTCAAGCACAAACAAATTCCTCCCAGCCTGCATTTTCAAACTCCCAACCCTCACATTGATTTTGAGGCTCTTAAACTCCGGATCCCGGTGGCCATGGAACCGTTTCCTGCCAAGTCTGGCTCCCCTCGCATGGCAGGCGTGAATTCCTTTGGTTTCGGTGGTGCCAACGCCCATATCATTGTGGCCGAGGCCCCCGATCACACTCCCACGCGAGTTGAGTCAGCAAGCAATGGGGAGATGACTTCAAACGGAAGGGCTTGGCCGATTCTCATCTCCGCGCGCTCGGAGGCTGCGCTCCAGTCCTCTGCCTCACAACTCGGGCAGTGGCTTGAAAAACACTCCATGCGGAATGGAAGCTCTCCCCTTCTCGAGGATCTGACCTATTCCTTGGGGGCTCGTCGCAATCACCATTCGCACAGGCTCACAATGACGTCCTGCTCCATGGCGGAGGTCTCACAGGAACTTGCGACTTTTTCAAAAGGGGAACCACCAACCAAAGCCCGTGTGTCTTTCACGCCACGCCGCGAAATCGCAGCTCGCGTGGGGTTTGTCATGAGTGGACAAGGCACCCAAGCTCCGGGCATGGGCATTGAGCTCATGCGGCAGGAACCAGTCTTTCGAAAAATGATCGAAGACTGCGAGCAGGCCATGCGTCCCTACGCGCGGTTTTCGCTCATCGAAGAATTGGCACGTCCAGAAGCAACGTCCCAAATGCACCGCACAGAGATTTCCCAACCTGCCATTTTTGCCATTCAGATGGGGCTTGCGGCCCTGTGGAAGTCATGGGGTGTGATGCCAGCAGCCGTTGTGGGCCATAGCGTCGGAGAAATCGCAGCCGCGTGTGTGGCCGGGATTTTGACTTTGAGCGAAGCTGCTCAGATCATTGTCCTTCGCGGACGATGCATGGATGACCACATGCCCGAAGGAGGTGGCATGCTGGCTGTGGGGATGACGCCGGAAGCCGCCGCCGCGGTGATTGCCCGTCATGACCGCACAGTGAGCATTGCGGCATTTAATGGTCCCAAGTCTCTCACCTTGGCCGGGGCAAAAATCTCCTTGCAGGCCATCGCGTCTGAACTCGAAGCAGATGAAATTTTTGCCCGCTTTTTAAATGTCGAGTATCCCTTTCATCACGCCATGATGCAACCTGCAGCGGACGCTCTCCATGAAGCGCTGTCTGACCTTTCGCCTGCTCCCGAGGCCCTTCCTTTCTTTAGCACGGTCACTGGTCAGCGTCATTCAGGCGAGGCCTGTGGTGCCGACCACTGGTCCCGCGGGGTGCGGCTTCCTGTGGAATTTGCGTCAGCGATCCGAGGGGTGGCTGACCATGGGGTGGATGTCTGGCTCGAGATTGGGGCTCATCCGGCGTTGGTGCGTTCCATGCAGGAATGTCTTGTGGCAGAACCGACCAAGCCGACGATTGTCGCGTCCATGCGGCGTGAGCGTGAGCAAGAGTCCCTTCTCGAAACAGCAATGGACCTCCACATGGCCGGAGTGGGCCTTAACTTTGAAGCGATCACCCCCTCGCGCAAATATTTGGACCTGCCAGCATACGCATGGGACAAAGAGCGTTGGTGGAATGAGTGCTCGGAAACCCGCGATGGTCGCCTGGGTGCCGGAGGCCTTGGGTTGCTGGATGTCCGACTCTCACGCGCCACTCCCACTTGGATCGCACGACTCGACAGCCGCCATATGGCATTCCTCAAAGATCACCGTGTGGAAAACCACACGATCTTTCCTGCGGCGGGTTTTGTCGAAATGGCTCTCGAGGCGGGCATGCAGCTTTTTGAAGGTGCTGCGTTTGTGGTGGAGGATTTTGAAATCCGGAAACCACTCATTCTGCCCGACCCGGTCTCAGGGTTGCTGCTTGAGCTGACCTATGACCCCACGGCTCGCACCTTCACGATCCAGAGCCGCTTTGAAAATACGGCCTCGTGGTCAGTGCATGTCATTGGATCGCTCCGCGGCGAACGAACCGACTCTGCATTTTCAGCTAGCGAGTGGGAGAACTCATCAACTTTGCAGCCGCAGGAAGTCGGCGGGTTTTATGAGCACATGAGTGAAATGGGGCTCCGATATGGTCCAGAGTTTCGTCCGATCCGCGCATTGTCAGTTGGGGGTGGAAAATCTTCGGGCCATGTCACGCTCTCAGAAGACATCGCAAAACGCGCTGGTGAATATCCCCTGCACCCGGTCCTCTTTGACGGGGCTCTCCAAATATTTTCGGCTGGAGCCGCGACGGTGGAAGGCCGCACCGCCGGGCTCAGGCTTCCAGTGCGTTTTTCACGCATTTTGTTTTTGCGTTCACCGGGTGCTGCGGGCCATGTGCGGGCCGGCGTGATTCACGCGAATGATGAACTCGTGGAAGGTAACATTAAGATTTATGACAACGGGGGCAAACCCTGCGTAGAAATTCAGGGTTTTCGTGCCATCAGCGTTGAGGGAGCCCGCCGGTCCAGCAGGACCGGAAAAGGCCGCGATGCGATGTATCATGTCGCTTGGGAGAAACAATCAAAGCTCCCGCAGACAACTTCCAAAGAGCCAATACCGCTGGATCGTTTGCACGCGGTTGCAACAAATGCGTTGGAAGAAGTAATCGCCATGCGTGGTCGAGAACACCTCGAAGCCGCCATTGCTGCCGGGGACGAACTGGCATTGACACAGGTGGCCAGCAGTTTTCAACAAATGCTAAGTGGAACAAATGAAACATTCACAGCGGAATCTCTGGGTGTCGCAAAATCCATGCAGCCCGTATTTGATCAGCTGACAGCCGACCTCCTACAAAGTGGGCTGTTAGCGAAAGCAGGAGACGGTTATCGTCCAACACCAGCCCTGAATGCCACGGCGAATTGCATGACGGAACTGTTTCGTAAAAACATCATGGAACATCCGGGCCACCTGCCAGAAGCTCTGCTTTGCGCGGCCACAACGGCAGAACTCGGGCCGATCCTGCGAGCTGAACGCGATGCCGTTCAAGTTCTGTTTTCAGGTGCCACCACCGATGTTTTGGATCACTTTTACGGGGACTCTCCGGGCATCAGTCCATGGCTGGCAGCGATTGCACGGGTTGTGGAGGAATTGGCTGCCAAACTACCAGAAGGCAGGGGGCTTCGCATCCTTGAAGTTGGCGCCGGGACGGGGGGACTTGCTTCTATGGTCCTTCCCCTGCTTGAGCGGGAACTTCATTCCTATGTCTTCAGCGATGTCTCCGCTTCTTTTTTTCCTGCGGCCCGCCAGAAATTGGCGTCCTATCCCGAGGTGGAATTCAAAATTTTCGATCTCGAAAAACCAGGCACGACCCAAGAATTCGATGCCGATTCCTTCGATCTGATCCTTGGCACAAATGTGATCCATGCGGTGAGTGATGTGCGCGCTTCTCTTCGAAATATTCATGATCTTTTGGCTCCTGGCGGGAGTTTGGTTTTTGTTGATGTGGGCTCTCCTCACCTTTGGCTGAATGCGGTTTTTGGTCTCACCAGTGGATGGTGGCGATTTACGGACCGGGATCTGCGTCCGAACCATCCCTTGCTCACGCGGGTAAATTGGGAAGAGGTTTTACGCGACACAGGATTTACTGAGGCCATATCCCTCCCTGGGCTTCTTCGTCCCAATGGCGATGAGAGCCTGATAGGTCTGATGGCTCGCAAGGCTTGGACAGCACCTCAGGCCGCTCTTCCAGCCAACGCTGATGCTCCTGCGGAAAAATCATGGCTCCTATTTGCTGATGAGTCCGGGCTTGGAGATCGTCTAGCTTCGCTTGTGCGTGAGGCTGGAGGTCGCTGCCGGATTGTCCATTGCGGACAAGAATTTGGAGCCACAGGAGAGGACAAATTCTCTTTGCGGCCAGCCGTGCCTGAGGATTGGAAAAATCTCATCGCAGCCTTCACGGAGGACCCGCCGGAACGTTTGGTTTATCTATGGTGCTTGGATGAAGTTCGCGAAGACTCTCCTTGGTCGACAACCGATGGCTTGCTGCATCTCACTCAGGCTCTGGAAAGTATGGGCCCGGGTCGCAAGCTGCGTTTGGACGTGATCACGCGAGGCGCTCAGGCCGTGGGCAGAGACCGCAAGGTGTCTGTGTGGCAGGCCCCGGCCTTGGGATTCTTGCGGGTGGTGGCCAATGAATATCCCAACATTTCTTGCTGCGGGATTGACCTTTCCCCGGATCCATCACAGGCTGAGGATCTCTTCCTGAGAAACGAACTTTTTCAGCCTCACAACGAGCGTGAAATTGTTTTTCGCGGTGAAGCACGTTACGTTCGACGCATCGCTCGGGGGCTGATTCGGGAGGACAAGGTTCTTGATCACTCTGTGCAACTGCGCCTCGAGTCGCGGGAACGGGGGCTGATCGATTCGCTGCGTTTGGTGCCGTTCCTGCCCACCCCTTGTGGTCCGGGCGAGGTCGAAATTGAGGTCAAAGCGGCTGGCATGAATTTCCGTGATGTTTTGAAAGCCCTGGCCCTCTATCCGGCCGAAACAGCTGATGCCAGAATTTTTGGGGATGAAGTTGCGGGGATCGTCAAATCCGTGGGTCAGGGCGTCACTCATGTGGCACCTGGGGATCAGGTTTTTGGCTTGGCGGTCTTTGGACTGGCCACCCATTCCATGGCGAGGGCAGGTGATATCCTCCCCATGCCGCAGGGCCTGACTTTTGAAGAAGCCGCCACGTTGCCTGTCGTTTTTATGACGTCATGGCACGCCTTAAAAACTGTGGCGAACCTGCAACCCGGCGAACAAATTCTTGTCCATGCCGGAGCCGGTGGCGTCGGGATGGCTGCCATCCAAATCGCTCTTCATCTGGGAGCCGAGGTAATTGCCACGGCAGGTAGTGCAACCAAACGGGCTCTTCTGGAAACCTTGGGAGCCAAGCACGTGATTGATTCGCGCCGTGGAGACTTTGCCGATGCGGTCATGGAGATCACCGATGGCCGCGGAGTGGACGTGGTGCTGAATTCTCTGGCTTCCGAAGCAATTCCCATGGGTCTTTCCTGCCTTGCGGAGTTTGGCCGGTTCATCGAAATCGGAAAGCGGGACATTTATCAGAATTCCCGCATTCCGCTTTGGCCCCTTCGCAAAAATGCCTCGTTTCATGTGGTTGCCATGGATGCCATTTTCGGGGGTGATGAGGGCCGGACACGGGATCTTCTGAAAGTGATTGCGGATATGGTTGGCCAAAAGGAATTTTATCCCCTGCCGTATCGATCATTCCCAGCCTGCCGGATTGATTCGGCATTTCGGCTGATGGCCCAAGGCAAAAACACCGGCAAGATGATTGTTTCGTTTCCTGAGCCCTTCCTTGCAAGGCGCGGGGAACTTCCGGCGGCTCCGTTTTTCGTGGATCCCGCTGGATGTTATCTCATCACGGGAGCCTTTGGCGGATTTGGTCGGGTTGTGGCCACATGGCTTGTCGATTGTGGAGCGCGTAACCTTGTGCTCACCAGCCGCAATGGCCCCTCCACGCCCGAGGCTGTGGCATTTGTCGCCAACCTTCGCGAACAGGGAGTGAATGTCGATGTCGTTCATGCTGATGCAGGATCCGCCAAAGATGTTGATGCCATCTTTGATCGAATCTCCGAATACGGTCACCCGCTCAAAGGGGTCTTCCATCTCGCGATGGTCATTGATGACGCACCGATAGCGTCATTAACCCCTGCCCGCATGGAGAGTGTGCTGGGACCAAAGGCCATGGGCGCATGGCTCCTCCACAACAAGACCCAATCTCTCAACTTGGACCACTTCGTGATGTTCTCTTCGGTTTCGAGCACCTTTGGTAATCCGGCTCAAGGCAACTACGCGGCAGCCAACGCATTTCTTGATGCGCTGGCCCATCACCGTCATGCCATGGGGCTTCCAGCCCTCGCGATCAATTGGGGAGCTCTCGGTGGCGAAGGTTATGTCGCTCGCAACGAACGCGTGGCCGAATACTTGGCTCGTCAGGGCACGATCCCCCTCGAGCCCAAAGAAGTGACGTCATTGCTGGAATCGTTTCTTTCATCGGGAACCGCCCAAGCCCTGGCCCTGCGCGCCGATTGGTCGAAATGGCGAAGCTCCTTCCGGGGAAGCCAAGAGAATCCTTTGATGGAGCGTCTTTTTGCGGATGGTGGGGAAGGGCAAAGCGCCACGGGCACAAAAAGCGACTGGCGGCTTAAAATTGAGTCCGCGCCGGAAGACAAGCGCACAGACATCATAGTTCTCGCTGTGCTGGACGTGGTGGGGTCAGTCTTGCGCGTCAAACCTGAAAATCTGCGCCCCGATCAGCCGCTCACCGACCTTGGGCTGGACTCGCTCATGGCCGTTGAGATCGAGACCTCGTTGGAGAGTTCGCTGGGTGTCGCCCTACCGCCGGCGAGCCTCATGCGGGCCCGCACGATTGCCCAGATTGCAGCTCTTATTGCCGAATACCTCACAGGCTCAAAATCAAGTTCACCCACAAAAGAACCAGCTCCAGAACCCGTCCCCGCAGAAACCGTGGATCTTGATGCGTTTTCGGATGAGGAAATTGAGCGCCTCTTTGCTGAGGATACAGCCAAACCCACCGAGGATTCCGTTATTAAGTAATGACCAAGCTTCTCAACGTCTCTGCCTTCTTTTTGGCCATTGTCCTCGGCTCAGCCACTGCTACGGAGGCGCAAGTCTCCGCCAAGGACATAGCCAGCCGTCTCAGTGAGCTACAGCAGGACGGATCGTCTTACATTCGGCTACGACTCAATGTGAATGAGCCTCCAGGAACCCGGAAGACCGCCCTCCAAGTCCAAATCCAACAACGACGCACTCCTTCAGCAACCGATGTGATCTACCAGATCCTCTGGCCCAAAGAACGCCAAGGGGAATCCATACTCCTCAAAAAAAGGGGAAACCAAGCTGCCACTGGAACTCATTTTGTCCCACCTGACACAACAAAACCCCTTAGTTCACAGAACATGAAAGATTCGCTTTTCGGGAGCGACCTCGCTTACGCCGATCTCATCGATAATTTCTACGCATGGAATTCCCAAACCCTGGTTGGCGAAGAAATGATCGGAAAGGTGAACTGTCAGATTCTTGAGTCCAAACCGGGCAAGGGCCAAAGCTCGATCTACACAAGCGTGCGCAGCTGGGTGGACACGGACCGGATGGTCCCGTTGCGCGTTGAGAAATTTGTGTCGTCCGGCAAACCCGCCCGCCGCATGGAAACGACCCGTGTCACCAAAGAATCAAATGGCCAACACATCCCGGCCAATATGACCGTTCAAGATCTGCGCAAGAACTCCCTCACCGAACTCGAAGGTTCGCGCCTCAACACCCGCGTCAACTACCAAGACCAAGACTTCACCGTCGAAGCGTTAAAAGACATCAAAAAGTCGAAACCTGCGGACACCGAGCTAGCTCAGTGATTTGTGCAGAGGGGTGGGATTAAACTGTGGCATGTTTGGTGTCACTCATCTGAGGATTAACAATCCTTGAGATAGCAAAAAATGGGAGGGCAAGGGACGCCGTGCCCTACCCTCGCAAAAACGAGCTGGCGCAAGCGCGAAGCGCCCGTTGATTGGTAAGGCTGGTCAGTCTCTTGACCGCCTACTCTTCGCTCGAGGAATGCAAGGGCAAACGCTTGGCTGCTTATAGCAGCGGAATTTGTGCAATTGCTGCAAGCAGGCGCTGCGTGGTCCCGTGCTCTTGGCACCATTGGCTTTTCTTTCCGAAACAAAGCGACCCTGGTCATGCACTTTGTGCAGACGGTTCAGCCGTGCGCCCACGGCTTTCCATCCCTCCGCAGGATTCTGAAGACCCAGTTGCCACATGGCCCCGTCATGCATCCGGCGCATGACCGAATTAGAAAGCTCAAAGACATCGGCCATGCGCTGCTCGGGGGTTTGATTACGCGCCCGCAGAACTTTTTTGCGGTAGATGTCATCCTGCAGCGCTCTGAGGGCACCGGGAGTTTCATGAGGATTGCGCATCACACAGTCTTTTCGAAAATCACGATGTCATACACATTTCCCGAAAAACGTGTGCCGACGGACTTGAAACCTGAGGTCGCGACAAGGGTCTGAAGGTTTTCGGGTTTGCGGTAGCGGAAGCGTTTGCCAAAAACTTCGAGGATTCTGGTTGCGGCGGATTCGCGGTGGGTATTTGCAATGAGGTGTCCCCCAGCGGCGGTCTCCTTGGCCACGGCGCGTATAAGGTCTTCGGCATTTGGCTTCTCCTCGGGGACACTCACACCAAGACGCTCTTCAGTGGTTTTATAAGTGTGACCGACAAAATATTCCAAAATCCCAACAGCTGTCACCACATGATACGGCTGTTCTTGGTCAGCACCTTCCGCTGGCTGAAAGATGTCTTCCGCTTGAGCAAAGATGCCGGATTCCGCATTTCCCTTACGATCGATTAGTCCACGCAGACGAGGGAGTTTTTCAATCAATTGGATAGTTTTTTTGCTGTGTGCTGTGTCGCGGTCTGAAATCACAGCGCGAATCAACTTGGGATCATGACCATCTCGAATGAGACGGTCGCAGGCCAAAATCACGCTCAACCCGGTACCTGCCGCGTAAGCTTTGATGCGCACGGGCTCGCCTCGCTTCAAGCGCTGGGTTGCAAATTCATGCGTCAGCCGGGTTTCCCAAGCAAAACGAGCTTGGACATCGCGGCTGGGAACAGAATCCAGCAGAAGGCGATCCCAAAGGCCGGCGCTTCTGTGGACCTCAGGTGATAGCAACATATAAATCGCATTCATGGGGTCGCCACCCTCCACAAGGTTCGCCGTTTCACTTCTCGCTGGCTGCAGCAGGGTGGGGACATAGCAATGCCCGGTGCGTTCAAGGATTCGGTTTCGATAACCAACCACCTTTTTTCCATTCGGCTCTGACCGAATTTCTTCATGCGTGGTGCGTTGCATTAGCCAAAAAACAAAACCCGTCATAGCCCGACGAAGCCCACCAAGGGGCTTCCGCTCTGGCCCTTCAAAAATCTGCCAACTTACCCCATCCACAATCTCGCGAGACGCCTCTTCTTTGCCATCCCCGTACAGAATGGCCATGGCCTGCATGGGAGTTAGGCCCTTCACGAGTTTGCGTTGCTCAGTCATTGGGTGTGTTCATTTAGGATACGTTTGATTTCAACCATACCCAGCGGATGGAGGTGACTCCAGTGGCCGCTTGGAATGACACTCTCGCTCTTAGCCCCTGCCATGTGGCTGCTCCAATAGGGCACGATGCCATCATTACTGTAAGGTTTTGTGTGATCCAGATGTCCGCCACGGCCACGGTCGCCAATCAGAGAATGGAATGGCACACCGGCCCTGAGAGGGAGCGCATTTGCTGTTTTTAGAAATCGATTCTCTGGGTCAAGCATGTCGATGCTGTTTGGCAAACGATGACGCCCCCCGACCCGCACCTCGGGCCTCACAAACTTATAGACCTCCTTGTTGACCTTATTTTGGGAAATCGGGTTGCCTACCAGCATGGCTCCAAAGCGTCCCATTGGACCTGTGGCCATATCACTTCCCCGATGTGAGGCGGACAAGAAGAGCACCCGCGAAACGTTTTTTTGGGAACTAAAAATCAAAGAACGGCTCATGACATTCCTTGCTTCGTTCGAAAAAGGAATTTGGTCGGGTGAACGGTCAAAAAAAGTGTTCCAAATATTCATCCCGCTATCAGTCATGAGCAATCGGCTGATCATTCCTCCCATGCTGTGCCCGATCAAAACGATGTCTTTATGGTTAGGGTAGAGGCGTCTCATTTTTTCAAGCTGATACCTCAAAATGGCAGCCGACATGGGATAAGGCAGTCCCGTGGGATATCCAAACACCCAGAACTGATAGTTTCGCCGAATCTTTGGATCGCTACGCAGGAACTGGATCACAGGCGTAAAAATCGCCGGCGAATTGCTCAGCCCATGCACAAATAGCACGGGAATTTTGTTGGGGTTGTAGGGTTCAAGCCTTGCAAGTTTTGCGGTTTGTTCAAAGAGCTCAGGACGGAACATCTCCTGAAGTTCAAATCGTCTGAAATTAAATCCAGCGAGTGACATGGCTAGGGGGGCCTGAACATCCGCAGCCAAAGTGTAGGTATGGTTGTCGAGCTTCAGGGTTTCTTTCTCCAGCGGATCGGTGAACATCAAATCGCAACGCCGACCGGAAAATCGCAAAGAAGCCGTGAGGCCGTAAAACATGTTTTCGGGTTGAGCGAACTCATCAGTTGCCGCAGGCGCCAGATCATTGCCAACCGCCACAACGGGAGCACCAAGTCCGGTCATCGCGGCCCGTTCTCCCACCAGCGATCCGCTGAACGTCAGTCGGTCTGTGGAGGAAAACTTCAGTTTGGAGGGGTGGAACTGCGGGCGTGGGTCCGGGGGCAGGAGGCCCAGCTTCCAAGGTTCGCCGGTGGCAGAAGGACAAATCAGCCGCTCCTCCCACGGCGTCAGCTGTTTGTCCGAAACAATTTCCACCACCCGAGCGACCGCAAAATTGTAATCACTTTGCGCAAGCACATCTTTCGGATTGGAGGCCAGACGGAGCCGCGCCTCGTTGGCCGCATCCAAATAGATGCCAATTTGCACAAGCGGATCGTTCGGGAGCTTCTCCATCGATTTGACCACCGCCCGCTGTTCTGAGGTCGTTGCGAGGTTGGCTGTCACTCTATGCTCCCGCACGTGCGCGTATTGCGAGCACCCAGTTAGAAGAAATACGAGGGCAAGCGATGCGGGGATAAGGATGTTCATGAATGTTTTTGGACCGAGCTTAAAGGTCTATCGGGCTTTTCCTTTGCCGAGAAGCCCGGACTTGATTGAGGACTGCAAGGGGTTCCCAATCCAGAGCCGTAGGAGCGCATGGTAAAAATCACGACCCGGAATCACGGCCTGCCGCTTTCCATCCACCATGATCACCGTCCCTTCCGAAGGAAGGTAATCAATGGTGATTTCAGATCCCCGATCGAGATCCGCTCCGTTTTCGAAGGATTTAAAAAAACGAGCCAGATGATCCGCATAAACGGTCTGCTCCATGTTTGTGAGATTTTGGTCCAAATTATCTCGGACAGCCGAAGCAAATTTTGCTTCCGGGACAGAACGAAGCATAATGATTTTGAGGCGTTTGGGACCGTGGTTGTGCTCCATAATATGGGCCCCATCGCCGGAAGCATGACTCACATAAAGGCCGGCATCGTAAACCCGGAGGCCATAAACGCTGCGAGTTGCCGTGCCATTCAGGACGAGCCCGTGGCCCCCAAGATCGATGGGCTCAGGAAAGCCGCTTTTTGGCGCTCCTAGGGCCATGGCCGTGGAAATTATACAAATAGCCGCCGCAACAAAACATCTGTGGAGGGAGGGGCTGGAACGCATCATCTGTCATTCTCGTTCAATTTGCTGCTGAAAGCGATGGGTATTATACCTAGGCAGTCAAGGGATGAAGAAAGAGATCAATATACGGAAGACTTCTGGGGTGTGATCAAGAGTGGCTGAGGTTGAGGAGTTCTCGCGGGGGTGGATCGCGATCTCCGAGCGCGATGGGAGTAAGTGGCGGCGGAGCCGCGTAGGATTTCTCATCATGCGGCGGAGCGCCCGATCCACCTCATCCGCTTTGATCACACCCAGACTTCTGGAGACGACCCGCCGCATTCATCGAAAGTCGATCTCTTCAACGAATGCATTGGTTTCAAATCCTCCCTCCTCGAGGGTCAGCACTTTTTTTCCGTTGATCCAAAGGCCATCAAACTGCACTCCATTAACTATCCGCTCAGCAGTGTGCCCGAGGATACGATTGCGCTCGTTGTTGGGTCCTTCCAGACGAACATTTTTGAAACGAATGTTCTCAATTTTGTCCCCGTAGTCTTTGGTATAAACATTGTTCACGAAGCGAATATCAATCAGGTTTCCGGCATCCAAAGGGGCCACCCGAATGTTTTCAAAGAGGACATTCCGGATCGTTTGTCGGTCTGAAGCCATAATCGCAAGTGCCCCCCAAAACCCAGTGCTGGACTCAGCACTGCGAAGGATGTCGATATCACGAAACTGAACGTTTTCTGTCATATGTTCCGAAGGTTCGCTGCTGGCTCCCTCCGGTCCGATGAGCAGGGCATGGGCGCGGTCAGGCCAAAGCACACAGTTTTGCATGATGATATTTCGATTCCGTTGAGTCACTGCGGAAGGGTTCTTGGCGTTACCAAGTTTAATAGATATGCAGTCATCTCCGTTCCTGATAAAACAATTCTCAATTAGCAAATCCTGACTGCCCCGAGGATTGATGCCGTCTGTCTCAGTCATCCAGGAGAGGATTTTTACATTGCGAACCGTGGCATTTCGGACGTGATGAAGGTGAATGTTCCACGCGGGGGCATCAAGAATCACCAGGCCTTCCAAGTGGAGATTCTTTGAGTTGCCAATATACACCATTGTCGGGCGGGCGGAGTCGGCGGAGTGATCAAACTTTGATCCGCACAGAATGCCGCGACCGCGAATGGTGAGATCGTTTTTGCCGCCCGTATCAATCTTTCCATAGACAATGGCCCCACCTGCAAAATAAACCGTGGAGCCGGACTCCATCGCCATCGTCCCCCGACCATCCCCACCCAGCAAATGCAGCCCTGGTCCGAAATAGGTGATGCCAGGCCCCTCCGCCGTGATGGGGTCAGCTTCTATGGGATTTGCGAAAACAAGAAGGTTGCCAAAAATATCCTCATCGAACTCAACCGAATATTGTCCGACTTGATCTAGAGGAATCACGGTTTCGTTTGCCTGATGCTTTGCCTGGATGTGAGCGGATCGGGGCCGGACCCTCACTCGTTCGGATTTCCGGGCGGGGCGAACCCGCAACTCAATGGAACTTGAAAAGTCTGAATCAAACATCACAAAGCCAATATGAGCACTACCCTCTTTGCCAACCACCGCATCATAAACAAAGAGCGATCTCCATTCGCCGCTCCCTTCCCTCACATCCACCTGATACGCCTCATTCTTCAGCGCACCATCGGGCACACCATGGATCACCAGTTCTGCACTGGCCGGAAACCACGCCGCAAAACAAAGAAGCAGCGTATAGACAACCTTTCGGGAGCTGCAACAAACCATAGCTTTATCATCGCAGAAGCACGGGCCCGAAGCGAAGAGTTCTACATCACAGGTGCCGAACCGGGAATGGATGCACTCTGCGCGCCGTATGAAGTTGTGTAATTCCAACGAGACAAGTGGGCGGGCAAGAGGACTGCCCACCCCTACCATCAAAGGAGCGCTTCGCGCTACGGAGAACACGTCGTTTTTTCTGGGTAGGGCGCGTCAGTCCCTTGACCGCCCACTTATAATCACGCCCCGTTGTCCCCTGGCCCTGGTAGGGAGCACAACAATATAAATACGATTGCCCTTCCCGTTCCCCCTGTGAGTGATTGACTCAGCACCACGGTGGGTCTTTACTTAATCGTAAGCCACAAAGATGAATTTCCCTCAAACATTGCAGAGTGCCTTCTTTGTAAAAGTCTCGGAATACGCGGGAAGGCCGCGTCGGTTGTGGGCCTTTTTCTCCCGGTGCATCTCCATTTCGATGTGCGGATTAATTTTAGCCACCGCTTCGATTGCGGCTGACGAGGATTCGGCAGATCAGGATGCAATTCGCAAGTCAGCCGAAAAGAAATTCCTTGATATGAGAACTCAGGCGGTCAAGGACATGGATGGAGATTTCTTCGTGGAGGAGAAGTTTACTCCTGAGCAAGTCCACGTATTTATCACAACCCGGATTGCCGCCGAAGACAGAGTCATGGCTCGATTGCGTAAGACACCGGGAGCCGCGTTTTTGCCGAGTCTGTTCGCAGCTGAAATGGATTCCGGTTTCGCAGAAGCCTTCAATCCTGAAGTTGCTCAGCGGTATCGAATGTGGGCTGACACGAAGAATGTATGGATATTCATGATGGAGGACCCAATTTTGAAACTAAAAGATTGGCTCACTTCTGAAGAACTAACAAATCTTGCCCAAGCTTGGGGACCGATTTTGGCTGATTCGATGAATACGGCGTATGAACCAACTTATATCAATGCTTCTATGGATGAAAAAGTCGCTTTGCTCGATCAGTTGACGGGAAATTATATCACCGCAGCCAAAAAAATCCTCGGTGCAGCCAAATTAGCAATACTCCAGGAGCGCTTTACGGAAATGCGAGTGGCAGCAATTAAGGAACTGGCATCTCCAGAGGAGTGAGAGTCCTGGAGCCTCGGGCCTAAACCGAATCGCTTTCGAAGAGCTCAACAATTTCCCCATCGGGCCCTTTGAAGAACGCGATATGGACGAGTGCCGGCCCCGTGGTTGCTGGGATCGTGACCTGCTTTGCTTCCATGGTGACCGTCATCCCCGCACCCCTGGCCTTTTCGAGCATGGCAATACAATCGTCGGTACGGAGAGCGAAGTGTAGAAGTGTCCCGGGATCCTCCGATGCCACGTCAGGTTTCTCGAAAATTTCAAGGTAACTGCTCTCAGCCGCATGGAGCATCGTCGCGCGATTTGGGGGCTCGCCCCATGCAATTTTTTCCTCAAGCCCAAGAACGGATTTATAAAACCTGACACTGCGATCAAAATCGGACGAGTAGAAGGCGACGTGATGAAAACCGGTGATTTTTGCCATAAAATTAAAAATTAGGAACTTCACCAGGAAATGGCAAGGGAGGAAACCCAAGCAACCAAGGCCATTTGGACCACGAACAACGCGAAAAACACGAACAACAGAGGCGCTGAGCCAAATCAGGGATGGAATTTTACAAAAGGAAATGAAAAGAACGAAGTCTGAGAGGTGGCTAGAAGATCTCGGCAAGTTTCTCAATTCCGCAGACCTCAATTTTGTTTCCAAGATCCGAACGCACATTGCCTGGCGAGATAATCCAAAGTTTGTCGAGTTGGAGGTCACTCAAGGCGATGTGCATGGATCGAGTGGTGCGTGGGTTTTCGCTGAACTTGAATTCGTATCCCTCGCGTTGCCCATTTCGCAGAAAGAACAAGTCCAGTTCTGCACCGCTTTGAGTCGCCCAAAAATATCCCTCCCTTACCCCTGAGTGCTTGAGAACTTGCTCTAAAGCAAAACCTTCCCATGAGGCCCCCACCTTGGGATGCGCTGCCAGTTGACCAATGTCTTCAAGCCCCAAGAGACTGTGGACAAGACCCGAATCCCTCAGATAAATTTTGGGTGATTTGATTTGTCTCTTACCCAGATTCTCAAACCAAGGTTGGAGCTGTCTCACCATGTAGGTCTGGGTGAGTGTGTCGAGATATGATCTCACGGTTTTGTCGCTCAGCCCCATCGACCGGGAGAGTTCCGAGGCATTCCACAACTGCCCATGACTGTGGGCAAGCATGGTCCAAAATCGCCGCATCGCAGGAGCTGGAACCCGTATTCCAGCCTGCGGTAGGTCTCGTTCAAGAAACGTGCGAATAAATCCCTCCCGCCATGCCGCACTGTCCGCGTCGGAATTCGCGAGAAACGACCTCGGGAATCCTCCGCGCTGCCAAAGATTTGGCCAGCTTTTGTTCCCTGTCTCCTCGAGATCAAACCCATGCAAATCAACGAACTCCACCCTTCCAGCAAGAGACTCCGAAGACTTGCCTGTCAGTTCAGGAGAGGCACTCCCCAAAATCAAGAACCTGGCCGGGTGCGCTGGACGATCTGCCAGAACGCGCAAGATGGGAAACATTTCCGGTTTGGTCTGAATCTCATCCAACACGACCAGTCCTCGCAGACTCCCAAGTGCCATTTCGGGATTGAGAAGACGCAATTGATCGCGCGGTGATTCCAAGTCGAAAAAGGCCGCCCCCCCAACTTCACCAGCAACTATCTCCTTTGCAATTGTCGTCTTCCCACATTGCCTTGGACCCAGCAACGCACAGATCGGAGCCCTTCTCAACGCCTCTCGAATCTTTTGCTGCGCCGCGAGTCTTGCAATCATCATTGTTTTGTCGGAGAATGGATCCGAATATGCAAGGTTAAAAGGACATACAAGGACAGCAAATGACGTCAGGCCAGAACCGCATTAAGGAAAGCCCCAAAGGGTCTGCATCCCACAGCCCAGGGCAAGCACCAGCGCCGCCCTGGGTCCTGGGTATGAAGCGTTTCTACCCTGTAGGGGCAGCGTGCAAGATCGCCCTTAACTTAACGCCATTCAGGCTTCGTCAGTCCGCCATTCGTGTTATTTGAGTTATTCGTGGTAGCCTTCTCGGTATGAATGGCTTTTCGATTTTTCAGAGTTTTTGAACCTAACCACGGATTACACAGAGTACACGGATATTTAAAGACACTCATTACTCGTTTCCCGATTCCAGCCCACTGGGACCGCTGGCGTCCCGCCGGCCTTCCAATAAATCAACCCCGCGTCTAAAGCGAGGCAGGTATTCGCAAGCACGCTCAGTCTCCCCCACATCCGCCGCCATCACCATCGCCTCCTGACGACGAACCGCCGCAACCTCCACCGCAGCCGATGTGCGATGCACAGTGTGTATCACCTGCTGCCCCTTTCTGGAGGCAATTGAGGGAGTACTTGTAACCGTCCGGAATCTCCAACTGCTGGTCGATGGAAAAGAGCAGGGGCAGCCGATTTGGACTTTGTGGGTTTATTTTCTCGCGGGCGCAGGAGAGACGCCATGCCCGTTTAATTCCATCTTGAGCAACGGTCGGAGACCGCATCGCCTCTGCAGGCGTGTGGTGGAGGAACCGCCCAATGTTGGCCTGGCAGAATGTCTGATAGGCGCGGGTAAAGACGATGAACTCATGCCATGCCACGTCCACCACCTTGGAGGGCATCGCTACCATATGACCCCTGGCGGCAACAGAAATGGCAAAGAATTCTCGTAGCCCTGCTATCACCTGCTCCAGGTCATGCTCGACGAGGTGGGGATAAACCTCTTTTACTCTGTTCGAAATCGACACAGGGAACGCAAACTGTTCGATGCGATTTATCCGGAGCTTGGATCGATAA
This sequence comes from Terrimicrobiaceae bacterium, assembly GCA_041744075.1. Classification (GTDB taxonomy): domain Bacteria; phylum Verrucomicrobiota; class Verrucomicrobiia; order Chthoniobacterales; family Terrimicrobiaceae; genus JAJTZA01. The sequence continues at coordinate 18,703 of JBGTLQ010000322.1, forward strand.
CGCAACACCCAAGCAATGGCGGCTACGAGAAATCCGGCTAGGAATAGAAACTCAAGCACAACAGCTCCCATTTCTTATCAGCTTAACAAGAGTGTTCGTTGTGAAGATCATTCTTTCCTCATTGGGAATAGGTCTTGTTCGGCTTCTTTGCTCATTTCTAGTAGAGCGCCTCTGGTGGACATAATTCTTCCCTTGCTCGTCTTGTTGAGGCCTGGTGAATCTTCCATAAAATTAACCATCTGCGAAACCGGTTTGCCGTATCGATCTCGCTCCTTCTTGAATCCATCAGTTGCTTTTTGATTTCTTCTGTCTTTTGGGAGAAAGCTGTCGAATCGCGAATTCTCGAAAATCCATCAGCAACGATATTCTCACGAAAGGTTTTCATGGAGTCATTGCCGAACGTATAGCCCATCCCCACCCGGGATGGAAGGCCGAATTCCGCGAGTGACCTGCTGAAGGCTGGTCATTTATGTGGCAGAATCCTTCTCTTTTAACGCAGACCTCGCCCGGTTTGGTCGGCATCGAGAATGTCCAGGACTTCCTGTTCCAGATCGCGGGAGCGCATAAGGTCGAGCGCGTCTGCGTCGGCCCAGTCGATGATGTCCCCGACGAGCCGTTCAACTTCAGTGGCAGTCTCGGGCTTCCATGCAGCAAGCTTGCGGTCGAGTTGTTCGGCAATGGCGGTCATAGGAACAAAATAGACGATGGGATGGGGTTGGTAAAGATCAACAATTCCACGGCTGCTTGTAAACACGGCCAATTCACGAATCTGCAGTAGCAAGTGAATGCGATAGACAATGGGCAAGCCGCCAAGGCGGATTTTGAAACGAGTTTTCAACCACTAATGGAACACTCATCGGAAATGCCCAATGGGGCATTTCGCCAATTTGTCATAGGGAAGCAGATGCGGGAGATCATGAGTGATCTCGGGCGAGTGGCCCGCATCGACTCTTCAAGCAAACTTGGGAGATCGTTGCGGACCACTCACCCGAACCGGCAAGCCGGTTCCCGCATCTTCTCCTTAGCCGTCCCATTGGACGGCGCACCATTTCCTTAATCAGTGGTTCAACCCTTCCAACCCAACCCCGGCTCTGCCGGCATGACCATTGTTTTGTCCAATCTGGAGCCTCAGCCAATACAGCCTTTTTACGGCAGAATCCTTCACAGAATCGAGCTTCTTGCGGCGTTCGCTCGGTGGCGGCGTGGACTTTCTTCAAGTCCATGGAAACGACGCGGGTGTATTCGTGGTTAGCCTTCTCGGTCTGAATGGCTTTCCCATTTGCAGAGTTCTTGAACCACGAATCACGTGAAAAACACGAAGTCAGCTGGACCCTGGGACCGCTGGCGTCCCGCCGGCATTCCAACATTTTCCGACAATTTCAGACCTTCGTTTAAAATCGTAGCCCTTGAAAGCTAGAGGTTTTGAGTATTCTCTGGATTTGTGAAAAGCCTCATTATTACTCGTGATCCGGCGATTCTCGGAGCAACCCCAGTTTTTGTGGGAACGAGAGTCCCTGTTCGCAATCTGCTCGATTGCCTTGAAGGCGGCTACACCATAAATGAATTTCTTGAGGATTTCCCCACAGTGAAAAGAGAGCAGGTCGTCACCTTCCTTGAGGACACGAAGGCTGACTTGGAATTGCCTGCAACGGCGTGAGGCTCATCCTTGAGCGAATTCTGGCAAGCCTGTGAGCTTACTTCCCAGGGTAGCCCGTCAATTAAATTTTATGGGACAGACCCTTTCGGCTGTTCCTCGGCTGTTCTTGGAACATTGCCCGTGAGCGAATTCTGGCAAGCCTGTGAGCTTGCATCCCAGGGTAGCCCGTCAATTATATTTTATGGGACAGACCCTTTCGGCTGTTGACTTCTGCCAATCCCTTACTGCACTGCTCACAGAAGCATGCAACGTCGTTATACCCAAATCCAGAGAGGCCCGAAAAAAACTCGTTGATTACTTCCGTCAAAAGCTCTCTTCCATCTGCCGCAAACCACTGACTTACGAAAAAGCTGAAACCCTCCGCAAACGCCTGATCCCGACCTCCCGCGAATACCCCCAGCTCTTTGCCTTTATTGAAAACGGTGGTCCTCCTACCAACAATCACGCCGAACGCTCCCTGCGCCCTCTGGTCATTTTCCGAAAAATCTGTATGGGAACCCGCAGCCCAATTGGCTCAGATAACATCGCCATCTTCGGCTCTCTCACACAGACCGCCACCCTGCAAGGCGCAAAACTCATCGACATGTTCCGCGCCCTCTTCGGCCCATCCCCAAACCAAGCCCATGATCTCATTTTTAGCACCCCTCCAAAGGTCAACCTATCGGGCTAAACTGTTACGCAGTACCCACGAGGGAGATATTGCGGTTTGGACTGCCAAGCAACTTCAGGAGTTTTTGAATGCAGTTCAGAAGCATGAACCGCGGTTGGTATTCGGTTTGGCCATCAAAGCCTTTGCTGGGTTACGAACCAGCGAACTTCTCCGCTTGGAGTGGAACCAGATTGGCGACAGCAAGATTCAAGTTCTTGGGAAGAACGCGAAAACCCGCAGGAGCAGGGGTATCGAGATCCAACCAGTCTTGAAGCAATTCATTCCTGCCAAACATCCAGAATCTGGCCTAGTCGTCGGACTGTCCGAGAATGGTTGGCATGATGCTGTTAAGCGGGTTTGTGAAGCTGCAAAAAATACCATGCCATCAAATGTCCTTCGCCACTCTTTCGGCACCTACAGGTATTACCAGACCAAATCCGAGGCAGAAACTGCTTACGAGATGGGGAACAGCCCAGGGGTGATCCTGAAACACTACAGGGCAATTGCGGTCCGTGATGCGGACGTAGTAGGATGGTGGCAGGTAACGAAACCGAAATAACGACAAGCAATACAAGCGATGGATTCAAACCTGTTAAGTCTATAATGCCCTCGCTGAACCACGGAACTGACAGGGCTTCCCGTTGCTAGGTTGACCCATTACACGAGCGAATCCAAAATGCGTAGAAAAAGAAGTTGACTCGAAAGCGCAATGAATTTAAGAAGCCGACTTGTGAAGACTATATTTTTGGTAGCAATTTTGGCATTTCTCATCTTGAGTCCGCAACAGTGTTTGAGGGCTCAGGACCCAGTAAGCGTAGGCGCAGCCGGTCTAACTTTAGCAGGGCTCATCGAGCAGCTTGAAACCATTCTGACACAAGCAATACAAGACACTGACTCCGCAGTTGCTCGACAACAAACGCTTCTATTTTCTGGCCTTTTAGAGTCACTCAAACAATTTGAGACAAGCTACTCAGCATCGCTGGACAAGACCTACGAACAACTGGGTTTACTCGAACGTCAAACATATGCCGACTTAAAAGCTCTTGTTGAAAACGCGCAAACGACGGTTTCAATGACTGACCAAGCCGCAGCTGAGCGCATTTACCAAATCCACGGAACTATAAATGAAATCCTCAGTCGTCTTCCTCTGATTAGCCAAAGGCCAGTTGTTTACTCCGTTCTTATGGGGGCCGATCTTTCAACATCCGACGCACGCACCTCAGATCTCGTTATCCTAGGTTACAATATCAGTGGCGGATCCGAGGCAGGAAATCGCGCGAAAATCTTATTGGACGGTATCGACGTGAGCAATAAAGCAACTTTTCTTCATGATCGCATCAAGATATTTATTCCGGAGCCAATCAAACAGCGCCTTAATCTTAATAGGGGCCCCTGTGATCCATTTCTGCCTTTCAGCATTAAATTGTCGACGCCTTTTAAAACGAACAAGTGGTGGAAGTTCTGGAGTCG
>JBGTLQ010000323.1:0-12579 GCA_041744075.1 Terrimicrobiaceae bacterium
AATCGCCGTTCCGAATGGGGGTAGGTTTTTGCTGAAGAAGCGCAGGCCTGACGGAACGGCGAATTCATTCGCCGCACACTTGGACTATGGACATCGAGGCCGATGGAGAGTAGTTTTTCATTGTGGTGAGTTTGACTCATACCTCGTATTTGCCCTATGTACTGTCGCTGAATGACAGTCAGTCATCCGTAGCCCGTTTGCCAGTTTTGTTGTTTCCTGTTGATGATTCTTTCAGAAGAATTTCCTCTCGGTGCCTTTTTTCAAGCTCACGCTCGCCACTTCAAACCGGGGCCCGCAACCATAAAGTCTAGGCAACCAAGAATATCATGCTCGGTGAAGGTCCACTGATTATTATTGCACTTCCAATTGTATCGATTCTCTATTTTGGAGGATTCTTTACAGCTGTTTGCATACTGAATAGTGGACAAAATAGTCCAAAACACCAATGGGCGATCGATTTGCTGCTTTCAATTATTTTCCTGCCGATTGCAATTCTTGGACTATGGTATTATGCGCGAGTCAGCTATAATACATCCTGGGGAAAGCCTTTGGTTATTCTACTTACTATTCCGACATTCTTGGGAATACTTCTTGGAATCCCTGTCGGAGTCATGAAACGCGCATCCAACAAAACAAACAGGAATTCCAGATGAATATGCCTGACGTGAAAGGGCAGCTTCCAGTTAAGCCCATGCCCAGAATGACACTAAATCATACGTCTCTGATCAATCACGCGGGTATTGAGCGAAAATGCCGCCAGTCTGTGGTTTGACATGTTGGCTGATAAAAATTATCGAAAGACTCATCTTTCCATCCATGAATCTTCTGCTCCGTGCCCTACCGCTATTGCTTCCACTGATCGTAAGATGGGCGGAGCGAGAACAGGAAAACATTCTGAAAAATGGTGTTTCGCTTGTGGAGCCTTCACTTTCAGATGCCAGAGCAATGGGGGTCACACACCCAGAATGCATCAGATTGCTGATAGACGATTCAATGGATGGCAGGTCATCTTGACCATCACTTGAATTTGAGTATTGTTTAAAGCGTATGACAATGCCACAGATTCAGTCTGCTCTGGAGCATGGCGGTCCATTCACGCTCTCTATGGCGGATGGCAAGGGAATATCATGTTTCCCATGCCGATTACATTTCCATCCCTCCAAGAGGAGCTTTTGTCGTCATTTTCGACGATGACGAACATGCCTTTGTATTGCCTCTTCTGACAATGACAGGATTGACGTATGACTTGTCAAAAGCTGCGAAAGCTTAAGCGCTGAGGCGTTGCCGCATCACGTTACTTTTTACGACCGTTTTCATGCTTTTCGGAACGCCTTGTCGAAACACAAATCAACTCAGGATTGGTCGAATTTTGGAAGGGTCGGTCCCGTGCATCAACGTGCAGATGTTCCCTTGCTTCGAGACTGCCGATGAAGCATCCCCTTACGCAACAATGTTCATCGTCCGGTAGTTTTCGAGATCCGCATCTGTGAGACCATCTTTCGGAACAAGAACGTAGTGGCGTTCGGCGGTGAGGCGGAGGCCGTCTTCAGTGTGGGTGAACTCCATGAGGGCGATGCCGCCATCAGGAAGGAATTGAGCACCGAGGGGGCGGCAGGTGAGGTTGGGGAATTTTTCAGCACACAGTGCGATGTCCTGTTCGATCTGGACGGTGCTCATGCGGTCGCGTCCCCCTTTTGCCTGGAGTGGAAAGACGTAGTGTGCACCGCAGCGGTCGAGGCCAACGTAGAGCTCATCAACTTCCACTTGGCCGAGGCCGGAGACGGTGGTGCGAAGATGGTTTTGCAGGGAGTAGGAGGCCACGCCGGTGAAGATATCGACGAGGCGGTTATAGCGCACGAGGGCGAGGAGGGATTGTTCGTCATTGAGCGCGTAGCGTCCAATGATGCCTGGGGTAGCGTCGGGGATTTTGATGCGGATGAGGCCGGCGTTGGGTTCAATCGTCCATTGACGTTCCTGCTGAAAAGCATAGGTGGCTTTGCCAGCGAGTTTGATGACCCAGGATTTGCCCTCCTTCGCAGTGGCGCGAATCGACTCAGGCATTTCGGTCCGAAAGCGGAAAGAATAAATGAGGTCGCCGAGGTTTTTTGGAAGTTTGATGCCAAGGGCGGTGGCGGCTTCTTCGATTTCCTCACGGCGGAATGCGACGTTAACGGCCCCTTTTTTGTGATGTGCAAAGAAGATTCGTTCGAGGATTTGAGTGTAGCGGTTGGCAGGCATGGGAAGTTTCAACCGGGCCATCGCAGGACAACAACTTCCTCACGGAGTTGTTCGCGGGTGGCGGTGGCTAGGCGGGTGCGGAAGAGGTCGATCCGGTCCACTTCGTAGCCAAGCTCATCAGCAAGGGAGGCAAGGAGTTGGCCGGTGCGGATCATGACGCGAAGGTAAGAGGCTTGGTCACCGACGACATATGCGAGGGAGGCTCCCGGACGCAGGAGGGGGCGGAGTTCCGCGAGGTGGCGTACCATGCCGCCAAAATAGAGCTTGGTGACTCGGGCGTAGAGGCGCTCGAAGCCACTGGTTTTGTTGAGTTCAATGCGGCGCGCTTCGATGGCGGCTGCGATGCGCTGGATCTCGGGATGATGGGCGACCCACTGATCGTCAGTGTCGGCTTTGTAAACGCCCCGGGTGTTGGAGCGCAGCATCGTGCGCTTAAGTGCGCGCATGTCGTCCTTGTTTTGGACAAAGCCAAGAAGAACCGTCTCCAGCCGGGTTGTGCGGGTGTAATCTTTCTCGTTCGGGTAGGGCGGCGAGGTAATGACCGCATCGATTGAGCGGGGTTTGACGAGGCGGGCAAGGTCGCGAGAGTCGGCGTGATGGACCATGGCTGGCGTTGTGGCGTGGCCGCCCAGCAGACGAAGGTCGCGAGCCATCTGGATAACGAGTCCGAGCCAAGTGGAAACAACGGGAGCGTCGGTCTTGATGGGACCCAAGCCCACTTCAGGCCCAAAGTGCAAGTTGCTGATGCTGGCGACGAGGGCTTTGGCCAGGGCCAAGCGCATGTGGGTGACGCCATTGGTGGCAGTGTCGATGCAGCGCAAGAGGGTGAGGCTTTTGTGCAGGGGCAAGGGGCTGATCGAGTTTGCCAAAAGCAGTTTCATTTCTTCGGTTGAGAGACTTTCTAAACCGTACGCGGCGGTGGCGTCGTGAAGGAGATTCGGCTGAGGATCGTCGATGATGCCCTGACGCTCCAGCGAGGCGAGGGCTTTTTCCGCAACAGCGAGGGCGGCGTGTTCGAGCAGGTCGGGGTCTGGCTGCCAGTCCAGTTTGGTGGAACTGGCGAAAAACGACATCGGGTGTGCTTCAATGCCTATGCTACGCAAGCCGAGCTTCTTGCACTCGACGGGAGTGGTCCCCGTTCCACAGAAGGGATCCAGCACTGTCGCTTTAGCTGCGAGGGAAAATTTCTCCACGTACTCGCGAACGAGGTGCGGTGGGTAGGAGAGCACGAATCGGTACCAATCGTGGGCCGGACGGTCGCCGGGCTCGAGGCGGTTTGAATCGCCGTTTGTCAGGGAGCGCGAACGTTTTCTCGCGATGGCTTCAATCGCAGCCATGGAAAAAAGAGATTGGGTTTATCATGGCACTTCGGAGGGTACCGTAGCGAGTGACGGGCGTTTTTGCGAGGAGGAAATCGCAAGAATGCTGGGCGAACGCTCCAAGAATGGTGGCCTGGTGCACAATGCTTTATGGCTTGTCGTGCAGTAGGGGCTTGTCCGACAGGCGAGTTGGCAAAAACAGCATGAGTCTTCACATATCAGCACGGTGGTCCCTTGCAAAGCGCAGCAGGACATCTTCTCTTGCAGGGTAAAGGGCGTGGCGGAGGCAAGGAACGAGCCCAACTGATTTAACTGAAGGAAACAAAGGCAACAAAGAATAAGGGGCTATGAAAAGTTGCGGCTAACCAGGCCCACAATTGAGGCATGATTTCGACATAAACTCTTCAACCTTCGTTCTCTTCGTTTCCTTCTGTAAGATTCCATTCTCGTTTTTAGTTTTACCAGCATTCTATTTTCCAGATGAATGCAAGCCGACGCCAAGGAACCTCAACCATCAGTCCCGATCGACTCGGATGGACAAGAACTCACCGCTTCCAAGGCGAGTTCGATCTCCTCCTTTGAGCTCGGTTGACGGACCTGGCGTTGCTGCCTATTGCAGGGAAAACCCCGCGAGGTTTGCGAGTTGCTCACGCTTTTGAGGATCGGTTTCAATTGATTTGTCCTTTACAGGTCCCTGCTATTACACCTCCCAGCTCACAGGCAAAAGTGCTGGTATGGAAGCATTGGGCAGAAAAGGCTTCGTGGATCTTACCTGGATCGGACTCTGCCAGCAGACATTTGGTCGATACTTATTTAAGGCATCGCAAATGGAGGCCTCAGGCGACGATGGAGGTCGGAAATTTTGACCTCTGCATTCAATTAGTCGCTCAAGGATTGGGAGTTGCCCTGGTGCCCATGAGATCAATGGCTGGGCATCCCGCTCGTCGGCGGGTTGTTCGGATCAAGCTAACACCCCCTTTAACACGGACTTTGGTGGCGGCAGTTCGTTCCGCACGAAAGCTGCCACCACATGTTGAAATCTTTGTTAATAGTATTTTGTTTTAGAACCATCGGCGAACGAATGCTCTGCTCTGCATCCCCAAGTGCACCTTGACAGAACGCACGCAATAACGCACGTTACTCAGATGCAAACGATTTCCGCGACCTCAGCCCGATCGATGATCTACAAGCTGCTTGATGATGCAGCCAGCTCCCATGAACCCATCCAGATCACTGGCAAGCGGTCGAATGGTGTTTTGGTTTGCGAGAGCGATTGGCGAGCGATTCAAGAGACGCTCTATTTAGTTTCTATTCCAGGTATGCGGGAGTCGATCCGTTCGGGACTGGTGACTCCGATTGAAAAATGTGACAAGGAGTTGAATTGGTGACTTACCGATTGGTATTCACCAAGCAAGCCCAGAAGGACGCCAAGAAACTCGCCAGTGCGGGACTCAAGCCCAAGGCTGAGGGCCTCCTTGATATCCTGAGAGACAATCCGTATCAGAATCCTCCTCCCTGTGAAAAATTAGTAGGCGACTTAACCGGTGCGTATTCAAGACGCATCAACATCCAGCATCGACTCGTTTATCAGGTGTATGACCAAGAACGGGTTGTGAAGATTCTTCGTCTTTGGACTCATTACGAATAAATGCCGACAGACTCGTTCTCCCATCCATGAATCTCTTCCTTCGCGCACTTCCGCTATTGCTTCCGCTGATCGTCAGATGGGTGGAGCGAGAACAGGATAAGATTATGAAAAATGGTGTTCCGCTTGTGGAACCTTCACTTTCGGATGCCAGAGCGATGGGGGTCAAACACCCGGAACGCATACGATTGCTAAAAGTTGATAGGATTCCCACACCAGGAAATTCATTGCTCGACCACCTTGGAAAAATCGCCGGGCTTATTTCAGACGGCACCGCTGGCATGACTCTGTATTACGGTATTTTTATTCGAACGGATTATTGGCAAAACCGGCAATTGATCGCTCATGAATGCGTTCACACGGCGCAGTATGAGCAGATGGGAGGGGTCCGATCATTTCTTGGCCGATATCTGCATGAATGTCTTGAGTATGGCTATTTGAATTCGCCGCTGGAGCAGGAAGCGAGACAGAAGTCCTCCGAAATACTGCAGTAGAGCCGGTGTGCCCACGCTTTTCGTCCATTCCTCTGCGATGTGCCGCGAAGGTCGCGGAATGCAGCAAATCGGCGACTTAAGATCGTTGTTCCCAGTTGGGGGGCGTTCCTCGTCGTCGTCCTCTTCAGTGGTAGGGTTGGCGGTCCCTTAGTGACCGTTGCGCGAGGAAGGAAAAGTCGGCGGTCAAGGGACTGACGCGCCCTACCCATGGAAGATAAGCGAGCGCGAAGCGTCTATTTGGTGGTGGGGTTGGCGGTCCCTCACCAAGGGACTGACGCGCCCTACCAGCGGGAGGAGGCGCTGGCGTTTCTGCTTCAGGGCAGCTCGAATTTTGGAAGTGGGACAACCGGGTTGATATTCAGCGGGCGGATTCGGTCAAGGATGCCGGGGGCCACTTCGGGCTGGGAGGTGGCGGCTTGGAATAACATTTCAAGTTTTGCGTCAAGGTTATCGATCGCATTCAGCGCGATGGCCTCGGGGGTTTTGGGTTCCACGGGAGAGCCAAATTCGAGTTGGCCATGGTGGGCGGCGATCAGGTGGAGGAGGTGGAGGCGGACGGTTTCGCTGGAAGGGGAGAGTTCTTTCCATTCCTCAAGCGGAAGGGATCTCCAAAGGGAGTTGATGAGCTCGATGCCAATCGTGATGTGGCCGAGCAATTCGCCGCGCAGTTCTCTGGGAATTTCGAATCCGCGTTCCGGCGGGCAGGTTTCCCAGAGTTTTCCGGTGTCATGGAAAAGCGTTCCCACAAGAAGCAGATCACGATTGAGGGACGGATAGGTTGAACAGATTGCCTCGGCTGAACGCATCATTTGAGCCGTGTGATCAAGCAGGCCTCCCCTTCGAGCATGGTGGTGGGCGCGGGCCGCGGAGGCGCGGGAAAAACGTGGACCAAATTCGCGAAGGAACGCTTGGCTGAGCGCTTTGAGACGGGGGTCGGAGAGCGATTCGATCTGGACGTTGACATAGTCCAGCGACGCGGACGAAGTGCCCTGAGTCGAGGAAAAAAGGGCTTCTGTTTCTTCGTCATCGAGGGCGCGAAGCGTCCACCGGCGGCCTTCGAGCCCAAACTGACCATTGACTTGGAACTCGCCGGAAATTTCGATGGGGGTGCCTTGGGCCAATTTTTCGCAGGAATGAAAGGCAGGAGTGTCATTCCAAGCGCGAAGGAGCAAGGTGTCACTGGAGTCACGAAGTTTTAATTCGTAATACGGTTTTCCATTGGCGGACTCGCGTCGCAGGACCTCCGTGGCTTGGGCAAAAATGCGGGCCGGGACGGGGGTTTCCCGGACCGTGGATCGAAGCTCAGCAATGGTCAGCAATGGAGTCATGGAACCTGCTCGCCTCGCAATTCCAGCAGGCGCCTGATGGTTTCTTCAATCAGATTATTCGGACAACTGGCTCCTGCCGTGACAGCAACCACCAAACGTTTTTCGGATGGCGGCAGCCAGCCGGATGAGGTTATTTCTGATTTTTGATGGATGTCAAAATGCCGGATCTGATCTTTTGAGACCAGGCACCCGGCATTTCTCACAAACCAGGTGGGCAGCTTTTTTTCCCCAATTTCGACGAGGTGTGTGGTGTTTGAGCTGTTGTAACCCCCGATGACAACAAGCAGGTCGAGTGGCTCGCCGAGCAGGGAGAAAAGGGCATCCTGACGCTCCTGGGTGGCTCCGCAAATGGTGTCAAAATGACGAAAATTAGTTGTCGAGCCGGAGTCACGATTAGCCACGGCCGCGCGGATGCGGTTTTGGATTTCTTCGGTTTCTCCGCGCAACATGGTGGTCTGGTTGGCAACCCCAACCCGTTCCAGATGCACTGTGGGATCAAAGCCCGGAGAGCGTGCCCCTTCAAAATGGGAAAGAAAGGAGGCAGGGTCTCCTCCGTCTCGAATGAAGTCGCACACAAGGTCGGCCTGAGCAAGGTCAAGGATGATGAGGTAATGGCCTTTGGTGTCGGCTCCAAGAGCTCGGGAGGCAGTGGCGCGGGTTTCCTCATGACTGGCTTTGCCGTGGATAATGCTGGTGACCTGGTGTTGGGCGTTTTGACGGACCCGTTTCCAAACGCTCATGACATCTCCGCAAGTTGTGTCCACGATCTGAGAGCCTGCCGCTTTGACGGCTTCCACCGTGGCAACCTCTGCGCCGAAAGCGGGAACAATAACGATATCCTCGGGGCCGAGCCCCCCGATTTCCTCAGCCGAGGGGCGGGCTGGGAGGTGTCGGATGCCGAGCGTGCTCATTTGCGCATTCACATCGGGGTTGTGAATGATCTCACCAAGCAGGCTGATTTTTCGGTCAGGAAAAACTTTGCGTGCTGCATACGCGAGGTCAATGGCCCGCTCCACGCCGTAGCAAAAGCCAAATTGTCGGGCCAGCCTGATGATCGTGTTGCCCACAGCCAGCACGCCTCCTGCGTCGCGGATTTGCTCGACCAGCGCACTGCGATAATGATTTTCCACCTGCGCCTGAACGCTAGCCATCACATCGGGAGTGCGCAAGTTCACTCGTGTTGGTTGACTTGCCATGGGACTGTAGGGAAAGCTGAAGACCCCTGCTTTGTCAAATGCCTGTGAACAAATATTGCGCAATGGCCGGTCCTGCCTATGGTGTTGCGATGATTGAGGAGCATGATTTTAACTATGCCATGGAGAACACCCGAGTGGTTGTGGCCCCGCGTGGGGTGATCGAGACCTTTGGGACGACCAGCTTCCGGTTTCTGCTGGTCAGCGAGCTCATGGACGAAGTTAATACCGTTCGTGTGCGGGGTGGGAGCATTGAGGCCGAGCGCCCGAGGATCGTTTCGCCCCATCACTTCAAAAAACTGGGTCTCGATGGGTTCGGAGAAAATGCGAGGGATTTTGCGGACTGGATTGAGGAAAATGCGGATCAGTTCAAGGTGTTGAAATATGGGTTTCAACTTCGCAAGACCGACATCCAGCAAAGCGTTTTGCATGATCCCATGGCTGATGTGCTCGGGAGGCTCGAAGCAGAAATGCAGGCCTCTGATGACCCCAAATCGACCCTCATCGCTGGAGTGGATGATGCGTGGGAGGTCTGCCTCCTGAAGTTCACGATGGATTTGATTCAGCGATCTGCTGGCGAAAATATTGGTGAGTGGAAACGAAGGGGTTTTATTTGAGGCTTTCATCCCTGCGACTGCGGGGTAACCTTTAAGGAGTCATGTTTCTCAGATTTCTTATCATCCTGATCGTTGCCGGCGCTGTGATCGGTGGCTCCGCGTATTTTGCCTACGAACTTTTTTGGAAGTCGAAGGCTCTCGACAAGCAGGAGCAAAAGGAAATGGAAATTCAAGCGGCGCTGCCTCCCCCCCCACATCCTGGCATTGCCGCATTTAATGAGGTGGCAGAAATTGTCAAAGCTGGCAATTCGCAGGCAAGTCGTGAGGCCTTGGAAGCCTTTCTTGTGGACTATCCAGATGCCCCGGACATTGCCGAGGTTCGTCGAGCCCTTGGGGAACTCAACGCCCGTGCCCTCTTCTCGCCATTGCCCGGCGAAGGCAAAACGTCCTACACCGTGGTTAAAGGGGACGCCTTGGCCCGGATCGCCAATAAGACCAACTCGGGAGCTGAGTTGATCTACACGGTGAATCAATTGGACACCATCAACCTCCAAATCGGTCAGATCCTGCAGGTCCCCACCCTGGACATCAAAGTTTCCGTGAATCGGGCCAACAAAACTCTCACGGTCACCAATCACGGCAAATTCTTTCGCGAATATCCGCTGTTAGGTGCCTCGGTACCACGGTTGCCGGAAGATGGCACCTTGGAAGCCACGGTCTCTGACAAAATTGCCACCGTGGAGGGCAAGCGGATCGCATTCGGCGAAAAAATTTACCCCGAGAGCGAGCGGATCGTGCAGCTGGCACCCGGCGGCGCCGTGCTTCGGACCGTGGGCGCAGATGGGGACACTTCTGTGTCGGGAATCATTTTGTCACCCGGCGATTTTCAGGAAGTTTTTGTTTTGGTCAACCGTGGAACTCCGATCACTATTCAATAAGTCTTCACCGCATGAAAAAACAGATTTTGGATTTCGAAAAACCAGTCGCCGATCTTGAGCAGAAACTGGAAGATCTGATCAGTCATCTGCCCGGTCAAAACATTGACCTTGACCCCGAAGTTCGGGCCATGCGGGCAAAAATCGAGGTCACCCGCGCCGATGTTTACACCCGGCTGACCGCATGGCAGCGGGTTCAAATTGCCAGGCACACCTCACGCCCCTTCACCTTGGATTATGCCAAGGAGGCCTTTGATGATTTTTTTGAACTGAAAGGCGACCGGCTCTTTGGCGATGACGCCTCAATGCCGGGCGGTTTTGCCACGATTGATGGAATCAAGTGCATCCTGATCGGCCAACAGAAGGGCCGGGATGTGAAAGAAAACCTGCTCAGGAATTTTGGCAGCCCGCACCCGGAAGGTTATCGGAAGGCTCTGCGTTTGATGCGGCTGGGGGAAAAATTTTCCCTCCCTGTGATTTCGCTCATTGATACCCCCGGTGCCTATCCCGGCGTGGGAGCGGAGGAGCGGCATATCGCGGAGGCCATCGCCGTCAATATTCGTGAGATGATGGTCCTACGGACGCCAACCATCGCCGTGGTCATCGGTGAAGGTGGGTCTGGTGGAGCGTTGGGTATCGGGGTTTCCGACAAGGTGCTCATGCTGGAAAATTCCTACTACTCCGTGATCAGCCCGGAGGGATGCGCAGCAATTCTTTGGAAGCATCGCAAACATGCCCCCGAAGCCGCGGAGGCCCTCAAACTCAATGCCACCGAACTCCTAAAACTAGGCATCATTGACGGCGTCGTTCCCGAACCTCCTGGTGGGGCTCATCGTGATCCCTCGGCCGCTGCTCTGGCACTCAAAGAGGCTGTCTCCTCGGCCCTCAAGGAGCTAATGAAAGTGCCAACCGATAAATTGCTGGCCCGGCGGTACGAGAAATTCCGCAAGATCGGTCGCTTCGACGAAAACCTCTGAGTCGGAGGGTATGATCGCTGTCGTTGGAGCCGGTCTTGCCGGGTTGACATGCGCAAAGGTGCTGCATGATGCAGGTGCCGAATATCTTTTGCTGGATTCCGAGGAGGACGTCGGTGGGAGGGTTCGCAGTGACCGCAGGCAGGGATTCATCCTCGACCAAGGATTTCAAGTGCTCCTGGACTCCTATCCCACCCTTCGTCGCCACGTGGACTTGGCGGCTCTCAAGCCACGAGCTTTTGATTCCGGTGCGCTGCTTTGGGATGACGGACAATTCTGGAAAGTCCGTAACCCATTTCGTCATCCTCTCGCGGTGCCAAGTGCGGCCTTTGGAAGCGCCTTTTGTCCTGCTGACAAAGCCCGGCTTGCCAAGTTGGGTCTTGCGGTTTTGGCACAGGCTGACCACGCCCTCCTGAGAGGCTGCGGAGGCAGCCATGACATGGAAACGCTCGCGTTTTTAAAGAAGCAGGGCCTCACTCCAGAGATTATCGAGCGTTTTCTACGTCCATTTTTTGGCGGTGTTTTTTTGGACAACCGACTGGAAACAAGCGCTGCGCTTTTTTGTTATTATCTGAAAAAGTTTCTGTTGGGGCGGGCGTTATTGCCAGAGGAGGGAATCGGGGCGCTGCCACGTCAGCTCGCCCGCGGACTAAAGCCGGAATCAGTTCGACTTGGCACGCCTGTGAAGCAACTCCTTTCAAAAAATGGGAGAGTCACAGCGCTGCAACTCGACGGCGGCGAAACCATTGAAGTGCAAACGGTCGTGGTCGCGACCGATGCCCATACGGCAAAGAGGCTCCTTGGTGGAGATTGGTCTCCACCGGAATTTGCCCCGGTCTGGACGGTTTCCTTTCAAACAAAAGAGAGTCTCTACAAAGATCGCCTGATCGTATTGCCAGCAGGCCGCAAGCGGTTGGTTCGTCATTTCACGCAGATCACCAATGTCGCACCGAGTTATTCCAGCACGGGATCTCCCTTGGTGGTCGCGACCATTCTGGACTGTGACGGTCATTCCTCGGCAGCCCTCGCCAAACTCGCTCACCGCGAAATCGCAGAAGTGTTTCCCAAAGCCGAAACCGCATTGGAATTGGTCGAGATCCTGCGCATCGACAGGGCGGTGCTCCGTCAGCCTCCCTCCTTCTTCCACAGGCCGAGACTGACATCCCCCTACCCCAACCTCCTCCTTGCTGGAGATTTTACCGTCACCAGCAGCATTGAAGCATCCATGGCCTCCGGCGAAAAAGCGGCCTACCAGGCGACATTTATTATCTGAATGATGATCGGTTTGCGCCAACCCTGACTCACGGTCCCGACGTGCCACCTCCCCGAGCCTGATTCAAGTTTCCAAAGCTGGGCGTTCCTTGGTCAGTTGATCGAAGGAAGGTCTTCACTGAACTCGAAATTTGAATCGAAAGGCTCGAAAAATGAAAAACTACTCCTTATGGCATCGCTTATCGCGGTTGCAGCAGGTTCTGCCCTTGCGGCGAAACCAGCATGCGCTTGCGACGAGTGTGGCAGCAAATGCTGCACTTGTGAGTGTGAAGCTGGTTGCTGCTAACCGCTTTATCACTGCAATCGGCCGGTCAGCAATGACCTGGTCATTCATCAAACTTAAAACTCAACCACCGGGCATTGATTGGAACCAACCAATCGATGCCCGGTTTTTTAGGGAAGTGAAGAGCTTTTTAACCTCTCAGAGAAGGAGCTTGAGGGTCTCGATCTGGAACGGGGTTAAGTCCAGCGACACGGATTGCTGCTTAAAGGCAAGAGGTTCGATGTCTTTTTCGAGAAGGTCGGCGCGGAAGACCTTGCGGATGGGGAGGGTGGTTGTCAGGCGAACCGGACCGCGGCTTCCATGGGCTTCGTAGAGGCGGAGTATGAGGGCTCCCCCTTCTT
>JBGTLQ010000324.1:0-1811 GCA_041744075.1 Terrimicrobiaceae bacterium
CGGGGGCCATATAAAGGTCTCCTTCGATGAGCTGGTAGCGGGGACCTGTTTCCGGGAGCAGTTTGTAATCTGCCACCGTTACCGGCGGCATGGATTCCATCATGGACATGTTTTGACCATACATGACCGGAACGAAGGTTCAATCGTCCGGTCTAACCACGAAAACCACGCCTCCCCAGGGTGGTGCCGCCGTCCGCCAATATGGTAGGGATAGCGCTCCGCCGCTGTCCCACTTTTCCTGCAGAAGCCCATGGACAGCGACATTTAAACGTTGCGCGAGACCGCCTGCCAACAACAATCCGAAGGAAGCCGCCATCGCCCGCTTAATCGCCGCCCGCGGCCTCAAGCGCCGCAAACGCACACATTCATCCGGGAACGCCGAGCCCCAGCTCGGCATCGTATCTGAAGAGAAGCCCCGCGCTGCTTGTGCCAAACACGGAGAGGCGATTTCCAGTCGCCTTCCATTTTTTACAATCTGCAACCAGTGGCACTGCGGAGGGGCCGGAAGCTCGGCAGTATAGTCCTGCGCCGCCGGACTTGGACCGAACAAGAGTGGATTTGGATGCTACGCGGCAATACTCTTTTTCCTGTTCGGCTTATTTCCAATCTTTGGACAAGACTTTCGAAACTTGCTCATCAAACCATGAAGGAATCTCATTTGGTTTCAACCTATGGCACTCCCACTTTTTTATTGGATCTGAATCAATGGTTTCGAAGAACAACGTTTCACCTCGAAAACAGAATTTTCTGATCCAGCCCTGATGAATTTTGACCGGCCGAAAGCGGATCGTAGAATCATCAACAAATTCACTCCAATTCTTTATCGGGAGCCATCTCTGCTTTGCATCAGGACTATCATCCTCTAGGAAAGAGATGTAGCGAAAGTCTTCGAGGACACGAAAAACTCCTTTCTTCACGAGATCGGGATATAAATAAGAACTCCAAGTTCCGATTAGTCGATTCATATCGAAAAGCATCAGAAATTATCACCGAACGTCAAGTGTGAGAAACCAAAGGAGCTTTGGTGGCTAAAGGTATTCCGGACGCTCTCGTTAGCCGATTGGTAGCTTTGCGAGTGCATTGGAATACGGTGAATAGAAAAATGGAGAGTCGGGTGGCAAAAATTCGCATTTCAATTTTTTTGGCATGGCGCGGACCATTGCGCTTGTCTTCTTTTTGTCAAGAATCGTCACCTGACCCCATCCGGAATTAAGAGATTTCACGGAATTTGGAGTTCATCTTGTGGGATTACCTTAAGCGAAATCAAATCGGAAAGGTCTATGATGCCCCTTTCGATGTTTATCTCGACGACACCAACGTCTTCCAGCCTGATTTACTGTTCGTCTCCAAAAAGCATTATTCCATCTTGACGGATGCAGGCATTGAGGGAGCGCCCGACTTCATAGTCGAAATCCTTTCCCCAAAGACCGCACAGTTGGATCTCGAAAACAAACGCCTTCAATACGCGAGACACGGTGTTCAAGAGCTTTGGATTATCGATCCGAAAGTGAGAACAATAGCCATTCATCGCTGCCACGAAAATCCAAGCGCTCCAGTTGCCATCCATCAGGAAGGTGACATCTTGAGCACGCCCTTCTTTCCGGGTCTGGAAATCGACAGTCGCGAAATTTTTGAACAGTAAACAGCGATAAGGCCGGAGTTGGGAGCGTCTCAGGGAGCGCCGAGCCCCAGTGCGGCATTCTTCAGGGGTAAGAAAAAGCAGCCGAGCTGGAGTTCGGCGTTCCCAGAGCGCAGCTTTCTGGGCAGGCTATGACGGAGCGCTAGTCAAATGATGGCTGTAAGAAAGGGTC
>JBGTLQ010000325.1:0-3812 GCA_041744075.1 Terrimicrobiaceae bacterium
TCCACACGATGCCATTGGGTGAAGTGGTTGTAAGGATGTTCGATTGTCCAGTTTGGCCAACGGGCAAGATTCACCCGTTCCCGGGAACCATCCGATTTCAACACCCAAGCGGCACGCGGAACAAATTCGCCCGGCAGAGTCGTTACCCAGACTTTGCCCAAAGAGGAGTCTGGAATCCCCGCCGCCTTCGCTTCTTCGTTCGTGGCACGTTTCCAACCCGTGGGCACCATGGACCCTGCCAAAGTCGCCGGACCTGCTCCCCAGGAAGGATCGCGTGTCAGGCGGATGGGTTCCGTTTCCGTGCCTGATTCTTTAGCGACCAAATTGCCACGGTAGACCACTCCGCCTTTGAACACATAAGTATGCACACCTTTTTCCATGGCTGCTTTGCCGCCCGCCTGGGAGTCCCAGGGATGATGTTTCCATGGCCGGTCTTTTGAAGTGCCGTCCTGGTTGTCATCCCCCGCCTCAAAGTCGATATAGCGCAGCGAGGAACCGGGCTTAAACTGAAAGGCTTCGGGCATCCATTGAATCTCAGTGTTGCCGTCCACCACAATGGCCTCAGGATTGACTGGAGATGGGGGCAACTCAAATTTTTTGGCGTCCCAGCCAAGCTCGGCAACCGGCGAGGCGTAAATGCTCAGGGAGCCGATGGAAATGAAGACCAAAAGGACAAGAAAACAGAATGATGAGGCAGGAGGGGGCAATTTCATAACGATTTTTGAGATTTCAAGCATGCATGTGACGTAACACCTGCGCAACTCCTTTTTGTTGATTATTTCCACGATTGACCAAAGCAGGGGCCCAAAATGGGCGAGCCGTCGTTCCCGGATCACCCAGGACCGTCGCCCCCAAGGATGGTCACGAATGATCATCAAAATATTCGGATAATTTCCCATTGCGAGGCTGTTTTCCAAAGTTTCCACTGAACCCCAGGCCGCAGGGCGGTCGCTATTTTGCCTGTTCATCCTCCGGCAAAGCCAGGTCTTGACGGCACGGGTTTTCCATGTGGATTATTTTGTTCTGTAACTGAACAGACTTTCTTTTTCTCCAATTTCAATCCTCCACCCGTTTATTTCTGCGCTTCGTCATGTCGCCGATCCCACGCTTATGGCCCGCAACATCATTCTGATTACCACCGACCAACAGCGCTTTGACTCGCTCGGCTGCAATGGGGCCGAACAAGCCCGCACCCCACATCTTGATGCCCTTGCTGCGGGCGGCGTCCGCTTTCTCAACCACATGGCTGCCAACCCGGTTTGCTCGCCTTCCCGGGGCAGTCTCATGACCGGGCTTTTCCCCAGCGAAAACGGTTTGTGGGCCAATGGATGCGAGTTGCAGCACGACATTCCCACGATCCCCGATGTGATGAAAGCCAATGGATTTCAAACCGCGCACTTCGGCAAACTGCATTTGGAACCGATCGTCAGCCGGGTTGCCGCCCCCCACCACTACGGTTTCGAAACCTGCGAAATTGCCGAGGGCGACCAGCAGCTCACCCACGACGCCTATTTCGGATGGCTTCGACAGAATCATCCTCAACAATTTCTGGATCGTCTTTCCGAGATGTATGCCAACGGGCAGGCCACGGGCTATACCTCCAAACTGCCGGAGGAACTGCATCTCAGCCGCTGGATCACGGATCGTGCCGTGGACTGGCTGACTCAACGCAGAGACCCGGACCGCCCTTTCTTTCTGAATCTTGGGTATTTCGATCCCCATCATGCTTTCGATCCCGTTGAGCCTTATGCCTCATGGTTTGCAGATGTCGAAATTCCTCCACCCCATTTCGACGAAGCGGAATTTGAATCAAAGCCCCCCCACTATCGCAAGGCCTTGAAGTGGATGCGCAATTTGACCGGTGATCCAGAGCGTATGCTCGCGATCCAGCGAGCCTACCACGCGATGTGCGCGCATCTCGACTGCGAAATCGGCAGACTGCTGGCCACGCTTGATGCTCAGGGACTCGCATCGGATACGGTGATTCTTTTCACTTCCGATCATGGCGAATTTCTCGGCGAACACGGCATGCTCTGGAAAGGTCCATTCCTTCTGGATGATTTGCTCCGCGTGCCAATGATCGTGTCCATCCCGGGTTCGCCCATTTCACCGAAAGTTGTATCGGAAGCGACTTCCATGGTGGATATCCTGTCCACCGTCCAAGAACTGGGGGGCGTCGGAGAAGAAAAGAAGAACGCTTCGGGACTGCCGATGCTGAATTTCCTTCTGGAGCCTTTTCCCGAAGGAACGCATCCAGAAATCCTCACAGAATGGGATGCGGCAGGAAGTTCAGCCGAATGTTCGCAGCGATGCATCCGAACAGCCACTCACAAGCTGGTTCAGTATCGGAATTCTGAGTTCGGAGAACTCTACGACCTCAATGCTGACCCCCGCGAAACTCGCAACGTTTACTTCGACCCAAGTTTCAAAGCAATTCGGGAAGAAATGGAAGCGAGACTGCAAAAGAGCCATCTTCGAGACCGTCCCGGCACGCCCAAACTGGCACCATGGTAGCCTTCCCAATCCACGAATTTTCTTAAAATGTCAGGACTCAGCGAAAGGAGTCCTCACTGCACTCCGAGCCAAGGCGATCCTTCAGTTCGGGGGAAACTATCACGAAAACTTTCGGGGAGGCTTTTCTCACTCATTCGAAAGTAAGGCAAAATGGAGTGTCCCTCGCGGTCCTTTTCATACTCCACCCCTTGCTTTTCCCACCAGAGCCTGGCGTAGAAACCCCCACCGGGCCGCTCGCCGATCAGAATATCCAGGTCTAGAATGTCTCCTTCTTGGACTTTGAACCAATCGCCAGTGTAAATGCCTTTGTCCCGTTTAGGCTCTGTGCTCTTCCATTCAATATTTCTCAACGGATTGTTCCCATGGGGAGCCACCAGCACTGTTTTTTGATTGATCGCCACGGCAAGTATATTGTCGGAGTTGCCAACGAAACGATAGGTGCCGGCTGACGGTGCCCTGATCTGCCCTTTATAATGCACCAGCCAGTAGGTGGGCTCCACAAGATCTGCCACACCAAAAGCTTTCGGTGCCGCATCCGCCTTCATGGTGGGGAAATAAATCACCTGGCTATACAGGGCTTTGGTAACTCGATAGAAAGGCGTCAAAACCGATTCGTCCCAAGAAGAGTTGATAAAATCAGTGACCGCGTTGTCCCAGATCATTTTGTAATTCCCGGCAGGTTTTGTGGGCTCACGCTGCTGGTTTTGTTTGATGTCGTATAAGATTCCAATGAGAGCGCCATCCACTTTGTTTTCCACACCGAAATAGCTGGATTCATCAGATTCCGCGAATGCGGAGAGATGACTGAATACGAGGATCAGGCACAGCAGCAGACTTGGTTGTGGGCTATGGCGGAAGAGCTTCCCGCTCGTGCGGCTCTGCAAAGGTTGGCTGGAGAGTATCATTTGCATCATCCTAACCCTTACGGCACGGACTCGAAAGTAAGTTCTGCACCCGCAATGCCGGATTCGCCCTCGAAGGAGTAATACAAATAAGTCCGCCCTTCGGTTTCCAAGATCGCCGGGTCACGCAGCTGGTTGACTCCTGTGGCAGCCCCCTTCTTCGAAGGCGTCAGCGGAAGGTCCGCCCCTTCCCATGCAAGCACAGGGCGCAGGACTTCAACCGGTTCCGAAGCAGTCCAATTTTTCCAGTCGGGACGCATATCAATGACCGAAAAGACGATTGATTCCGGAGCGTCCCCGATTCTGGAATGAAACACAAAGAGTTGATCACCCCTTTGCATCACAGCCGCATGCCTCATGTCAGGAACGAATTTGGGGCCCACCTCGAACTTACCC
>JBGTLQ010000326.1:0-9450 GCA_041744075.1 Terrimicrobiaceae bacterium
CTGGCTGGGAGATGCCGTAATGTCCGTTCGTGCCGCACGGGCGTTCAAGCTGGGACGTCCGGACGCCCGGCTCTCGATTTTGACCCCTGCCAAACTTGCTGCCATCTGGCGCTCGGTGCCTGAAGTGGATGAGGTGCTGGAGATTCCTGCCAAGGCCACAGTCTTTGCAGTGGCGAACATGCTGCGCGGCAAATTTGAGGTGGCGGTTCTATTTCCCAATTCCGTGCGCAGCGCTTTGGAAGCCAGACTTGCTGGAATTCCGCGGGTGGTGGGATTCCCCAGCCGCGGCCGAAATTGGCTCCTAAACCAGCCGATCAAACTTAAGAAGCGCGAACGGGTCGCAAGACCCCTTCACCACAATGATCGCTATTGGCAAATCGCCGCCAAGTGCGGCGCCATCGAACCTCCAACTCCTCAACAGGCCAGTTTGCCTAAAAGTGAGGGCCTTCCGGTTTTGGCGGTTTGTCCCGGAGCCGAATATGGACCCGCCAAACGCTGGCCGGCTGACCGGTTTCGCAAGGCCATGGAAATCGTCTCCGCAAAGCTCGACTGTCATTGGAAAATTTTTGGTGCCGCAGGTGATCGGGCCGTTGCCGAAGAAATTTGTGAGGGCTTTCCCGGGAAAGTCGAAAATCTTGCTGGCCTCACATCGATGGAGGAACTGATTGCCGGCCTCTCCGGGAGCCAGGCCCTGCTCACCAATGATACAGGCACCATGCACCTCGCTGACCTGCTAGGTGTGCCATTGGTGGCGGTGTTTGGTTCCACCGAACCGCTGCTCACCGGACCGCGCGGTTCCGGCTCCATCACCCTCAGACATCAAGTGGAATGTAGTCCATGCTTTCTACGGGTCTGCCCGCTGGACTTTCGTTGCATGAAGGCGATCACCCCCGAAGCGGCAGCTTCCGCGCTTATGAGCTTGCTAGATGACTCATCTCGACTCATATTCCCGCGCCCGCCTCTCAACACTGGCGGATCCAAAAAATGACCCAAATTCGTAATATTGCAATTATCGCCCACGTTGACCACGGCAAGACCACGCTGGTTGATCAACTCCTCAAACAGGCTGGCACCTTCCGCGCGAACCAAAAAACCGATGATCGGATGATGGATTCCATGGACCTTGAAAAAGAAAAAGGCATCACCATCCGTGCCAAAAATGCTGCCTATCGCTGGAATGACTACCACGTGAACATTGTGGACACTCCCGGCCATGCGGATTTCGGCGGGGAAGTGGAGCGGATTATGAAGATGGTGGACGGCGTGCTTCTTGTCGTGGATGCCCATGACGGTCCCCAAGCTCAGACCAAGTTTGTGCTTCGCAAGGCCATGGAAAATGGTCTCAAGCCCATTGTGGTCATTAACAAGATTGACCGCGAAAACGCCCGCCCCCACAAGGTCCTGGACATGGTGTTCGAGCTCTTCCTTGAACTGAATGCAACAGACGAGCAGCTCGATTTTCCTCACATCTACGCAAGTGCCAAGGACGGCATCGCCAAACGCGAACTGGTCGATCCCAGCACGACCCTTCTCCCACTTTACGAGGCGATTGCCTGGCATATCCCCGCCCCAAAAATTGCGGACGTGGACTACTTCCAGATGTTGGTCTCCAACCTCGATTACAGTGACTATCTGGGCCGGATCGCCTACGGCCGTATCATCAGCGGCTCGGTGAAAGTTGGTCAGAGCATTGTCTGTATCCATAAGGACGGCTCCAAGGAGCGCAAAGCTGTGACAACGATCTTCGGTCATGAAGGCTTGGAAAAAATCCAAATCCCGGAAGCTTTTGCCGGCGACATTATCGGTTTGGCGGGTTTCGAAGATGTGTTTATTGGCGAGACGCTCGTTGACAACGAGGAGCGTGAAGCGTTGCCGTTTGTCGATATCGACCCGCCGACGATCACCATGAAAATTTGTGTGAACGACTCGCCTCTCGCAGGCCGCGAAGGCAAGTTGCTCACTGCCCGTCAGATCAAGGATCGCCTGATCCGCGAAACCCGCACCAACGTTTCCATTCTCTTCAGCGAAACGGACACAGCCGGTCACTTTGAGGTCAAAGCCCGCGGAGAAATGCAGATCGCCATCTTGGTCGAACAAATGCGCCGTGAAGGTTTTGAAATTTTGGTGTCGCGTCCTGAAGTGATCTTCCAGCGCTCCGAGGATGGCAGCCTCTTGGAACCCATCGAGACGCTTTATGTGGACGTACCACCTGAGAATTTGGGTGATATTCTTCAATCCCTGGCCGGCCGCAAAGCGGAAATCATCAACATGGAACACAGTCCGCACAGCGTGCTCGTGGAAGCCACAATCCCAACACGCGGCCTCATTGGTTTCGAGACAGATCTCGTCAACGTCACCAAAGGCCACGGCACCGCCAGTCACCTGTTCAAAGAATATGGTGCCCACAAAGGCGAGATCCCAAGCCGGGGCAAAGGCGTGCTCATCAGCATGGAATCAGGCATCAGCATGGCCTATGCCCTGGACACCATTCAAATTCGCGGCCGCCTCTTTATTGGGCCTCAAGAAGAAATCTATGAGGGCATGATCATCGGTGAAAATGCCCGCCCCGACGACATGCCGGTCAATCCCTGCAAAGCCAAAAAACTGACCAATATGCGCAGTCAGGGCGATGGCAAGGGCATCCAGCTCGCGCCACCGCTCGTTATGAGTTTGGAACGTGCCTTGGAGTATATCGCTCCCGACGAATACGTTGAGGCCACGCCCAAGTCCCTTCGTATGCGCAAAAAACTCCTTGATGCCAACGCTCGCAAACGCGCGGGCAAGTGAGATGAACGATTGGAAAAACATCGTGCTAAAACTTGGGCATTCTCCGGATCCGGACGATGCGTTTATGTTTTATGCGATGGCAGAAGGCAAAATCGACCTCCGGGGATACCAGTTCGAGCACATCCTTCAAGATATCCAAACGCTCAACGAGCGGGCGATGCGGGCCGAATTGCACATCTCGGCCGTCTCCATTCATGCCTTGGCCCATATCCTGGACAACTACGCGCTGCTGCCAAGCGGTGCGAGCATGGGGGATGGTTACGGGCCGATGTTTGTCACGCTGGAGGACGCCCCCCCCTCTTCGGACGAAGAGGCCCGGGGCTGGCTCTGTAGCAAAAAAATTGCCATCCCTGGAAAAATGACCAGCGCCTATTTGTCAGCCCAACTGTTTTTGGGGGCGGACTTCGAATATGTCGTGGTTCCGTTTGACGAGATTTTCGAAGCGGTGAAAGCCGGACGTGCCGACGTGGGCCTGTTGATTCATGAGGGACAGCTGACCTATGAAGATGAGGGCTTTCGCAAAATTTTGGATCTTGGCGAGTGGTGGAAACGCACGCGTGGGTTGCCGTTGCCACTTGGGGGAAATGTGATTCGCAAGGATCTCCCGCTGGAGGTTCGTGAAGAAATTCGCGATATTTTGCATGAAAGCATTGCTTACGGATTGGAACACCGCCTGCCTGCAGTGGAGCACAGCATGGAACACGCCCGGGGAATGGACGCGCCATTGGCCGACCGATTTATTGGCATGTATGTGAACGAGTTGACGCTTGATTACGGGGCTGTGGGACGTCAGGCCGTGGAAGGGTTCCTCTCGGAAGCTGCCGGGAAGGGATTGATTCCCACCAACCCGCGGATCGATTTCGTTTGAGCCCGATTTTTCGGATTTGCGTGAAGCGCCTCTTGAGGCAACAATAAGAAGCTATCGCAAAAGGTTATTACAGTTGGGAACAGAAAGCACGGGACACCAAAAGACGGCGTTTCGTGGTCAAATGGTTCGTGCTCCTGCCACTGGCCCTTGTGTTGCTGGGTGCACTCACCGCCTGGATCGGCTGGGAAGTCCTCAGCGCCCACTACAGCAAGGAAGCTCGAAACTACGATTTGGCGTTGCTCGAAAAAATGGAGGCTGCCTCCATTATCTATGATCGTCAGGGCAAGCATATGGGTAAAATTTTTATCCAGAACCGAAACCCGGTTGCAATGGATGAAATCTCACCGACGATGGTCGAAGCCGTCATCGCCGCGGAAGACAACCGCTTTAGAAAACACAAGGGCGTGGATTGGGCTGGCATCGTCCGTGCCGCGATCACCAACTACCGCAAGGGAAGAATCAGTCAAGGTGCCAGCACAGTCACCCAGCAACTTGCCCGCAACACCTTCGAAATGCGGGAGCGCACGTATCAACGCAAATTGGTCGAAATCTTTTTAGCTCAACGCATCGAGGGATCCCTCAGCAAAGATGACATCATGCGTCTCTACCTCAACCGCGTCTATTTTGGCAGCGGCTTTTACGGGGTTGAAGCCGCCGCGCGCGGGTATTTTGGAAAACACGCTGTTGATTTGGGAATCGGGGAAAGTGCGGTTCTCGCTGGACTCTTAAAAAGTCCACAAGCCCTCTCGCCATGGAATAACTACGAGGCTGCCACGGAAGCCAGAAATTTTGTCCTCCAACGCATGCGCGATGAAGGCTTTCTCACACGTGATGAACTCCGCGCAGAACTTGCCGCCCCACTCACCGTGACCAAAAGGACCAACCCCTTCAAAGTTTCTTACGCCATCGACACAATCCGCCAGCAAGCCATCGCCTCTCTGGGATATGACCGGGCCATGAATGGAGGATTCCAAATTTATACCACCATGGACTCGGTCATGCAAAAAGCCGCAGAAGACTCCGTGAAAGAACATTTGGCCAAAGTCGAAGCCATGTCCGGCTACACCCATGAGACTTTTGAAGCCTACCGCAAGCGGGTTCACGTAATTGAGGAAAAAATCAATCGCGGAATCATGAGCGTGAAACTCCCAGAACCGAAGTACCTTCAAGCGGCAGTCCTGGCACTTGACACCGCCACGGGTGGAATCCTCACCCTTGTTGGAGGCCGGGATTTTAAACACAGCGAATACAATCGGGCCAGCCAAGCCAGCCGACCGGTCGGCACGGCGTTCACGCCTTTTGTTTATGCGGCGGCCTACGAACGGGGAATCTTCCCTGGCGAGTTGGTGGAAGATGCCTGCATTGACAACCGCTATGTCATGGTGGGTGGAGCATCTGGAATCCTTGGGGAGTGGGGAGTGGAGCGTCCTGACAATGATTATGAGGGCAATATCCCCATGCGGGAAGCCCTGGCCAAAGGCAAAAATGCGTCTGCCGTGCGTGTGGGCTTTCGTGCGGGATTGGATGAAGTCAAAAAAGTGGCCTCTGCCGCTGGAATTAAATCCCCCCTGCGCTCCTTCGCAAACACCTACCTTGGCAGCAGTGAGATCACCCTCGAAGAACTCACCATGGGTTACACCATTTTTGGTGGGGCGGGGATGCGGCCTGAAAAACCCTACATCATCAACAAGATCACCGACGCTGCAGGCCATGTGGTTTTTCAGGAAAATCCTTCGAAAGTCCCGGCCATCAGCCGTGAATCCGCTTACCAAGTTCATGCCGGACTTGAGGATGCACTGAGGATCGGAACCGGTTCCATCTCCTCCTCCTATGGGCTGGGCGACTTTCCGGCCGCAGGCAAAACAGGCACCGCTTACAATTTTACGGACACGTATTTTGTGGGCTATAACAGCTCAGTGACTTGCGGGGTCTGGGTCGGTTTTGACAAACCCACACGCATCTTCCGGGGAGCCTTTGGCAAGGACTTGGCTCTGCCCGTGTGGACGGATGTCATGAACGCCGCCGCCAAGGAATTTCCAGCGGTTAAAATCCTTCGTCCTGAAACTTTGAAGGAAGTGGAAGTTTGCCGAACCTCCGGGTTGTTGGCCACACCGGGCTGCCATCATGAAGTGTTTGATCGAAAAACAGGCAGCAACAGAGAGGTGTCCACCCTCTATGTGGAATACGCCACGGAGGCGCAAATGCCGAAAATTCCCTGCGATGTGCACGGCACAGGAATCCGCACCTACGCCAGAGAATACGCCGAAGGAGATTGGCCTCGCGCAGAAGCCGCCATCGACCTCAGCCGCATCCGCCCGGTAGCCGTGAACTCACCCACTTTGCTTGGACTCACGGATGTTTATGCCTCGGTCCGACCCGGCGGTCAGGGTTTCGATGATTCCATCCCCGTGGCCAAAGCCATCGCCGTGGATGCTCCTTCGGAGATGATCACGCCGGACTCGCCCGCCCCGTATGTGCCGGGAGCCCTTCCCCCTCTCACTCTACCCAGTGAGCTTGCCTCCCCCACCGAAATTGGTCGCCCCGGAGAGGATGGGCTCCCGGTTCGCAGAGCCGAAGCGGCGGAACCCCGACTGCAGCCGTTTGAAGTTCCAGTGCTCGCTGCTCCCACGCCCCCGCCGATCCGGTTCTAGTTGCGATGGATATTGTCTATTTCGATCTGGAGACCCAGCGCACCTTTAATGATGTCGGGGGATATGACAAAAAAGGGGCCATGGGCATGTCCGTTGGGGTCACTTACAGCACCGCCGACGGCGCGTACGAAATTTTTCCCGAGGCCCGCGCCGATGCCTTGGTGGCACGCTTGCAAAAAGCTGACCTCGTCGTCGGATACAACACCATCAGCTTCGATTATGAGGTTCTGATGGGATACGTCGCGCTCGACTTGGCGCACATGCTGCCATCTCTCGATCTGCTCGTGGAAATCGAGAAGGTCCTGGGGCGTCGCCTCAAACTGGAAGACGTGGCTCAGGGCAGCCTTGGGGTTGGCAAAGTCGCGGATGGTTTGGATGCGATTCGGTGGTTCCGCGAGGGACGATTCATGGAGATCGCCGAGTATTGTTGTTATGATGTGAAGGTCACCAAGCTTGTCCACGAATATGGGGTCGCGAATGGCGTGGTCCATTATCTCGACCGCTTTGGGCAGAAGCAGGAAGTCGCGGTGAATTGGAAACGATGATCCAGCCCCTCAAATCCTCACGCACCACATGGACTCTGCACTGGCTGGACCTTGACCAACCGGTCCCCACAGGCCCCGACTACATTCTGCCAACGCTGCTCATCATTTGTGACAGCACCGGCCTGCCGGTCTCATCCCCCACCCTGCTTGAAGAACTGGACCAAAATCGGGTTGAGAATTTGCTGCTCCGGCTGTTTGACACCGTGGGACCCCCCGATCGCCTGCACATCAGCGTGAGCGATGACTGGGATCAGGAAGCATGGCGCGCGTTTTCTGAGGAACAAAATGTGGAAATCAGGTTCCAGAAGATTGTGGACAGCGGTCCCGAGGAAATGAAGGCGCTTGCTCTTTCAGTCGTGCAGAGGTTTTCCGGTGCTGACGGAGTCGTGCTTCCGGGAGCCAAGCAAATCGCCCGGGGTTTGTTGAACACAGCGATGCGTGTGAGGTCTCCTCGCAAGAAGGAGGCCCTTTTGCGGATGGCCATTGAGCGGGACGCGGACTGTGCGTTGGCCCGAGTGGAGCTTGCGGATTCGGAATTTCAAAAAGGGAACTGGAAAGCCTGCATGACCGCCTACGAGGAAGTTATTGCTTCCGAGGGCCTTCGCTGGAAAGACCGGAATCCCTCGTGGTGGGAAGATCGCAGCACCCGGCCGTATCTGCGGGCCATCTATGGCCGTTCGATGACCCTCTGGCACCGCGGTCACCATGCCGAAACCGCCGACCAACTCCAGGCCCTCCTCAGCCTCAATCCCAAAGATAACCAAGGCGTGCGCTTTTTTATCCCCCTGCTTTATCTCTTGGCTGAAGACCTTGAAGCGGCTTCTACGGCCTTCGCTGACTACGAAAAATGCTATTCCAAAGATTACCCCGAACCTTCGCTGCTTTTTGGCTGGGCGCTTTGCCACTCCTTGCAAGGGGACGAGACGGGGGCTCGCGCAAAATACCGCGAGGGCATTTTAAAAAACCTCTACATCGCTCCCATGCTCCTTGAAGAGACCAGCCCCCCGCGCGTCTTGTGGCTTCCGAATGACCGCGCAGAGCCCAACTACGCCTCTGAGTTTACCGACTCATACGCCGTGCTTTGGGACCGAGAATCGGGAGCCCTGCGCATCCTCCGTGAGGTCTGGCAGGAAATGTCCCCCGAGATTTCGACCCTGGTCAAACACCGGGAACACATGTTCGATTTCCAAGACCAACGCTACGAACCAGACTTTAAAAAAATGTGGCAGGACCTCCTTGATCAGGATGACAAGCTCTCGGAAGCCGTCGCCAAGGCCTGACATCAAACAAAGACTGCAACCTTTCACTGTGGGCCGGCAGTGACCCAGCTATTTGAGCCACACTTCAACGCGACGGTTCTTTTCCTGGCCGGCCAGGGTCGAATTTGAGGCGACCGGCATCGCCGAACCAAGGCCCAGGACAGCTTCAACAGGCACTCCACGAAGAGTTAACTGACGGGACACCTCATCTGCGCGCTCCTTGGAGAGGGAGGCGTTTGCAGAGGCAGAGCCGGAACTGTCAGAAAACCCGAGCAGAAAGACGCTTCTGTGCCGATTTTCCGATTTGGCAAGGAACCTGACCACACGATCCAAATCCCGGGTGGCTTTGGCATCCAATTGGGCGTCGCCATGACGAAAACGAAAATTGAGGCTCAAGCGACCTGCGGCATTCCCGACGACCTTCACATATTCCTCCGGCATGGTTTGAGTGACCCTCATCGGTTCAATCTCCACGTATTGGGAAATAAAACCCACCTCCTCCACAATCTGCTGCCCCTCATTGGAAAGGGCAAATTCCACAAACGGCATGATCCATGGGTGGGTTGGTATCGCAGGCGTGTAAAGAAACAACCGGCGTGAAATCACATAGTCTTCAGTGGCCACGGTGAATGGGCTTGGCAACATCACATCCGTGCCTTCATCGGAAAGTGCCAGAGCTTTTGAATTTCTGACATAGGGGAGCCCGATAAAGCCAATTCCAGACTTGTCCTTGGCCACGGAATCGGACAAGGCATTTGAATCTTCGAAGCGTGTGGCATCGGCTCGCAATTCTCGATCAGCAAGCACAATGGATTTAAAACTGTCGTAAGTTCCCGACTTGTTATCCCTGGCGTAAATGTCAATCAGACCTGGATTGCCTCCAACCTCCGACCAGTCCTTGATTTCTCCTGAAAAGATTTTTGCCACTTGGGGGAGCGTGAGGGAGGAGATGGGGTTGGATTGGTTTACGATGACAGCCAACCCATCCAGACCGACCACGTGTTCGGACGCCGGGGAACGCATGTCTCCAAGAGACGAAAGTTCCTCGGCCTCGGTGGGTTTGATGGGTCGTGACGACATTCCCAGCTCCGTGATTCCGGCTTTCAGGGCCTTGAAAGAGGTGGAAGATCCATGCGCTTTGATGTGGATGGCCTCACGCTTGCTGGCCCCCGGCATGAGGAACGAGAGCAGGGTTTCTTCCTCATTTTCGGCTTCGCTCTTCACGTCCGTGGCCTTCATCTGAAGCAAAAAGGCTTCCATCAGCGAAGGCATAAGCGCCGCGCCTATTGTGTTGGAGCCAACGACCTGGAAAATAACGGCAGGTGCCAGAACAGGCGCAA
>JBGTLQ010000327.1:0-4945 GCA_041744075.1 Terrimicrobiaceae bacterium
CGCCGCACGATGGGACCCAACGCGGCGAAGCCGTATTGGCGCGCCAATTCTAATTCCTCATTCCCGCCTGTGAATCCGTGAACCCCGCGACAATTTAGTAATTCGAGGGTAAACCCGCGTCGCATGCGGTCGTGCTCGGGCGCAACCAAGCACTTCTCAACAGCGTTATACTTCAACATGACTTCCAAGCAAAAGCGTGCTAGTCTGCGCCGGTTTTGTCGGCTGCACTCTTACATTTTGTAAAGATTTGTGTGCGTTCGCCTAATTCGTAGCCGCCTCTTTCAGTCGCACATTTCCCCACTCCGTGAAGACGCGTCGAATTTCTTCTGGTTTCACTGACAACGGACTTGAATCCTTTACATTCAACATTTTCTGCACCTGATGTTTTCCTTTACGGATTTCAAACTCAAATTTCATGGTTTTGACGTCCATCAGCCGGAAAGAAAGCACGGCAGAGAATTTATCGTTTACCCAATGCATTACGATCGTTTCATTGCCCGGCTGTCTTACATTGGAATCGCGTTCGAATATAGAATCCGGAGCCCCGAAGAATGTGATAAAAAATGCCGCAACGTTTCCCATTTCCAGTGCAGTGGCAGACCTCAAACTTGAAAAGCCAACACTGGTCAGCTTGCCATTCGAAAAAGTGTACTGACCAAAACTGGATAGGTAATTCGGCGCAAATTGTTCATGGGAACTTTTGCCAAGATAAGCCCACTGGAGTTCCTTGGTGCTATCTGGCCGGATCTTCATGACTTCCGCATGGGTCATACCGAGTTGCACACCAAATACGCCCGGGTGGATCGACTCCTTTTGCACTTGAATAGCAATTTCAGGTGCAAGCCGTGAACTTGAAGAAATTCCAAAAATTTCGGAGGGTGCTTCACTCACCGTTAAGTCCTCCAGAATCATCTGAGGCAACTTCAGTTTCTCCGTTTTCACAACTCTGGCTTCAGTCGGGCTGTCGGCCGCGAGTATAACCGCAGCAACCTTGCCCGTCTGCCCACATATCAGTGGCGAGCCACTGGTTCCAGCCGCAGCAAATGGCTGTTCCATTTCAAGCATTAGTGCATGA
Source organism: Terrimicrobiaceae bacterium (assembly GCA_041744075.1). Classification (GTDB taxonomy): domain Bacteria; phylum Verrucomicrobiota; class Verrucomicrobiia; order Chthoniobacterales; family Terrimicrobiaceae; genus JAJTZA01. The sequence continues at coordinate 1,076 of JBGTLQ010000327.1, forward strand.
TCTTCAGTTGCAATGACATGCCCTAAACGCCATTTGTTACCTTCCAGTGCAAATACCGGCGACCCAACTTGCAAGTCCAATGCCTCAGGCGAATACTCCAGTGCAGGCTGGCCCTCAAGCCAGTCGCTGTCGTAAGTGAGAACCTGCACATCAATCTGTTGATGTGCCCGTGTGACGACTGGAATGATTTGCTCAATCTCCGGAGCCTCCATCGCAGTGAAATTCTTTGGAGTCGCCTGCGAAAATTGATGCAAACTGCATACAATAAACCGCTTGCCCTTCCACTCCAAATGAAAGCCCGACCCGGCCAAGCCCTCGCCGGTCAAAGCCTCGAAAACCGGCGGTGACAACCCCGGTTTCTTTTTATAATCAGGCGCGTAAACTCCGGTCTTCTTGACCAGTTGATCGACTTCTGCCTGCACAAAAGGTTTCAAAGAAATGGTAAAGAAATCTGGGACATAAAGATCAGTCCGTTTTTTACCTTCGACAACAAAGCCTTTTGTCGCTTTCCACCGAGCTTTTTCAAATTCGAAGACGAAGCTGTGAAAATTTTGTAGGTCATCCTCTGAACCCATCCGAATCTGGACAGAGGTTTTTCCATTTTCATTCTTCAAATTCACAATGTGGATCTTGAGGTCCTTGGTCAGCGTGATCGGATCCCTAAAATTTCCTCCCTTGTCCATTGCTTTCATCCAAGCATCGCATGCATACCAATACGCCCTTGGAAAATCGCCAAAAATGTCCAAAACCTCCTCCTCTGTCGGAGCCGGACCCGGCTCCGCAACGCTGTGTGTCACCATGGAGCCAAAAATTATGAGCATGGTGATGAACGACCTGGCAGTGGGGCATTGCATGCTTTTCATAATCGGCGGTTTACCTTTCGCCTGTTTTGAGAGGGCGGCGGTGTTGTGTCAATGGTTAGCTGACAATGTCAAAACCATGAATCATGCCCCCCAGTTCCCCTTCCCCTTTGCGAAGCCATAATTGGAGTCCCGGATCTTGCCGGTCCGGCGCTGCGGGCAGAAATCCTCATCGCTTGCTTTTGAACCCTGTTTCCGGCAAATTAATTGAGAAATGAAAACCGCTGAGACATTCCCGGAACGGATTTCTGCTCCTCCCGAATTGGGGGCAAAAGAGGGCAAAAGGGTCAGTCATTCTTTATTCGATTCTGTACCCCCATTTTGAAAAGGGAATAAAAAATGACTGACCCCTTGGCTCTCTCTAAGAACCCGCAATGAATTTAACCAAACAACAAAACAGCCGAACAAGAGTGTCGAGGAAACCTTCAGTCGCTAAAGCTCCTTCGGTTCCTCACACTTGACGTTAGGCCAAGAACCAAGCGCAAAATGTTCACGGACGCCGCACCACCAACAGCAGAAGCTTTCAGGCTCGCAATAGCGCGACTCAGCGACAGGCTCACAGAGCTTCAGCGCCGAATATTTAAGATCCACTTCAGTTTGCCTGCACTAGCGATGACATCGCAGCGACTGCGGGACGAGCTTGGCTACAAAGGCATTGCAAAAGCCCCATGGGGTCAGACCTTTATTTTTGACAGATCTCTGATTTTTTTACATTTGAAGCTAATTTTAGATGCGATTCCCCTGCGAGTCACGTTTCCTCTGGTTGCGTTAGATTAACTTCTGCTGTATGACTTCTGCCAAAGGACAAAACTATGCAATGGAAGTAGTGCCATTCGGGTCAGTCATGGGATATTGACATTGCGCTTTTGCGACATTCCTCTTTCCGCTCCCCGGGTGATCAGTTTCGAGTTGCAAATGTCAACATCCCATGACTGACACCCGCCCGAATGGGTGACCCCTAATCCCGCTCCATGACTGTCCCCTAAATCCCGCTCATAACTCATGGCCGAATGGCACTTGGGAAGGCGTAAGGAATGTTTTAATCAATGCTCCATCTCCGCAGACGGTCATTGTAGGAAAGCGTTTGAACCAACAACCCGCAGGCACCTCGGGATTGGTATCGAGCCAAGTCGCCAACGATTGAATGGCATCTGCTCCAATGCTCCGCTCCTGCACACGCAAAAGCAGGTGTTCCAAGAGTGGCCGAGGGATGGCTTTGCGTTGAATCTTTGGCATTACGAGCCCGCGTAGAAGCCATCGATGATTTTTGCGGTTAGTCGGGCGGACTCAGCGCGGCTTTTGTTGCCCGCCAAACGATGGGCTAGCTTTCCCAGTTCTTCCGGGGACATCGGCTCGGCGACGAGCTTAATTTTGAGACCTACGGCCTCGGCTGCGCGACTCATGGAGCGAAAGGTAATTGATGTGTTATTGGCATCAAGGACTCGCCTGGCGGCGGTTCGGGCAGTGCCCATACGTTTGGCCAGGGCGGAAATGGACAGATTTTCCTGCTTCATCTTTTCCCGAATTGTTTCGGCCAAAGAGCGTTTGAACTCCGTGTCAGTTGTACTTTGTGTGCGCATGCCTTGAAGATGGTTCATTATTGAACCAGTGTCAAGCCTTCATGGGATCATCAAGACATTGCGGGTGAAAAAAGATACGCGAAACCAAGGCGATCTCCGGCTGAGTCGCTCAGAATCCGAAACAAGAAAAGCCCCATGGGGTCAGACCTTTATTTTTGACAGAACTCTGATTTTTTTACATTTGAAGCTAATTTTTGATGCGATTGCCCTGCGAGTCACGTTTTCCTCTGGTTGCGTTAGATTAACTTCTGCTGTATGACTTCTGCCAAAGGACAAAACTATGCAATGGAAGGGGAGGCGGACTAGCAACAATATCCAAGACCGGCGGGGGCAGACATTTCGCGGAGGCGGAGGGGGCAACCATGCCGGGATATTGTTTCTAATCTTCCGCTTGTTTGGATTCAAAGGCATTCTGGTGATTCTGGTGATCGGGGGTGCTCTGTGGGCCATGGGAGTCAACCCGCTTGGACTTCTTGACCGAGCCGGGCCCTCCACCTCAAGCGTCTCAGCACCTGCGAGCGCGGAAGAAGAGGAACTCGCAAATTTTGTGGGCGTTGTGCTCGCCGACACTGAAAGGGTATGGCAGGAACAGTTTCAACAGCGTGGGGTGAGCTATCAGGAGCCGCAGCTCGTCCTTTATCGTGAGGGCGTCCGGACTGGATGCGGCGCAGGCCATGCCGAAATGGGACCCTTTTATTGCCCGGCAGATCGAAGCATCTATATTGATCTCAACTTTTATGAGGAACTCGCCCGGACGTTTAATGCTCCAGGCGATTTCGCGCAGGCTTATGTGATCGCCCACGAGGTGGGACACCATTTGCAGACTCTGAACGGTGACTCGGCCAAGGTGCAGGCGAGGAGGGGACGTCCGGATTACAATGAATACTCGGTCCGTCTGGAGCTTCAGGCTGATTACTACGCCGGTGTTTGGGCGCATCATAATCAGCGCTATCTTGATCCCGATGACATTGAAGAAGCGATGCGCGCCGCACATGCCATTGGGGATGATGCGATCCAGCAAAAGACGCAAGGTCGTGTGGTGCCTCACGCGTTCACTCACGGCACGTCGGAACAGCGGATGCGTTGGTTCATGAAAGGCTTTAAAAGCGGCCAAATGGAAGGAGGCGACACGTTTTCGCCTCCTTATTCGGAATTGTAGCAGATTTTGCATGCAGGAGGGGTCACCGGCTATTGTTTGTCACCTCATATTTTCATACGGTGTTCCAAAGTGGTGTGGTCTTTTTGTCTCAGATATCTCGCAATTCTGGCCATCATCGTCAATAGTCGGGACTGACCCCGCAAATTCGCTGACCCCGCAAATTCGTGACCCCGCAAATTCGATAGCATGCGAATCCTAAGTGCGATGTCACAAAACCATGACCCGTTTCCACCGTTTCCACGGTTGTCGAGCGTAGGCGACAAGTGCCTTC
>JBGTLQ010000328.1:0-31285 GCA_041744075.1 Terrimicrobiaceae bacterium
CAGATTTTTTGCGCTCACGGGCAGGATTTCGAGGCCGCGGGTTTTCTGACGGAAAACCTTCAGATTTTCTTCAGCCCCCGGCAGATCCATTTTGTTGGCGACAATGGCCGCAGGTTTTTCTGCAAGGGTGGGGTCATAGAGTTTGATCTCGGCACGCAGCGTCTTGAAATCTTGGACCGGATTGCGACCCTCACTGCCTGCCATATCGATCACAAAAAGGAGCAGGCGGCAGCGAATGACATGACGCAAAAATTCATGGCCCAGACCACGATTGTCATGGGCTCCTTCGATAAGGCCGGGGATATCAGCAACGGTCGTCCGGGCGTAACCATCCAAATCGACCACGCCTACGATGGGGTTCAAAGTTGTGAAGGGATAAGCGGCCACTTTGGGATGGGCGGCGGAGATGTTGCCAAGGAGGGTGCTTTTTCCGGCATTCGGAAAACCCACCAGGCCGGTGTCAGCAATTGTTCGGAGTTCCAAGGCAAACCAGCCCTCTTCACCCGGTTCGCCGTCGGTGGTTTGACGGGGCACGCGGTTTGTCGAGCTCTTAAAGTGTACGTTGCCCTTACCACCCCCTCCGCCTGCGCAGAGCACGAATTGTTCGCCAACAACCGAAAGGTCCGCCATGGGCTGCATGGTTCTGAGATCCGGACGATGGGCGGGTTGGGGGACTTCTTCGCCCAGTTCTTCATCCAACACCGTGCGATTTAACCCCGCATCGTCAGGCAAAGCATAAATCAGCGTGCCCACCGGTACCTTCACCAAAGTGGTGGCCCCGTTTCGTCCATGCTTCTTCTTTCCTTTGCCATGCACGCCACGTTTTGCCCGTAGGTTGGGGTCATAGTAGAGGGCGGAAAGATTGTCGGTGTTGGTATCAGCTTCCAAAATAATGGAACCGCCATCGCCGCCATCCCCTCCATCAGGACCTCCTCGTGGTACGAATTTCTCGCGGCGAAAGCTGCAACATCCATTGCCTCCATCGCCGGCTTTGGCATGCACCCGGACTTGATCTACAAATTTCATGAGTTTTTTTCTGTCAGCGTCCGATACAGCGCCGCCGTTTCAGCGGCGATGGCATCCCACCCAAAAAGTTCTTCGGTGCGCTTTCTTCCGGCTTGGCCCATTTTGATGCGCTTTGCGGGGTCAGCCATTAATTCATTCACCCGAGCAGCAAAATCCTTGGAAAATTTTTCCGGGTTGGTGGGTTCGAAACTGCCGCCTGGCGAGTGCTCGATTGGCACAAGGTAGCCGGTTTCTCCATGCACCACGACTTCTTTGATTCCGCCCGTGTTGGTAGCGATTACGGCTGTGTTGCAGGCCATCGCTTCAAGGTTGATGATACCGAAAGGTTCGTAAATGGAAGGACACAAAAAGGCCGACGCATGGGAGTAGAGCTCAATTTTTGATTTGTTATCCAGCATCTCCTCAATCCACACAATCCCCCCTCTGGCTCGTTGTGCTTGTGCCACCGCCTGCTTCATTTCCGCAGCAATTTCGGGAGTGTCGGGGGCCCCCGCACAAAGCACAACCTGAAAACCGGGGTTAAAAGATTTGATCGCATTCACAAGGTGGATGATGCCCTTTTGACGCGTGATCCGGCCCACAAACAAGACGTATGGCTCAACCGGGTTGATGCCATATCTTTTTAACGAGGATTTGCTTTCGACCGCCTGATATTCTTCCAGATCGATCCCATTGTGGATCACCGAAATTTTTTCGGGATCAATAGAAAACAGACGGAGCAAGTCTTCGCGGGTGTCCTCTGAGACCGCAACCACCGCATCCGCCATCTCCAGAGCGGTCTTTTCCAACCAACACGTGAAATCATACCCGCCGCCAAGTTGCTCGCGTTTCCATGGGCGGAGAGGTTCCAGAGAGTGAACGGTGACCACAAGCGGCAGCCCATAGTTCAATTTGGCAAGGATCCCGCCCCAGTGGCTGTACCAGGTATGACAATGAACAACCTGGGCATCCATGCCAGCCGTATTGAAATCCAGCGAACGTTGGAGGGCACAAAAGACCGGACGAAGACCGTCCGGACAGTTCCATTTGGTGGTGGGTGCAGGAAATCCCGTAGCCGAAAGTTGACCTTTCGAGGTGTGCTGATCACCAAAACATCGGACTTCAACCGTCAGTAACTTTGCGAGCGCTTGGCTCAAATACTGCACATGGACTCCCGCCCCTCCATAGATGTGTGGGGGATATTCGTTGGTGAGGAAAAGTACTTTCACGACGCAAGCTTACCAACCTTTACAGGATGGGCAAGATGTCGTCTCGGTAGGAAAGAAACACGACCGCCGGGCACCTCTGCCCGGCGGTCGGCCACTTCCAACCTCAACAAGCTGTCAGAATCCGTTCCAATCTGGAGCGACCGCAATCTCGTCGATCACGGAATTCCGGTTTCCTTTGATTTGAATGGAATGGATGGTGCCAATCTCCATTCCGCGAAGAGTTGCCGAAGGCGTTGCTGGAGGCGTCGGACCAAGAGCGGGGTTGATGTAAAGATCCACCTCGTCATTAAAACCACCGGCCACCCACGTGAGACGCGCAATCGCGAGCACGGTCTCTCCGCTCACGATGGGAGTTGCACTGTAGCCAATTGTTCCGCCCCGGCTGATTCCCCAGTTGGTATTGGTTCCCAAATCGCCGATTCGAATTTTGGTGATGCCACCTGACGCCGGGCCATTGAGGTTCAGTCCAGTCGTTAGGCTTCCCGTCGGATCTGCCGCATCAACCCGCATGAGGAACATGACCCAGAGGGTGCTACCGGGTTTTCCAAGGCGGGTCACGCCGTCTCCATCAATCACCGTGTAGTCTGGTCCAAAGGCCGTCATGTCAAAATTGCGGACAGAGCCCACGTTTGAGTTGAAAGCCAAGGCATTGCCGATCGCGTCAACACCCACGTGGCTCAAACCCGGGGCCACAATATCATTTGAGCCCGTCCACGTCGTTCCCAAGAACCCGACATCTTCGGTGGAATCATCTGCTGTTGAAACATTGCCGGTGGGATCATAATCAAACCCTTCGTAGGCAAATACACTGCTTTCCTCGAAGTATTCGTAAGCCCCGATGTCATACGGCAAGGTTCGGGCATTGCCGTCAATATCCACTGTTGGTGCTTGGGCGGTTGTGCCCGCATCAATGGCTGGCGAATTCGGGTTTGTCGTAAAATCGTAGTTGTTGTAGTCGTTAAAAAGATTGGCGTAGTCTTTTGATGCCAGATTATTGCTCTCGGTTCCCGCTCCTGCGGTGATCGTGACCGGGTGCGCGACGATATTATTGTTCACGATGTTGCCCGAGGCTGGAACTGGCCAAGGAATACGCGGTGTGGCCGGATCACCATCATGATCATACGTTTTGTGTTCTAAAATGTTCACCCGTGGTTTGTCATTGGGAACCGCCAGTTTTCCGGCCACAATGGTGTTGTTGGCCACGCGACAATTGAGGCCTCCGTAGATGGAAATCGCATGTCCCACGACAGAGGTGACAATCAGATTGTTTTCAATCACAAAATCTTCATACATCCCATCAAAAAGCCCAATGCCCTGACACTCCACGGCCAGTGGGTCAGAGGCCGGGTCTTGATGCTCCAGAAACATGTTGTTTCTCACGACAATTCCTTTGACCACACCATAGCCTACTTGGGAATTTCCTGTGTTTGGATTAATCCCTGTTGACCAGCTTTGAAAGAAATCATCGTGGTTGCTGTCAGCACCAACCGGATTGCGTACCACATTGTATTCAAAAATGCCGTAGTCAGCCAAACCGCGGAGCCCGTCATTAAAAAAGTCCGTGATCGTGTTGTTGGAAACCAGGGTATGGACACCTGTGTTTGAGACCGAAATTCCAAAACCCACATTGACGAGAGTATTGTTCGAAACCACGGAATTTGGAGCGGCAATCGAGATGGCTGTTCCATCGGCCCGATTTTGCCAATCCGAGATATCCCAGCCTGTGGTGTCCAAGGCATGGTTGATGCGGCAATTTGTGATCGTGATATTGCTGGCGGACGCTGGGACGTTCACCAAAACGCCTGGGTCATAGCTGCCAGGTGCCAAATATTCCGGGCACACATCCAGATTGTTGATGGTCCAGCCGGAGACGCCTGTGATACTTAACTTTCGAATTTGCGCGGTCTCGCCTTCAGCAGCTTGGATGGTGGCCCCATTCCCATGAGGAGATTTAATCGTGAAGACCCCGTGATACCCTGCCTTGGCATGAATCACGTCTCCAGGCGAAAAAACTTTGTAGGGCAGGGCGGCAAATACTGCCTCCAACGTGCTCCATGGCTGCGCCGCCGTGCCGGGGTTGCTCATGCTGCCGTTAACGGGATCCACGTAGTATTCGGCGGCCGTCAGTGACCCTCCATGAGCCGTCGCCATGAGGATGGCCGCTAGGAAGGCTTTTCGAAGACGGAAACCGCCGAGTTTGTTGTTCGATGACGCGGACAGGCCTTGGCCGATCCGCACGAGGGGTATGCGATTGTTCATTTTTTAAGGGGGTTGTTTTTTTGTCCATTGACTGGACAAGCGCCATATCAAACAAGTGATATCGTTATGTGCAACAAAAAAATGATATATTGCATGAAATAATTTCACAGATCCCCTACAGCCCAGTGATCGCGCCATTGCGGCGTTGTTTCATTCGAGGGGTCGAATCATCATTCCCCCGTGCTGGGTACCAGGGTGAGCCGTGGTGAAGAAATCAAAAGAGAAATGGGGCCTACTCTGGACCGTTAAACACGGCTCGCAGCTGAAGGAAACGAGTGGGGTAGGAGGGGTCGCCCATGAGATACACATCTTGAATCTCAACATCCATCACCTCCGTGCCAGATTCACTGATGATGAGAAGCCCATCCGTGAGATCCTCAAAGGGCTGGCCTCCTGTGCTGCTGGCCACCAAATCCCATTCCTCATTCAGGTTGCCTGTGGCCCAGAGCTGCAAATCCACATCTGTGCGCGTCGGATCTCTTTGGAAACGCGCTACAAGCCGAGTGCCATTGTCCGACAATGACACAGGATCAAAATTTGTCGCCAATTGGGGGTTTAACACATACCCGTACTCCAAGAGATTCTTCAGACCATCAGCATCAGCATCCGCATCTCTGCCGCTGATTGCGTCATTCAGTTGTTCTTCCTCATCAAAGTAGGCATCAAGGAATTCCTGATAGGGATCCATGGTGGGTGGCTCCACGTCCTGATCGAAGTATTGGAAATTATCCAACTTCATCACGATGGTTTGACTGGTGCTTGTTCGCAGGCGGAATTCGCCCATTGTGGTGGCCGTGTAGTTTACGGACTCTGGGATATTCACAAGAATTTTGGACCCATCGAACCAGACATCGCTGGCTCCGGATGGCAGCACATGACCAAAGCCATCAGGCCCATTGTAGCTTTTTTCGACACCCGTTTTGTTCATGTACCAAACCACATCGTGCAGATCTCCATTGGAGGGGATTAGCGGAGTATCATTATTGCCGTGCAATCGAATGTACCAATTTCCAGAGCCGTTGCCTTTGAACACCATGCGATAGGCGATGGTGGCCGAGGAAATCCCGCCATTAAATCCTGCAGTCCCCACGTTGGATCCAAAATCGAGAACAACCATGTCAGTGAAGGCACTTGTTCCAGAAATCCCCACTTGGAATTCCAGACGTGAAAATTTTACATCGGTTCCGACTTTCGTTTTCCGAGTGAACCCGGCATGGGTGGCATTTCCTGCGGAACGATCGTGCTCGAGATTTCCATTGGCATTGATGCGCCAACTGCTTGTGGCATCCAAGGTTCCAAGGTCATCAAATTGTCCGATGTTTGGGTTGGTGGGATTGATGTAGGGGCTGAGATCCGTTGATGCGGTGGTTCCAAAGCTCTGACTGAACAACGCCAGTCCGCCCAGAGCACCGCCCTGCAAATTCACTGTCACCACCACATTGTCGGTGGCCGTGCGGTCAGAATCATCCGCCTGCAAGCGCAACACATATTCACCGGGAGCATCGAAGGTCGCTGTCGTTGTTGCGGAGGCCGGCGTGCCAAACACCACCGAGGCCCCCGCAGGAGCGGAAACCACCGACCACCCCACTGTCAGGGATGCAGGTTCGGGCAGGCCGTCATCAGTCACCACACCCAGAAGGCTTGTCTGAACGGTCCCCCCCAGGGCCATGATCAAGCTTTTATCAGATCCTGCGTTCACGCTGGGGGATGAATTGATGGGGCCATCCGGGCCTTGAAGGAATGTCAGTTGGAGGGTGTTAATCTGTCCATATCTGGAGGCCGTGTCTGGATCGGGAAAAACTCGCAGCTCCAAAACGCCGTCGGCATCTGCGGACACCGTTTCAAAAACCGCCGTCTGGGTCACGTTTAGGGCCGCATCCAAATTCTGGAACTGGCTGCCAATTTTGTAGCGGGTGCTCCGGCCCCGTCCCCCGTCGTTGTTGCCGGATGATGCAAACACCTCCACCCGGTAAACGCCCCCCGGCAGCAGCCCTTGGAGCAACATCAAACCTGCCCCAGTCTCCTCGGTCGCTCCCATGGGAGTGATCCAGCCATCATCGGCTACGCCGGCATCAAAAGGTGACCCTGCGCTAGAGCCTCCGGAGACATGACCGGCAAAGGTATCCACCAGCGAAACCCATGTGCCGGTGCTGCGGCCAACGGTCGTTTTTGCAAATGGGATCACCGCACCCAAGGTTCCATGCAGGCCGTAGGGAGTTCCATTGATGTGACGCCCCTGGCTATCCGGGACGGTGAGTTCTGTGTTACCAAAATCAAAGATGATTTCTTCATCCGGTGCCAGTAGCGAATCCACCGTTTGGGCCAAAAGCCAGTCATACATCCACGACTCATTATAGACGGTCCCCCAGATGCCGTGTCCGCCAGTGGCATATTCTGTATATCTGAGGGTTCCCTTGTCGTAAAACTTGGTGCTGCCTCCGTAATAAGGACTCCCGCTTTGCGCAGCAGTAAAATTAATCGTTGGCTCAGGGCGGGCTGACAGAATGGCGTTAACGGCCGACCGTGAAGTGCCTACGCCAACAGTGCCATCATTCACCGCGTGAAACGCCCAAATCGGCTTGGCCGTAAGATCATTTGGCAGAAATCCAGTTCCCGCGCTCACGCCACAAATGGGCACAGCTCCCGCCATAGAACCCGCGTACATCGAAACCGCAAGCCATGTCGCTCCACCGCCCAAGGACAGCCCCGTCACATACACCTTCGTCGGGTCAATATTGTAGGCCTGACGCGCATTCGCAGCCATGCGCATGGAACTGCGAATGGTTCCAGAATTCCAACCGCTCGAGGTTTGAGGAGCATAAAGGAAAAAATCCCGGCTCTTTGCGGCCGCAAGCAGGTTGTTAATATTGCCATTCACCTGGCTCGTGTTGTTGGTCCCCACCTCACCCAGACCATGATAAAAAATCACCAGCGGATACGACTGGGCTGGATCGTAATCCGTGGGCACAAACAATCGCCCTCGCAAATCAAGGGTCCCATCATTCAACTGATCGTAGTTCCAAACCAAAAATTCATTGGGGTCGGCCGCGAGGGTCTTCGCCGGAAGAAGGGCCACAAGCGCCAAAAGGAGGGCAAACAATGAACGAACGAACCCAGAAATACGGGAATGTTCACGATAAATTTTTAGACACGGAGTCGAGGATTTGTTCATGGGAGTTCTTGGAGCTTAAGGGAGGGATACACTGAATTCAAGAACTAAAATTGGCCCTTGGTGAACTATGGGAAGGGATGTTGACGGTCCGTGGTTCTCGCAAAAAGTGGTTTTCTGAGAGACAATATTTAATGGAGATAGGGATCATTCCCGCTGGTTATTTTTGGTTTTTGTTCTTCCTGCTGTTGTCCGTGGGCACCTTGTGGCATGGATGGCGGTGTGCCGAATGATTTGGATTTTGATGTGGTTGTGGTGGGTGGGGGAGCCGCCGGGTTGATGTGTGCTGCCGTCGCGGGGCAGAGAGGGAGGCGGGTGGCTCTGCTCGAACACAATGACCGCGTGGGAAAAAAAATCGAAATCTCTGGTGGCGGGCGCTGCAATTTCACGAACGTGGACGCCAGCCCGGTTCAGTATTTGTCCTCTTGCCCCGACTTTTGTCGGTCGGCCCTGGCGAGATACCAACCCTCAGATTTTGTCTCGCTCGTGGAAAGTCATGGCATTGCTTATCATGAAAAAAAGTTGGGGCAGTTGTTTTGTGATGGGAGTTCCCGGGAGATCATTGGGATGTTGATCGAGGAATGCGAGGCGGCCTCGGTGAGGATTTTTTGTGGGTTGGGGGTCGAGGGGGTGCAGAAATCCGACCGATTCCGGCTGCTAACCAGCAGGGGCACTTTTGGCTGTCAGGCCCTTGTTGTGGCCACGGGAGGACTTTCCTTTGCAAAATTAGGTGCCACAGGTTGGGGGCATGGTGTCGCCCGTCAATTTGGGCTGGGCGTCACCGCGCTTCGACCGGGATTGGTTCCGTTGACCCTGCCGCGTGGGATGTTAGATCAGTTGGGTTCCTTGAGCGGGGTGTCTTTGCCGGTGCGATCAAAATTTGGTGGGGCACAATTTCCTGAGGCGATGCTTTTCACCCATCGCGGATTGAGTGGCCCGGCCATTTTGCAGATCTCGTCCTATCTTGGTTCGGGGGATTGCCCAAGTTTTGATTTACTCCCTGACAAAGATGCTGCCGCTCTACTCTCTCCACACCGGCATTCCTCGCTGACACCCTCCTCTGTGCTGTCACAGGAATGGCCCAAACGATTGGCGGAGGTCTGGTGTGGCATGGAAGCCCCAGGCAAACCTTTGCAGCACTTCAAAGACCGTGAGGTTGCGGAGTTGGCCCGCAAAATCTCCGCATGGCAGCCACCACTCGCCGGGACGGAAGGTTATCCCAAGGCTGAAGTGACCCTCGGCGGCGTCGATCCCCGGGGGCTTTCCTCAAAAACAATGGAGTCTCGCAGCGTGCCGGGCCTCTTTTTTATTGGAGAAGTGTTGGATGTGACCGGCTGGCTTGGCGGATATAATTTCCAATGGGCATGGTCCAGTGGCTATGCTGCTGGTCAAGCCGTATGAAATCCCGACACACCACCCACTCCTCCACCACTTCCGCCATGGAAGAGGTTCGCGCCATTTATCGGGATCTCGAGGAACGCCCTTTGGAACGAAGCTGCGAACGGCTCACGGCCTGCTGTCATTTTAATATCACGGGTGAGACCCCTCTTGTGACCGATGCCGAAGCGATGCTGGCTGCCAAAGCCTGGAGAGGGGCCGGACGCAAAGAACTGCCGCCTCCAAGAGAAGATGGGGCCTGTCCATTCCTTGACACGCGCAGCACACGCTGCCTGATCTATGAATCCCGCCCGTTTGCATGTCGGACTCATTTTTGTGAAGCCGCCGGCGGCGTTTACCCAAGGGCGCATGTCATCGATCTGATTCGACGTTTGGAATCGGTTGAGCGGGATATCAACGGCCGAGGTGCCAGAAAAATCGAGGTGGCCACCAAGGAAGCACTTGCCTCCATGCGCTGAGCATTGCGTCGGACAGAATCCTACAGTTTGCTTAAAAGATGAACCGGCTTCCAATCGGTCTCCGCTGTGATCCGGCTCACGTCTATCAGCCCGCAACCACGCGGCACATTCTTCCTCCAAGGCACAGACCGGTAATATTCTCTGCGCACTTCCTGGGTGGTTCGCTGGAGCAGATTATCCGAGGCCGCGGGAAAATAAACCCGGTAGCCAGGCAGGTCCGCTTCAGCAACGGCACGAATAAGTGCCGCGGCATCCTCAATCATCAGATAGGAGAAAAGCTCTGAGTGCTTGCCCCAGCTGTTTTTGGATGACGGGGCGGGTTGGCGGGCCAAGTGATTTTGGATTTGCTTCAAGTGACGGGGAGTCACAAGAAACGGAAAACGAATGGCGACTGCCGAGGCGATCCCAGCTCCAACAAAAAAGTGGAGCATGGACTCGGTGGCACATTTGCTAAGAGCGTAAGTATTGCCGGGGTTGTGTGGCCAGTCAGCGTCCGCCGGCAAATAGGGAATCAGGCCCTTCTCTCCCTTATTGGCTTTTTCATTTGGGCAGACAGCTTGGATCGAACTTGCAAAAATCAACTTCGATATCCCCACCTCATGGGCCGCCTGAAAGAGGTTCATGTTCATCGTAAGATTCTCCGTGTAAACTCTCTGCGCATCCGCCCTGCCTTTGTTGGGGTGATTGCCAATATGGGCAATGACCTCCGGGCCTGCCTCCAACAATTCATAAGAAACCTCGCGATGAAGCAGGTTTTTCACTCGAAAGGTATAGGGCACCTTGCCGGGATGACGGAGATCGGTTGCCAACACTTCATGCCCTGCCGCATGAAGCATCTCACAAACGCAAGAACCTAAAAAACCAGCCGCTCCCGTCACTAATATTTTCACACCTCATCACATCTCGCCTTCCCTGCACTGACACAAGAATATTCCGATTGTCCCCCAACTGTGGGGGTGTGATTAAAAGTAGATGAGGTGGATCGGGCGCTCCGCCGCACGATGAGAAATCCTACGCAGCTCCGCCGCCACTTGATCGCATCCCTCACCCACTTTTCATGACACCCCAACTATGGAGTGTTAAAACAAGATTTCCCGTTCAGGCGCTACACCTGTAGCGCGTAAACGGTAGGCGCAGGGTCGCGAAAACTCGGGCCCATGTGAGAACTCGACAGGTATGGCATGAGGCCGACCTGTGCGGGACGCGAGTGCTCTATTGCTGGTCAGAGGTGACCAGAATCAACCACCAAACAGAATGCAGGATTCCTAGAAGGAACTACCAGCGGAAGTGGGCGAAGGCACGGTTGGCTTGGGCCATTTTGTGCATATCGTCACGTTTTTTGATGGCGTGTCCTTGGCCGGCTGCTGCGTCTTTCAGCTCGTTGGCCAGGGCTTTTTCCATGGGAACTCCTTTGCGGCTTTTGGCGAAATTGACGAGCCAGCGCATGGCGAGGGCGACCTGACGGTCTGCGGGCACTTCCATGGGAACTTGGTAGGTGGCACCACCCACACGGCGGGATTTGACTTCGAGACGAGGGCGTGCGTTTTCGATAGCCTTGTTCAATGTCTCCAAGGGATCGACGGTATCGGTTCCCTCGCGGGATTTGTCGATGGCCGTGTACACGATGCCTTCGGCGATGGATTTTGCACCGTCACGCATGACTGTGCTGATCAAACGGGCCACGATGGGGCTCGCGTAACGGGCGTCTTTTTTAACTTCTTTGCGGATGGTTCTGCGTCTGCGTGACATGGCTTCTTGATTAAGAGATTATTTCTTTTTGCCCTTGGTCGCGGCGGCTTCTTGGCCGGGTTTGGGCTTTTTGGCACCGTATTTGGAGCGGCCTCTGCGGCGTGACTCAACTCCAAGGCTGTCAAGGGTGCCCCTGACGATGTGGTAACGGACACCTGGGAGATCTTTCACACGACCACCACGAACAAGCACAATCGAGTGTTCTTGGAGGTTGTGGCCTTCGCCGGGGATATAAGCAATGACCTCTTGGCCATTGGTGAGCCGGACTTTGGCGACTTTGCGCAGGGCAGAATTGGGTTTCTTGGGGGTGCGGGTCATGACCTGCACACAGACTCCGCGACGTTGAGGGCACTTGACGAGAGCCGGCGACTTGGATTTGACGACGACTTTGCTGCGGCCCTTGCGGACAAGTTGATTGATGGTTGGCATCTGTTCTTATGGAAATGTGTTCCGGGATTTTTGGCCCGTGCCCGTCGTGTACGCGGCCAGAGTCTGGCGGCACGCTTGCGGCGGAGTGAAGAAACTAGCAATTGGCAGACAGGAGGCAAGAGAAATTCTTAAAGGTTTTTTTATGGGTCATTGCGCTTCCCAGCAAACGCAATTCCCGGTATTGACGGGAATGATGAATTTTGATCGCGTCGAGGAAGCGTGGGGTCACCACCTGAAACTCTCTGGAGAAATCGATTTGCACGGTTCTCCAACCTTGCGCAATGAGCTGCTGGCTATTGCCAAAGAGAAGACGCCACTGCTTCTGGTGGATTTTTGCGAGGTCGAATATATCGACTCATCCGGGTTGGCGACGCTGATTGAATACGTTAAGGAAGCTGGGGGGCATCAGGGCAAAATTGCGCTTTTTGGCCTGAAGAAAAAGGTGCGTACCATTTTTGACTTGGTGCGGCTGAATGAGCTTTTTGTGATTGCGGAGACAAAAGAAGAGGCCCTTACCTCTGTCCAGTCAAAATAGCGAGTGAAGGCGGTCCTCGGATTTCTTTCTCTGAATGCCGAGATCCTTTACTGGATTTTTGTGGCTCCTTGGAGGGGGAAGGCTGGTCTGAATTTTTCCCATGCGTTTACGCAAATGGTGAGGATTGGGGTTCAGGCTGTGCCAATGACGGCACTGACCTCATTCAGTATTGGCCTGACCCTCGCCATGCAAGCCGCGCAGGAACTATCGAAAATGGGCGCCACCGCCTATGTTCCTGATCTGGTTTCTATCTCCCTTTTGAGAGAATTGGGGCCGCTGCTTGTGGGGGTGGTTGTTATTGGTCGGAGCGGCTCGGCGGTGACCGCAGAACTTGGAACCATGAAAGTGAGTGAAGAGATTGAGGCCCTCGAAGTGATGTCCATCAACCCGGTGAGGTTTTTGGTTTTGCCGCGGTTTGTGGCGATGATGATCATGCTCCCCGTCCTGACGGTTTTTGGGAATTATATTGGGTTTGTGGGGGGGTGGAGTATCTGCCACTTCGCGCTTGGGATGAACACAGGAGGTTTCATCACCCGGATCATTGCGAGCGCTGACCCGATGGATCTCTACTCGGGAGTGGTGAAAAGTTTTGTTTTTGCCTGGCTTATTGGGACCATCAGTTGTCTGAAAGGGCTCTCTGTCAAAGGAGGGGCCGAGGGCGTCGGACTTTCAACGACCAGCTCAGTGGTCACTTCGATCATTTCGATGTTGGTGGCAAATGCCATTTTGACCGCCGCCTTCTTTTTTACCGAATGAGCACCGACACCAAAGAGGCCTCAGCCGATGAAGGGCCGATTATTGAAGTCACAGACCTCGTTCGAAAATTTGGTGACCGCACGGTCCTCAACGGTGTCAGTTTTAAAGTTTATCGTGGTGAGACGATCATCATCATGGGGGGATCAGGCTGTGGAAAGAGCACCCTGCTCCGTCATATTATCGGCAGTTTAAAACCCACAAGCGGGTCGATCAAAATGTTCGGTGACGAGGTCACAACGATGACCCCACCAGAGCTTGAGAAATTGCGGTTGCGATTTGGAATGAATTTCCAATTTGGAGCGCTCATGCAATCCATGACGGTTGGCGAAAACGTGGCGCTGCCCCTGCTCGAAAACAGTCGTGTGGACCCTGAGATCGTCGAGCTTGTGGTAAAGATGAAGCTCGAACTGGTCGGACTGACAGGATTCGAGAACCTTAAGCCCTCAGAAATCAGCGGCGGCATGCGCAAACGCGTTGGCTTGGCGCGGGCGGTGGCCATGGATCCGGAATTGCTCTTCAGCGATGAGCCCACGTCGGGCTTGGATCCGATTATGACTGCGGTCATCGATCAACTGACAATTGACCTCACGCAAAAACTTCACATGACGGCTGTGATTGTCACCCATGACATGGTGAGTGCCTTTCGGATTGGCTCGCGCATGCTGGTTCTTGGAGCCGGGCAACGGGCTGGAATGGTGATTGCGTGGGGGACCCCAGATGAAATACGCCATCACCCCGATCCCGAGGTCCAGCAATTCATCAAAGGAGAACCCGATGGCCCGGTACCCCTCAAGCTTTCGCCTGAAGATTACATTATACGGCTGCTCGGTCATGACCGGGATAAAGGGCTTTCTTACTGAGGAAAAGCATAACCTCGAAGAGTGCTGGTGGATCGGGACCTCCGGGCACGATGCGAAAAACAATCACGGCAAAGCCGTCAATTCAGCAAAACACGAAAGAGAATCGCAAGGTGGCTTCGCCAGTGGGGATTTGTCATCGCGCTCGGAGATCACGATCCACCGTTCACCTGCGCATGAAAAATTTGACTCTGTGTCCCAAGTTCGACAGCCTGTGAGGAATATGTCATTTCGTGGAAGTCACACGGCTCTTGTAACCCCTTTTAGCGGAGGGGAAATCGATGAGGCTGCATTTCGTTTGTTGATCGAAAATCAAATCCGTTCAGGGATCGAGGGAATTGTGCCCGTGGGAACCACCGGGGAATCTCCGACCCTCACGCATGAGGAGCACATCAACGTGATTCGTGTCGCCATTGAGGCGGCGGCAGGTCGCTGTAAGGTTATTGCTGGCACGGGTTCCAACAGCACCTCCGAGGCCATTTCGCTGACAACTGATGCAAAAAATTTGGGCGCGGATGCTGCCCTGCATGTGGCCCCTTATTATAACAAACCATCACCGGAAGGGCTTTACCGTCATTTTCGAGCCATCTCTGAGGCAGTGGATATCCCCATTGTTCTTTACAGCATTCCGGGGCGTTGCGGGGTGGAGATCGATGTAAAAACCGTCACACGCTTAGCCGCCGATTGCCCAAACATTGTGGCGATCAAAGAGGCTGGCGGCAGTGTCGAGCGAGTGAGTCAGCTGAGGTCTGCCCTGCCCGAATCGTTCGAGATTTTATCGGGCGACGATTCCCTCACCCTACCTTTCCTATCCGTGGGCGCAGTTGGCGTGATCAGCGTGGCTTCCAATGTGGTTCCGGCAGAGGTGGGCAACTTGGTTCGTGCTTGGATGGCGGGTCGTCCAGAGGAAGCAGCAACCATTCATCGGAAATACTATCAACTCTTCAAAGACCTCTTTCTTGAGCCCAATCCAGCTCCCACCAAATACGTGCTGTCGCTGCTAGGTCAGATGACCCCCGAAGTGCGCCTGCCGCTTTGTGAGATGGAAGAATCGAGCAAAGCACGTCTGCGGAACACGATCTCGCAATTGGAGCTTTTATGAAGCCTCTCCGGTTGATCATCAATGGAGCCCAAGGTCGGATGGGGCAGGCCCTCATTTCCAATGCGGCCAAGGATCCGGCTCTGGAGGTTGTTTCGGGCTTGGATGTGGGGGATGACCTCGCCTCTGCTCTGCCGGGTGCCGACGCGGTTATTGATTTTACCCATGCAGATGCCACGGCTGAGATCGCACGGTTGTGTGGGGATGCGGGAAAAATTTTGGTGATCGGAACCACCGGTCATGATGCCCAAGCGCGATCCATGATTTCTGAACAATCCCAATGCACGCCCATTGTGTTTGCCCCCAATTTCAGCATCGGGGTGAACACCTTGTTTTGGTTAACCCGGAAGGCCGCCGAAATTCTTGGACCGGATTTTGATTTGGAAGTGGTAGAGATGCACCACCGTTTAAAAAAAGACTCCCCGAGTGGCACGGCTCGCCGTTTGGCGGAAATCCTGGCTGAAGTCCGCGAGCTGTCGTATGAAGCAGATATTCGTCATGGCCGTGAGGGCATGGTCGGCGAACGGACCCGCACGGAAATTGGCATGCACGCCATTCGTGGAGGGGATGTGGTTGGAGATCACACTGTCATTTACGCGAATGAAGGCGAGCGATTGGAGCTCACTCACAAAGCGTCCAGCCGTGACACGTTCGCCAAAGGTGCGCTGCGAGCTGCGCTGTGGGCGAAAGACAAAGCTCCGGGGCTCTATGACATGGAAGATGTTCTGGGTTTTCGAACTTTGGGATGAGCCACTCTCTCCCGCGTGTTGGCATCGCCATGGGAAGCAATATTGAGCCCTGTCTGGAACGTTTGCAGACCGCCGCAGAATTTCTTCGCGGGCTAAATGAGGGGGATCCTTTCCTGATATCCTCAATTTACAAAACCGAGCCCGTTGATTGCGCGCCAGGAACACCGGCCTTCTTCAACGCCGTGGCAGAAATCTCAACCTCCCTGACTCCCCGGCAGTTGATGGACCGCTTGCAATCTTTTGAAATCTCCCAAGGCCGGCCTAATGACCATGGGAAAAACACCCCTCGAACCATCGATTTGGATATCCTTTACTTTGGTGATGCGGAATGTTCGGACCCTGGCCTCGTCCTCCCGCATCCCCGTGCCACAGAACGTGCGTTTGTGATGGTTCCCCTCGCCGAGATCTGCCCTAACCTCATATTCCCCGGTCAATCGGAAACTGTTCTTACCCTCTGCTCCCGCTTGAATCCCCAAGGCCTTCAAGCCATCATTTCGCCATGACGCCGCTGCAAAAACGCTTCCTCGACAAAAAGGCCGCTGGCGGACGGTTTTCGACGCTGACCGCTTACGATTATGTTTTTGGCAGGCTCCTTGATGATCTCGGTTTGGATTTTTTATTGGTGGGAGATTCCTTGGGGATGGTGCAACTCGGTCACCCGGACACCACGCTGGTCACGCTCCAACAAATGGAACATCATGTCCGTGCGGTCGCTGCGGGGGCCAAGCAAACCCTTCTTGTCGCGGATCTGCCGAAGGGGTCCTATGACAATGCCCCGACCGCAGTGGCTTCAGCCAAGACCCTGATGGCTGCCGGGGCCTCGGCTGTCAAAATTGAAGGCGGCTCAGAGGTCTTGCCGCAAGTACATGCCTTGCTCCAAAACGACATTCCGGTCCTTGGCCATTTGGGAATGTTGCCTCAACGGGTGCGGGAGGAAGGCGGCTATAAAATCAAAGGCAAAACTCCCGAGCAGGCCGAGCGACTCTTGGCCGACGCTAAAGCGCTCAGTGAAGCCGGTGTCTTCGGCATTGTGTTGGAGTTGGTGACCCCCCCCGTGGCTGAGGCCATCACAAAGGCCATCCCGGCCCCCACGATTGGGATCGGCAGTGGTCCCCATTGTGATGGGCAAATCCTTGTCACTTACGATTTGATTGGAATGTTTCCATGGTTTCGACCTCGTTTTGTGCAGCCCAAAGCCGACCTTGCGTCAGAAATCCGCAAGGCCGTGATGGACTATCGCGAGGAAACCGAGGCACCCCCTCCAACCAATTAATCCTCCCTATGACTCAGAAACAGGCCCAACTTCATCACGACACCCAATCCCTCCTTGGTGAGGGACCGATCTGGGATCCGAGCAGCAACCTTCTCTACTGGGTGGACATCACTGGCTGTCGGCTCCATTCGCTGGATGCTGAGACAAATCAGCATCGTGAACACACCTTCGACGAATTCGTATGCGCCGTCTCCCCCTGCGAAGATGGCCGGTTGCTTGTGGCGCTGGTTAAGCGACTGGCGTTTTTTGATCCAACGACGGGACAGCTGGAAGAAATCTGTGCCGTGGAACCCGACCGCCCCAACAACCGCTGCAATGATGGCAAACGTGACTCTGCCGGCAGGTTCTGGATCGGAACCATGGCCTTCGCGGGGGAAAATCGGCAGGGAGCAGGATCCCTCTATCGGCTGGATGGGAACCAATTGACCTGTGTGCTCCAAGATCTCACAATTTCCAATGGCATGGGATGGAGCCCGGATTCGCGCACCATGTATTTCATCGACTCCCCACGCCGTGAAGTGTGGGCGTTTGATTTTGATCCGGCTGATTCCTCAATTTCCAATCAACGCACAATCGTCACAACACCGGAAGAGTTGGGCGTCCCTGATGGAATGACGGTGGGTCCGGATGGCTCCCTGTGGATCGCCCAGTGGGGAGGCGGTTGCGTGAACCAATGGGATGTTCAAACCGGCGAACTCCTTTGTCGCGTTGAAACCGGCTGCCCCCACACCACCTCGTGTTGCTTCACACCCAGTGGGGACCTTTTTATCACCACCGCCCGCGAAGGTCTGAGCAAAGAGGCTCTTGCAAAAACTCCATCTTCGGGAGGACTCTTCCGACTCGAAAAGCCCTGAACCCTGGGACCGCTGGCGTCCCGCCGGCATCAAAAATGAACAAATGCTATGACTTACCCCTAAACATAAATACTCTAATCATTTGCATCGTCTTTGGCGTTGCGTTTTCGCTTTTACCGCTTTCACGCTCTCCTCGCTTATCCTCTTTATCACGCGTCCGCGACATTGGAAAATTCTTAGAGAGAGCAAACGTTTTTGGATTACACTGAACATTGGTTGGTATTTCGCTGGAACGATGAGCGCCATCATCAGATACACGTAACTTGGAGGGTATCCAAGGCCGCTCATCCGACGGCGTATAACGCCTCACTTTGAATGCATGCTTTTCATACCCGCCGTAGATGAACTGGGAAAAACAATGATTGCATTCTCAATAAGAGCCAGTTGTAGTCTGCCGCCTGAGCAGATATGTAAGGCATTCTTCGACGCAGACAGTTGGAGTAGCTTTGTAGGTTATGGTCCCCTCCCCGGAGTGAAGAGGGCAGTTAAAGAAGCGCCGCATGATGCCAAAGTTGGAACCATCTTCTACGTTGAAAATACAGACGGCTCGACACACAAGGAAACTGTCGAGGCCTATGATCCGGGTAAAAGAATCGCTATCCGGATGGATTGCTTTTCTCCGCCTTTGCGCAGCATGGCTACCCATTTTACTGAGTGCTGGGAATTTGCAGAATCAGATGCGGGTTGTCAGTTGATTCGAACTTTCGAACTTCATCCTACAAATAAGCTTTCAACTGTCCCGCTCTGGATCATTTCGCGTTTATTAAAAAAAGCCGTAGAGATCCATACAAGCCATGTTACAAATCCGAAAAACGCCTAATAACACTTTGTTCTCATATCAGCATGGCCACTGAAAAAACCACAAGCGTAGCGTCCGATGACCCAGAAATGGCTACTGCAATCCGAGAAGCCAAGAACTCCATCGGCCTGTTTTTCGATGCGCTCGACAATCCTTCTAAAGAACAAGAGTCGTTCTTGGTGAAAATCGCTTTTGACGTTGGTGACAGCTACGAACACATATGGTTGGCTGACCCAGATTTTTCCGGCAAAAAGCCGATGGGGGTTGTCGCGAATAAGCCAAAGACAAATCTTCTCCGCTTCAAGCAGTTGATTGAATTTGACTCCATGTACATATCCGACTGGATGTACATTGATGCTGGTCTGGTAGTTGGGGCATTTACCACAAGAATTTTGAGGGATCGTATGACGCATGAAGAGCGCGAAGCCTTCGATGAAACAACGTCGTTCAAAGAATAAGGTGAACGGAAACAGCTTTATTCTCATCTGCTTTAGCTGTCTTTTGTATGTTTTTCTTTTTATGAAAAAATTGTTGACATAGCTGAATCCGATGTTTAGGAACCTGTCGCATGAAATCCCGAAATCGATTCTTTCTGATATCATTTGCAACCCTCGCCCTCAGTATTTCTTCCCCAGCTCAGGTAGTCTTCTTCACTGATCAAAATGCTTGGCTCGCCGCGGTCCAAAATGTTGAGACATTTTTGACCAGCTCCACCAATGTCGGTCTCGCCAATGAGGTAAACCCCGCTCCACTCCCCAACGCTCAATTGGGGCCGATTCTCACATTCGATCAGGCGAATACTGGCCTCTCTCGCAGCTTTCGAGTGCAGACTCTCCAGCTTAACGCTGGTTTTACTTTTTCGGATCACGAAGGCGGACCTGTTCTTCCAAACTTTGACGCCGCACTTTCCGTCGGGGATGTCGATAACTTCGAAGATGATGACTGGCGTCTCACACTGACAGCAGGAGCTTCGTCGACCGCCTTTGGTTTTATTCTCAGAGAGAACAATAACAATGTTTCGGGTGAATCATTCAGTGTGTATGGAGCGAGCGGATTATTGGGATCTGTCGTTCCTCCGGCTTCCGACACTCAGAATTTCTTGGGATTCACTAGTGTCACTCCGTGGACATATGTGCAATTTGATGAAGACGTAGGACCTGACGACATCGCTATCGCGGATTTCAGATTCGCCAATGCGATCCCAGAGCCAAGCTCCGCTCTTCTCGTGATGACAGGTTTGGCTGCGTTGGTTCTTCGGAAACGCCGTGCGTAATTAGAGTGGCCCGAGGACATTTTTGCAGGATGTAATTTACAGTTTGTCTTGCAAGGGATCACCCGCCGGATGACTGAAACACCCTGACAATGGCATGCTCTGCCGGAGTTAGTGGGAAGAGTATTAATTACCTACGCTCAACAGTGGCATAGTGACCGGGAATCCAAACCCTTCGGCCCCTGCTGTCACGCCCATAAGCGCCTTCCACCCAGACTCTTTCGTTGTATCCGGGTTGGTTCACGTATGCTGCGTCCGAGTAATATCGTGGGCCTGGATCGAGGGCGTCAAAAATCGCACGACCTATGGGGTCTGGTGGTCGGAAGCGTCCTTCGGAATTGACACATCCCGCAAGGGCCAGTGTCACAACGGCGGCGAAGAGGAGGGCAGCTTGGGTGAGTGGTTTCATAACAATCAATATCCTCAAATTAAACCGGGACACTGCCGCTCGCAATCAGGGGTTGCCCTGAGGAGAACGAGGGGGAAAGCGTAGAAAAACCTCAGGGTTCCTCGTATTCCGCCCATGAGGAACTGGTTTCCCAGACCCGAATCTTCGTGAGGCGCACGGATTTTCGAAGGGTGTAACGTGTGTCGGTTTGACTGGCGTATTCGGCCAATCGCAGCGCGCAGGCATCAAAAAACGTCTTGGCGAGGACCTCGGTGGTGGGCTCGGTGTTTTCGAAGGCGATGATGCGTTCCCCATACGCCTGCTTCAGCGTATCAAACATGGGGTCCTGGGTGTTCACGCACAGGGAGTGATCAAACGAGTCAAGGAATTCGCCGACCGCCTCTTTGATGATTTTGAAATCGCAAACCATGCCGTGATCATCAAGGTCATCGGCTTCGAGGATGAGTTCAATCCGGCGGCTGTGTCCATGGGGAAACCGGCACTTGTCAGGGTGCAGGGTCAGCATGTGGCCATTCTCGATTTCGAGGGTTTTGCAGATTCGGTAGGGCATCAGGTTCCTTTGGAATTTCCGAAGAGGTGGATATGAAGACGATCACAGTAGCGATATCCCTTCTCCTTGCAAAGCTCCAGAAGCTTGGCTTGTCGCAGCCTTAATTTATGGGAATTTGTGCCCTCTGGCATCAGTTGGATCTTCCAAGGAGGAATGGGAGTGCCGATCCTCGTCAGCACAGATTCGATTTCTTGAAGGTCCCCGCTGTCAGCCACCACAAATTTGAACTGAAAATCGTGATGGGTGACCCAATCAAGCAGGATCTCGGGGCGCAGGCGGGTGCTTTCGTGGCGTTGGACCCAGGCCTCGCTGATGGAATCCGCTGAGGGAGTGGAGTTGGCAAGTTTGGGACTCAGGGAAGCAAGGTCACAAACAATACCGTCCGGTGCGATGGTTCCTGCGGTCTCGATGGTGATATGTTTTCCCAAGTGTTTCAGGCCGACTGCGAGTTGGTGGATATCCTTGGCGATCATGGGTTCGCCGCCTGTGAGGACCACGTGAGTTGACGGGAAAAGGGCCACTTCATCCAAAATGTCCTGCACGCTTCTCTCGGGGCCTTCGGGTTCCCAGGATGCATAGGGGGTGTCACACCACTGGCAACGCAGGTTGCATCCCGAGGTGCGCACAAAAACCGAAGGCACTCCGGTGAGTTCGCCTTCGCCTTGAACGGAATAAAATATTTCCGCGATCCGCATGAATTACGAGACAGGCTTGAGAGGCAAAGGCCCTGTGTGAAGGTAGTCCGTCGGGTCGGGAATCCCGGCCAACTGGAATGCCTCACGCCGCTCGACGCATGTGCCACACTCGCCGCAGTGAGTTTCACCCCCCACATAACACGACCATGTCTTGGAAAAATTTACTCCCAAATCAGAACCGAGACGCGCGATACTCGCCTTGGTCATCGCAACAAAAGGCCGGAGCAGCTTCACCTCGGCATAGGTTCCCGCTCTCATGGCTTCTGCCATGGAGCACAAAAATTTCTCCCGACAGTCAGGATAAATGGCATGGTCGCCCGCATGGGCAGCAATCACCAACCCCTCTGCTCCAATGCTCTCCGCGTAACCCGCTGCGACCGAAAGCATGATCCCATTCCGAAAAGGCACGACGGTTCTTTTCATGCTGGCCTCTTCGTAATGACCTTTCGGGATTTCCCCCCCAGACGTCAGCAGGTCCGAAGTGAAGGTGCTGGCCATAAACCCAAGTGGAACTTGGAGGTGGGGCACGCCCAACTGAGCGGCATGCCAGTTCGCGAAATGAATCTCACGGTCATTGTGTTTTGAGCCATAATGAAAACTGACCGTGGCCACCACGTGTTGCGTTTCGTAGGCATCGTAAAGCGAGGTGACCGAATCCATCCCCCCGCTAAGCAGGACAACAACTTTCAAAATGGTATATCGTCAAAGGGGTCAGATCCATGCTCCGCTTCCACGGTCAAGCTGATCCCCCCTCGCGGCGAAAATTCTGCAACAACTTTCATCTCCTGAGGGGTCAGGACGGCCACGAGGTCATCCAGGATGCGGTTGGCGACGTCTTCGCCAAAAGAGGGAGTTGAGCGATAGGATGCCAGGTAAAACTTGAGGGATTTGCTCTCAATGCACAGCTCGTCAGGAATGTATTGGATGATGATTTTTGCAAAATCCGCCTGACCGGTCACTGGGCAGAGCGAGGTGAACTCGGGACACTCAAAGCTGACCAAGTAGGGGCGGTTTCTGTTTCGGTTGGGGAAAGTCTCGAGGGTGTCACGGGAGGGCTTCTTCGGAAAGGTGGCATCACTGCGTCCGAGAAGCTTGAGTGCGGGTTTGGAATTTTTTGAGGCCATGCGCTGACATTACCAAAATTCGGGAAATTGACCAGTCTTTCGCGGGGTGCAAAGTTGTCTGGGCATTTTGCGGTTCTGTGATAGGAATTCCCCTATGCAAGTCCTCTTAAATCCCGGCGTTTCCAAAAAATTGCCTCACACTGATTATTCCAATCTTCCTGTTCTAGCGGTGTGTGTAGGTCTTTTGACACTGGGATTGTCGGGTTGCGGCAAACCCGCCCCCGAAGAGCCAGTCAAACCCACAGTTGAGCCCCAAGTCGTGGTTCAGCATCCCAAAACCACTCCCGTGCCCACGCCAACCCCGGAACCCACGCCGGAGCCGACCCCCGAACCGACGCCTGAGCCAACCCCAGAGCCCACACCGCCACAACAGTTGTCCGACACAATTCAAGAGCCGTTGCGACAGGTCAAAATTATCACCGCCTTCCAGTCGGTGAGCGATTATGGGACTCACGATTTTCCCGAGGGGGCCCAAGTGAACCTGTTGGCCATTGAAGGCGATGATTACCTTGTGGAGTTCGAGGGGGTTTCGGTGAAAAACAACAAATCCTTTTTTAGTGAAATCCTTGCTGAGGAAGTGGAGCTGGCGCCAGTTGAGGCTACCCCCACGCCGGAGCCCACGCCGTTTGAGCCACTGCCAACCCCCACGCCCGCGGTTGACCTCAGCGAAGAAGAGCAAAAAATCAATGAACTGAGTGACAAAATTCGGCAGATCGATGAGGAAGTTCGCACTGTGCAAGAGTCCCCCACGGAGACTGGCACCAGCACCCGCGATGTCGAAAAACTCAAAACTCAAAGAGACAAACTGAGTGAGGAACTGAGCACCATCTCCAAGCCTTGATCAGTAACCTTCCACAAAAATGCTTTTATGACAGATGAACTGACCAGCCCCTATCTTCCAGCCGTTGGTTTTGTTTCCGAACTCTCCAAAGAAGACCGCGATCTTCTCAGTTCTTATGGCAGTTTCCACCTCGGAGAAGCCGGTGAAACCCTCATTGAGGAGGGGGAATCCCACGGGAAACTGTTTTTTGTGATCAGCGGATTGCTTCATGCCATTCGGAACGATGACAGCCGGGACGTCCTTTTGGGAGTGATTCATCAGGGGGAATGGGTCGGGGAAGTTGATTTGTGTGACCCTGGGGCCGCTGTCTGCTCGGTGGTGATTATCGAGGATGCGCAGTATTGGATGATCACAAGAACCGACTTCCAGGAATTCGTCAAAAATTATCCAGAGGCCAGCACACAATTGCTTTTTGGAATGGCTTCCACCTTGAGCAAACGCCTTCGCGGAGTGACCCGCAAGCTGATGGAAGAGACCGAGATTGCTGCGGTTCGGGCTGCCCTTCTCGAAAACTGACACAATTTCCTTGAGCTTCGGGGGGTGTCCAACCCATACGTGATAGGTGCTTTGGATTGCTTTTCTTACCTCACTTCTCGCTTCGTACCTTTGCGGCTCATTTCCCAGCGGTTTTATTGCAGGGAAAATCTGTGGCGTGGACCTGCGGAAAGAAGGGAGTGGAAATGTGGGAGCTACCAATGCGTTTCGTGTTCTTGGAAAGCCATGGGGATACACGGTTTTTGCTGCTGATGCGCTGAAAGGTTTTCTTGGGGTGAAAGTCGCTTTGGGCATTGCGATGCTTCTGGCACCCAGCTATGAGGTTCCGATTGGGGTGGTCGGTGCGGTTGGGGCTGTGTTGGGTCATAACTTCCCGGTGTGGCTGGGATTTAAGGGAGGGAAGGGCATCTCCACCTCGGCTGGTGTCATGCTTGCGCTTTTCCCCTTGATGGTTTTTGCCGTGGGCCTTCTCGCGTGGCTGACCTTTTTTTTTACCACCCGATACGTTTCGGTGGCGTCTCTCGCTTCGGCTATCGCTCTGCCTACGACCAGCTTCGTGCTCGCGTTGAATGGTCAATGTCATTGGCTCCTCGTCGCCGTGGCCGTCGCGATGTGCCTCCTTGCGTTTTGGCGTCATCGCCCGAACATTGCCCGCCTGATGGCTGGCACAGAAAAACGTTTTGAGCGAAAGAAGAAGGATTCCCCGGAGGCCACAACCTGATAATGTCAGACCCCATGTTCAAAGATATCAGCATCATAGGGGCGGGTAGTTGGGGCACGGCTCTGGCTGTGTTGCTTGCAGAAAAACGGGGGACAGTCAGACTCTGGGCTCACAACCCGGACGTCGCCGCTGAACTCCTTGATCACCGTATTAACAGCGCCTATCTGCCCGGGGTCCGACTCCCCCCGAATGTGTATGCCACGGCAAATTTGGCTGACACCGTGGATGCGGATCTGGTGGTGGTGGTGACCCCATCCAAGGCGGTCCGCGAGGTGGCCAACTTCCTTCGAGAAGCCGGCCTCAACGATTCCGCCGTAATGGTCTCCTGCACAAAGGGGATTGAGCATGGCTCAGGCAAACTCATGAGCCAAATTTTGGAGGAATGTTTGCCGGGACGCCGGGTGGGAGTCTTATCCGGCCCCAACCTTGCGGTCGAAATTGCCCATAGAATTCCTGCGGCGGGCGTGATCGGGTGTGTGCATGAAGAATTGCTGGATCCTTTGCAGCAAATCTTCTCGTTGCCAACGTTCCGGGTTTATTCCAGCAACGATACGGTCGGGATCCAGCTCGGAGGTGCCCTCAAAAATGTCTTTGCCATCGCGGCAGGTGTCTCTGATGGATTCAACATGGGCGATAATGCCAAGGCTGGTCTGGTGACACGGGCTCTGGCCGAAATGATGAGACTGGGGTGTTCCTTGGGAGGCCGTCGGGAAACCTTTTTTGGATTAAGCGGGGTGGGGGATTTGATGGTGACTTGTTTTAGCAAACACAGT
This sequence comes from Terrimicrobiaceae bacterium, assembly GCA_041744075.1. Taxonomy (GTDB): domain Bacteria; phylum Verrucomicrobiota; class Verrucomicrobiia; order Chthoniobacterales; family Terrimicrobiaceae; genus JAJTZA01. Next base: position 25,497 of record JBGTLQ010000328.1, read on the forward strand.
CGAAACCGTCAGTTCGGCGAGCGACTTGGACGTGGGGAATCTCCATCCCAAATCGAACAATCCATGAAGATGGTGGCGGAAGGGGTCCCTGCTTCACGAGGTGCATGGGAAGGTGCTCAGAAACTTGGCATCGAAGCCCCGATCACGCGGGAGATCCACGCCGTGATTTATGAGAACAAAGCCCCTCATGATGCCATGTGGGAATTGCTTGGCCGCCCCTCCAAAGCCGAGGCCGAGCGAATCTCCTCGTGAGCCACTATCCCCCCGACCAACCCTATCTGATTGGAGTGTCAGGAGGTCGGGATTCGATGGCTCTTCTTCACGCTCTGCATGATTTGGGTTTCTCCAAACTGGTGATTTGTCATTTTGATCATGGAATGCGGCCGGGCTCTCGTGAGTTGAAGCTTGTCGAAAAAGCTGCTGCCACACTTGGCTATCCGCTGGAGTACGGGCAGGCCGACACGCGCCATCATGCCAAAACCCTGCACCTCTCCATTGAGGCCGCGGCTCGGGATTTGCGTTTTCGTTTTTTTGCGGCCTGCGCCTCCGCAAGGCGCTGCCACTCGCTGTTCTTGGGCCATCATGCGGATGACCAAGTGGAAACAGTTCTTCTCAATCTTTTTCGCGGCACCGGCCTCACCGGACTTGCAGGAATGGCTCCGATTTCAACATTTCGAATCGATGGTCGCTCCACGAAGCCGTTCACAATTCTTAGGCCATTATTGGATGTCTCCCGATCTGAGATCGCGGCGTATGTGGCCGAACGGAAGATCCTATTCCGTGATGATCCAACAAACAACAAGACTTATCACACCCGCAATCGCCTGCGTCACTTGGTCGTTCCGGCTATTACCGAAGCCACCAGCCCTTCCGCTCTAACCGCGATCCTTCGGTTGTCAAAGATCGCCAGAGAGGACGAGGCCTTTCTCGCCTGCAACGTTCCGCCATCCCAGGCACACCTCGACACAAAAGCGCTGAGGCTGCTTCATCCAGCGATCCGTCGCCGGTTGATCCTCGCATGGCTGCGGGAACAGCAGATCGAAGAGCCCGGCTTCGCTGAGGTTGAGTTGGTTCTCTCACTCTTGGAACACGATGTCGCGAAGGTGAACCTTCCGAGAGGCCGCCACGCCAGACGGCGTGGCGGCGAAATTTTCCTGGAGTGAGACCAACTACACCGCTTTTCGCCCTTGGATGAGGCGGACGGCAACGATGATCACAGCCACCACGAGGAGGATGTGAATAAGTCCCCCCATGGTTGCGCTGGTCGCCAGGCCAAGAAGCCACAGGACGGCAAGAATAATTGCAATGGTCATTAACATAATATTAGGACTTTATTAAAAGTTTAACGGTCTTCCGAAGTGGTCGTGGTTGTTGTGGTTTTTTCTTCCATCACGGCATCGGGCGCCAACAAGGGCTTGCGCACAATCACCTTGGTTGCTTCAAGTTTTTCACCGGATTTGGTGTAATGGACTGTGACGGGAACGCCGGATTTCACCATGGAAACATCGACTGGATTTCCAGCTTCGTCCACATAGGTGGTGGTTTTGCTGTAACCATAGGTCATGGGTTGTTTGCTTTTCTCGTTGTTGAGAATGATCGTCTCAGAACTGAACTCACTGATCGTGCCCATGGACGTGACGGATGGTTCGGCTAAAACAATATTTTGAGCTGATGCGGAACAAAGGAGGACGCCTGTAAAAAGCGCAGCTCCTAAGGATTTAATAATTAGGTTTTTCATGACCCCGACCATAGAGGAATACAAACATCTTCTCCATGGGGTCTAACCCGCCTCAGAACTCTAGCCCGTTTGAGACATGAATGTGCGACGGCAAGCACGGCGTGCCAGACCGCCTTCGATCTGACTGAAGCTGGACCCTAGCCTGCCGATGCAGCATTCCTTATTCGCACTGGAATCTTAGTGAATATGAATGTGCCGTGTCCGCCGATACCACTCCCCGACTTCATCGAGCAAATGGTGTTCGCAATCTGCCACCATCGTATAAAATGTGTCCATGTCTTCGCAGGACCGCAATCTTCGTTCGGCCTGATCCAACATGGCTGACATTTCCGAAAATCGTGACAGGCGTTGATCCATGTCCAGAGTGTTCTTGAGTGAAAGGATCAGCATCGAAAGCAGGGGTAGCGCCACTGCCAGCACGGCCAGAAACCCGATCGCCACTTTATCCTGATCCCATTCATTCAGAGGATAGTAGTGGAACTTTAAAATCGGGTAGGTCAGCGTCGTTACAGTCGCGCAGGCGACTACGATCAAAAGTAACCTATCCAGCCAGCTACTCATCCTTCTGATCTTGCCAGTCTGTTTCGTGTAATAGGTTTTTTGATCCGCCACACGCTCGTCGAGATATACTTCCCTGGCCTGATGCCAATCCGTCTGCTGAGGCTGGGAGATCAGCCGACGAACACTTCGGTGTACGCGAATAAATCCGGGAAAAGACGCCCAGATGCGATGGGCTTGCCGCGCAGGAAGAAACGGCCCCCAGCTCAGCACGCTGCGAACAATCTCAGCCGCCGACCGCAGATAAATCCACCGGTGATGCAAATGAAGTCGTGTCGCATAGAAAACCAGACCAAATGCCACGGCAATCAGCACCGCTTCGGTCCATGACACAATCTGGTATCCCGTTTTGCCGATGGATACTCCATATTTAATGCCCACCAGTGCGAGCAGAATGGCAACCACATGGATGATTAGGTTCGTCGAGGCCAGCGAACGAAAAAGCGGGGCGCGTTGGGATGCCTCGGCATCTAGCTTCTCCAGAAGCATCTTGCCCGGCTGCATTGCCCCCTCAATCTCCTGTTCGGAAACTGACAAAAAATGCCGCAGTGCCACGGCGGTTTCATCCCGCATAGGCCCATCGGGAAATCGCTCATAAACAATCTCCCCGGTTTCGGAATGAATCCATACCAGCGGAATCTCGCGGACCCGAGCTGCCTCCACCATTTGGGCCGTGCCGCCCAAGCCCTGCGCAGGCTTTCCGTCCCAGATGACCAGAAAAATCTCGCTGGATTCCAAGACCTCTTGCCCGGACTGATAATAGGCCGACTCCTTTGAGGATGTCTCTGCCCAAACATCAATGGACGCCGCGCCGCTTTGGATTGAGAGATATCGCGACATCCAGGTCGCACCGATGTCCTTCTCAAATTGCTCAGGGTCAAAGGGAAACAGTCCACTCCACGGGATGTTCTGTTCGAGGGCCGACTCCGCGAAAAGAATATCACCGCCCTCCGCCAGGGACCCATAGGCTTCCAGATCGCCATCCACCCTATGCCGCAATTCGTTCCAGACCTTGTCAAGTGACTGACGCATCTTGCCTTCGTCGGACAAGGCACGTTTGCCGGAAAATCCCACCCGCCACGAAGCTTTTGGATAGAAAATGCCTGTGGAATTTGTCATACTTAAAAAAAGGAGGTCGCTTGGTTGCGGGAACTGTAATATCGCTTCCTGACGATCCATCAAGCCCGAATGAACTCGAAAACTACCGACGTTCCCCCATTGCCGCCCAGCGGCGAGGCCTTGCTGACCCCTCCAATACAGGGAACGCAACAAATTCGGGACTACTGGTGTTTCATCTCCTACCGCCACGCTGATAACAAACAACCGGGGCGCCAATGGGCCTCATGGTTGCATCAAGCTATTGAAACATATGAAGTGCCCGCAGATCTCGTAGGAACCGTCAATGAGAGAGGCGACACTATCCCTGAACGAATCTTCCCTGTCTTCCGCGACGAGGACGAATTACCTGCCGATGCCGACCTGGAGTCCCCGATTTACTCTGCGCTGGATCGTTCGAAATATCTCGTCGTCCTCTGTTCACCCCGTGCTGCTCAATCACCATACGTCTCTAACGAGATCGCCTACTTCAAAAAGCTCGGACGCAGTGAACGAATCCTCGCTGCCATTTTGGATGGGGAGCCCAATTCCTCGGATCATCCAGGAAAAGCAGATGCGCACTTGGAATGCTTCCCGGACGCGTTGCGTTTTGAAGTGGACTCGAATGGGAACCTGACCTCCGAACGCACAGAGCCCATAGCCTCCGACTTCCGACTTTCAGATGGCTCGGAAGGTTGGACCTCGCCCGGCGCATATCGTCAGGCCTTGGAAGCTCGGAGGGACCTGACTGGCGATAAAGCGGCTTCTCTCGTCGAGGAATACAAACAACGCCAAAACCTGATGCTCTTGAAAATTCTCGCTGGTATCATGGGTGTATCCGTTGGCGTACTCACCAAACGTGATCAGGCCTATCAGCTTGCACTGGCCAAAAAGCGGCAACGTGTGCTCGCGCGCTGGCTCGTGCTCGTTGGCATTCTAGCGGCAGTGGCACTTTGTGGTTTAGGATTGGCCGTCTGGCAACGCCAACAAGCGGAAGCTGCAAGAGAGAGGGCAATCGTTGCTAGGAAATCTGCTAACATGTTAATCGGATACATGCAGAATGATTTGTCGGAACGCCTTCGTCCATTGGGCCAAATAAAACTCATGGAACATATCAACGCACGTATCCGCCAATACTATGAAGAGCACCCGCCTGAACATACGGACAAAGATGTATTCGAGATCATGAGGACTTATGCACTTCATGATCAGGGGGGAATTTTGTTAAGCCAAGGAGATTTTTCTGCAGCACTTGAGGTATATCGGGAGTCACTTGACATTTCTGCAGCATTGGCGAAAAAAAGTCCACGTGACATCACCTTAAAACAATCATTATTCACGAGCTATTTCAATATTAGCCTGGCTTTTCTTTATCAGGATAACTTTCCAGAAGCATTTATGGCTTCTCGAAGAGCTCTTGTCATTGCCGAATCTCTTGCAAATGAGCACCCTAATGACCTCAATAAGGCAAATCTTGCTTCGAACTACGCTATTATAGGTCAACTTTATCATTTCCAGGGCGATTTTCCAAATGCTTTAGAGGCCTATCTAAAGTCTACCTCCATCGTTGAGTCGCTGGGTAACAAGAATCCTAACAATGCCCGTTGGCAAGAAAAGCTCTGCGGTTACTACAACAATATCAGTGAAGTGATGGTTGCGCAGGGCAATTTAACAGAGGCTCAGAATACTCAAGCCCAAGCTCTCCTGATTGCAGAATCATTGCTAGAAAGGGCCTGTCCGGTAAGCTGAAGAAGTAGAGTGTGAGAGGGAAAGGCAGGAAAAAAGTACGGGCATGAAGCGTGAAAAACGCTGCCATGCCCGAAATCGAGTGGTTATAATTTTGTTACGACACAAAAACCAAACCATCGATGAGCAAAACCATACTGATACAAGACTATCTTCGTCCAGCCCTTCCCCAAGTAATTGGGTGCAAAGATTACCAAGAGCAAGAACAACGGCTTTTTCGTATGGACCGGATATTAAGGGAGAGCGGGGTGGAACGGCTTTTTGTGAAGTTAAGCCTTGCAGGGTATGAGGCAGGGGCAACGGGAGCGGTAAGTCAGGGGGACTTGGTGCGACGGAGTGAACGAAGTGAGAAGGCCCTGCGCTGCACAGTTCTCAAAAACATGCTGGGGGAAGACTATCGGGAGATGAGTGTGCGCTTGGCGCAGTGCGGGTTGTTTCGGTGGTTTTGCAAGCTGCCGGAACTGGAAATGGTGAGAGTTCCCGGTAAAAGCACATTGCAGGAGTATGCCACATGGCTGCCGCATGAGGAGATGGAAAAAGTGCTGGGGCAATTGCGCGAGGCCATGGCCGATGAAAGCCGTGCGCGAGAGATCGGCTTGGAGTCAGAACTGGAGATGGAGGTGGCGTGGGTGGATACAACGTGCCTGAAAGC
>JBGTLQ010000329.1:0-1636 GCA_041744075.1 Terrimicrobiaceae bacterium
GGATGGCGAAGCTCCCGAAATCCGGCAAAAAGTTTCCTTTCCTCATGATCGCGCCACAATGCGATCCGGGAGAATTTTGGTTGTCCGATAAAGTCATCGATCTGGTGGATGAAGTGTCCGCCAAATATCCAGTCGATCCTGAACGCATCTACCTCACAGGTAATTCCATGGGAGGCTATGGAACCTTTTACGCGGCCATCGCCTATCCTGATCGCTTCGCCGCCATCGCTCCCGTTTGTGGCGGTGGCGATGCCGAGGCTGCCGCAAGATTGGTCAACACTCCCACTTGGATCTTCCATGGGGATGCCGACACCGCAGTGCCTCCGGAGGAAAGTCAAAAAATGGCAGACGCCATCCGCGCGGCCGGTGGCGAGCATTTAAAGCTGACCCTTTATCCCGGAGTGAAACACAACTCCTGGGACACAGCCTACGCCGATGAAAGACTCTACCGCTGGTTCCTCGCAAACCGATTGGGCCAAGAGCCCGTGAAGCCGGAGCCGGACCCCGCTCCAAATCCCTAAGCATTAGCACCAACCATGGAAAACCTTAACCCTATTCAAGATGCGGCGAGACGTCAGTTTGAGGAACGGGCGGATCGATATGGACGCTCGCATATTCTTAGTCAAACCGATGATATCCAATCGGCTTGTGCGTGGCTGGGGCCGATCAAAGACAGCCGTGTTTTGGATGTGGCCACAGGTGGGGGGCATGCGGGGATTTTTTTTGCGCGTCGGGGTGCCGTGGTGACGCTGAGTGATCTCTCGCAGGGCATGTTGGATCGCGCAAAAGCATTGGCTGAATCGGAGCAATTGTCGGTTGAAACGGCGGTGCATTCGGCCGAGTCAATGCCATGGGAGGCGGATTCATTTGATCTTGTCACTTGCCGTGTGGCGGGTCATCACTTTTCGGATCCGGCGGGTTTTATGAAAGAAGTCGTACGTGTTTTGAAACCCGGGGGACGCTTTTTGCTGATCGATGGTTCGGTGCAAGATGGCGCTCCAACAGCAGAACAGTGGTTGCATGAAGTGGAAAAACTCCGGGATCCCTCTCATCACCGCTTCCTAACACCCGGTGCGTGGAAAGAGTTGTCAGTGGCGGTCGGGCTTACGCCTCTGCATTCCGAGCTTCAGGCTTTTCATCAACCCAATCTGGAATGGTATTTTGAAACCGCAGGCACGAGCCCCGAAAATCGAGAAGCCGTGATGAAGCTCGTCCTCAACCCTCCTGATGAGGCCGTTCAGCTCTTCAAAGTAAACTGCGACGCCGAAGGTCGGTGGAATTGGTGGTGGCAGCGTTTGGTTTTTGTGGCGCAGCGGGTTGCCAGTCCTCCTTTTTGAGGTATTGTCGGGGCTTGCGTTGCTTGGAATTTGGGTCAATATGTTTCTTCCGCATCGCCAGCATAGCTCAGGTGGTAGAGCAGCTGATTCGTAATCAGCAGGTCAGGGGTTCGAGTCCCCTTGCTGGCTCCAGAGGGTAAAGTAAGGAGGGGCGCTATAATTGAGAGAGGAAAGAAGGTCTGCGAAAGGCTGAAGCAAGCTGCAACAACCCGAACGAGGCCGTGAATACAAGATCCGAGGGGCATGAGGGAGCTGATGTCGAGGATTGAGAATAAAGCCTCTGAGAGGGCGATTTGAAA
>JBGTLQ010000330.1:0-35611 GCA_041744075.1 Terrimicrobiaceae bacterium
ACCTAAATAGAGCCTGTCCGGTAAGGAGAAGAGGTAGAGAGTAAGAGGGAAGGTGATAACGCCAAATGAGAAGCGAGAGGAATTGGTGGAGGCCTTCTGCCGCAGTAAAATGAGTGGCAATCAGTTGAGTATGCGTTAGAAGCTGTGAAATAAGTCAGATTTTTTCAAGAAAAGTCGTCACTGCCGTCCCACAGGAGCACGATGGAGGGACGCGCTCAAGCAATGAAGCGGATCGGAAGCCGGATTTGAGGAAAGCGCTTTAAGAATTTCTACATGATGGAGGGGGATTTGGCCTAATGACGGCGGTGCTGTCCCACGGGTTAGCGTCGGAAAGTCGGGAAATATGCGGTTTCCGGGGTCGCCAGGGCACGGAAGCTGCCGCCTGCTGTCCCACAGGTTTTCAAAAGTTCAGCTAAGTCCAGGCGCTGCCAAAGCGCGGAGCGAATCAGGGTGAAGATCCGGGTGAAGCTGCCGGCCCAGCCCGAAATCCAGGCTTGGAAGCGCAGCAGCAGATAGCAGAGCAAGGCGCTCCAAACCTGCCAGCGCACGGCATTGGCGCTGTGGCCCAGAAAGTCGGCCAGCTTGAGGGTCTGTTTGATTTGTTTGAAGAAGACCTCGATGGACCAGCGGGCTCGATAAAGATCGGCCACGCTGCGAGGGCTCCAATCCAGATTGTTGGTGAGAAACTCCATCTCGCGCTCGACCCCATCGACTTCGATGAGCGCGCGCACCCGGCGCATCCGTTCGGGATACTTGCCATCGAAGGCTCCCTTGGCCGAGAGCACGACCTCCTCGTCGGCGAGGATCTTCGGGTCGGTGATCTTGCGGCGTTTGACCACTTTGAAGCGATGGCTCGTTTTGGTGCGCGATACCCAGAAAACTCCCCGCAGAAAGAGATCGAAGAGATGGTCGAAATCCACGTAGGCCTTGTCAAAGAGGACGATCTCTCCGGCCTGCACGCCGGCGCAAACCTCGCGTGCTCGCTTGGCGTCATTGTGCCGGGCGGTGTCGATGAGAACAAACCGGGGCAGGAAACTCTGCAGATCAAGCCGCAGATGGCACTTGGCCGCCGCTTTCCGGCGACGGTGCTTGGCCCAATCCATGCATTTGGCAATCAATTCGATGGTCGTCGAGTCCACAATATGGATGGTTCGACGGAATCGATGGGTGACGCCCCGCCCTCGACGTCCGTGGGCAAATCCCGGAGAAAGCGATTGAAGATGCGCGAGAACCTCCCAAAAGAGCTTCTCGGCCAGTTCCGCTTTGCGCTTCTTGCCCGCATGGGAGAGTCCGTTGCGGCTCGGCGGTCTCGCTCCACGGAGCGCCGACAAAGGTCCGCTATGAAGCCGCAAGGCATCGCAAACATCGTTCAAACCGATGGCGTGCGTCAACTGGGCGTAAAGCATCGTGACCACATGACTCCATGCTGAATAACTCCGACAGACTTTTTCCACCCCGGTCTCCCGGGCCAGCTTCGGCACGAGATGAGACGGAATGAGATTGCAGAGTTGCCGCAATACCGTGAACCTCGATGCCGATGGACGGGCGTGTTTTGTTTTATTCATAACCTGCCAAATGGCAGGATCAAAGCTCCCCGTCCATCATCCTTCCGCTTCTTTCCGCTTTCCTGTGGGATGCCTGTGAAAAGTCGTAACTCACTGATAATTAGTTAAATAAATGTCTGTACAATGTAAATCATTTCTGATGCAAAGCTTGGGATGCAAGCAAGAGAACCCTACAACAGCGACGTCAGTGACCGAGAATGGAAGATCCTCAGCCCTTTGTTTCCCGAGAGGGGACGAATGGGGCGACCTCCATGTTACGCGAGGCGAGAGGTCTTTAACGCAATCCAGTATGTCACGAAAACCGGCTGCGCTTGGAGAGATGTTCCCCACGACCTTCCCCCATGGCGCTTGGTCTATCATTATTTCAGCAAGTGGCAGAAACTGGGCCTTTGGAAAAAGTTTAACGATGCCCTGCGGGACAAGGTTCGTGCCAAAGTCGGAAAAAAAAAGCCCCGACTGCGGGCATCCTCGACTCTCAGACGGTTAAAATGGCTAACCAACCCGGAGAACGCAGCTACGATGCTGGCAAGAAGGTGGTAGGGCGTAAGCGACACCTTTTGGTGGACACGCTGGGACTCGTTCTCGTGGCCGTTGTTCACGGGGCTGGAATCCAAGATCGAGACGGAGCCAAGCTGGTTCTGGAGAAAGCCATGCGGTTTGGTTGGTTGAGGATCATTTTTGCCGATGGCGGGTATGCCGGACAACTTGTGCTGTGGGTGCGTAATTTCTTTCGCGGCCAAGGCACACGATTGGAAATCGTCTCCAGGAAAAAACCCGGATTCCATATTCTTCCAAAACGTTGGATTGTCGAACGCACATTCGCTTGGCTGATTCATTCTCGACGCTTGGCAAAGGATTATGAAGTGAAGACTGAGCACTCCGAGGCATTCATTTATGCCTCAACAACGCGTCTCATGCTCCGCAGACTGGCTTCCAATCGGGCTTCATGAGACTTATTTCACAGCTTCTTAGATAAGTATATCTAAAGTGGTGGCTAGCCAATCGCTTTGATTTTTGCTGTAAGGAAAATTGTGAAAATCAGTGCAACAACCGTGTGTAATCCCAACACAGCAAGTCCTAACCCGTAGGGGGCAATCCATGTTTCTGTTGATTGACGGACAATCTCAAAGTAGCGAGTGTCTTGGAATGTCTGTAAATAGCCACTCCACCCCCAATACGCAGCAATAAATGGGCGGCAAGCGAGACTCAACCAGTCAGGCAGCGCCAAGGCTGCCCCTGAGAGTGGAAGCTGAAAACCTACAAGGTAAATCGCGAGGAGGGATGCACGTTCCGGCGATGGAGACGCGGCAGAGATGGCCAGGCAAGTGGTGCTCATGGCCAGTATTGTGCTGAACAGGATTGCAAACTGACTGAAAAGATCCCCGGGAAAACCACAAACGGTTTTAACAAACCATGCCATCCAGAAGGCTTGAATCGCACAGAGAATGGCAATCTGAATGAATTTCACCCCAACATAGGAAGCTGGCGAGAGGCCCGCCCGGAGTTCCTTGGCAAGAATCGTCCTCTCTTTGGCGATTTCCCTCGCACCATTGTTTGCGCCTATCAAGGTTAGGAGAATGACTTGGAACATTGCCAAACCAGAAATCAATGATGCCGATTGAAAGGACTCTTTCAGATAGAAAAGCTGCTCCTGTAAGGTGTGGAGAATATTGGTTTCTAACTCCAATGTTTGATTTCTTACTTGAGGTAGCCCGCTCGTCGCAAAGACGGCAACCAGGATGGGAAATGTCACGATGAGGACGGCATGCAGCACAATCTGTCCTTTATCCCGCCAGAACAGCTTGGCTTGGCGGGTGGCCAGCGTGCCAAATTGAGCCAAGCCAGATGGTGGCGGTAGCGATTTGATGGTAACGACGTCGGTTAAGTCAGGGGTGTCTCCACTCGGTTGGTCCAACGCCGTCAAATCCAGTTCTTGGGTGGCATAAATGCCGAAAAGCTCGGCGACAGTTGCAACCTGATGGTGCTGTAAAAGGGACTCCAAACTCCCGAAGTGAATGAGACGCCCTTGATGAAGAAAAAGGATGGCATCGCAAAAGCTAAGATTATTCGTGGCATGGGTGACCAGAACCACAGTCTTGTTCATTCCATGGGCAAGATCCTTCAACCATGCCATCATTTCCAAGTCGGAATAGGCATCAAGTCCGCTTGTCAGTTCATCGAGAAGAAGGAAAGCGGGATCGCCAATTAACTCTTCTGCCAAGGCCATTCTCCGCATTTGGCCACCTGAAAGGGTCTTGTAGGTTTGCGGTAAAAAGGAATGGATACGAGCCAGTTCTGTGATGTGATCCACCCATGTTTTCCTCCGTTCTTTTGACACCTTTTTGGGAAGGCGCAAACTCGCAGCTGTGTCCAAATTCTCCTCAACGGTCAGTTGATCATGGAAGGCCCCAAATTGTGGAAGATATCCAACCGCCAGAGGCAGCGCATGATCCAGCTCGGAAATACTCTGACCTGCAAATAGAATCTTGCCTTGGGTTGGCGAAATCAATCCCGCCATGGCTTTAATGAGGGTGCTTTTTCCGCATCCTGAGGCCCCAATCACGGCAATAAACTGCCCGCCTTGGACCTCAAAAGAAATGTGCGAAAGAAGAGCCTTCTCTTTCGATTTTTCGCGAACAGAGACTGTCAGATTCTGAACGCTAATCGCACTCGACATAATCTCTGATGTTGAAGCTATCCCCAAGCTGCCAAGAATTTGCAGCGCTCAGCCCTCAGTATTTTGAGTTTCAGATTTGAGAAGCTTCTTGCTCAATCTTTCAATTCCTTCATTGGCGAATTGGCTGGCCGGATACTGACGTTGCGCATTGACATACCAAGTGAGGCTGAAGCCGTCCTCGCTTCTTCTTTCGGCTTCTGTGGCCTTGTTGATCGAGTTGACAAAATCCGCACTTTTTCCAGTGAGCTCGGCGCGGAGACGATTGAGCTTCTTATCATCAGGCAACTTTTGTGCTGCGATTTCGATAGTCTCCCAAGCACCGAAAAAATCACCATTCATCATCAAGAGATTGGCTTTTTCAGAAGCCATTTCAGCTTCTTTCACAACCTCCAAGGCATTCTTCATTGAGGCTTGGCGCTTCTCATCATCGTGAAGCGCTGGAGCAAATGCCAATTGCTTATCGAAGATTTCCCGATAATTGGCTTCTTTCACCAGACGGTCAAACTCCACGAGTGCTTGAGATTGGATGTCCTGTGTGTCAAAGAATGTCAGTGCTTTATCCTCGAGATCGGGGTTACCAGGCCAGGCTTCGGCTGCTGCCTGAAACTCCTCCATGGCTTTTTCCGTGTTGCCCTGTTGGGCAAAAAGCTTCGCCTTGCCAAGCCTCATTTTGCTTTCCAACTTCACTGCGTTGACGATGGCCATGGGTTTGGTCGTATCGAAGTCAGTGGCGGATTTTGTGATCTCTTGAAGAACTGACTCCAAGTTACCAAAATCTCGGGCTTCAATTAAATTCCGCATCTTATCCAAACTTGCGATGAAGTCGGCAACTTTCTCTTTGAGTGATCGGTCCAGACCAAGGACCGCTGGATTCAATTCACTAACCATAAAAGCCTTTTGAAGACTGTCGCTGGCTCCGGCCAGTTGTCCTCGATCTGCTTTATATTTGAATACCTCAACCGAGGACTGAACGTCACGGTTGATCTCAAGCGAGGCGTTGACTTGCTTTGCCATGCCGGCTGGATATTCGCCTTCTTGAAAAATCTTGCGGTAGAAATCGGCGGCAAGCACCACGTGATTCAGTCGCCCGCTATCAAAGAGAGTCGAAATATATTCAGAAAAATCAGCTTTGGCCTTCTCGAGCAATTCTTCCTGCCGGAGTTCATTGAGCTTGATTTTCGCTTTGAGTTCGAGAGATCGAAGGTATTCCTCGGTCAGTTGGAGTTTTCCTTCGAGCCCGGCAACGCTGGGCTGGACGGTTGTTCCTCCGCCTGTCGGTGCCATGGGAACTCCGCCATTTGGCAAATTCTGTTGCTGGCCACCTTGTTGTTGAGCTCGCCGCTGGCCCTGATTCATTCGACGTTGGTAGTCGATATCCTTTTCCATAACTTGGCTGGAAATCAGGTCTGCATTACGATTCGCCGCTTTTACGTCTTTCCGAATCTCCTCGTTTTTTCGGCCCAAGTTGATCGTTGCGCGATCGGTGTTCCAAATTGATTCGACTCGGTTGGCAAGTTCCCGGCTGATTCCCGCATCAATGATGGTATAGTCTGCCAAGTCATGGAGTTGTTTCCATGCCTCGAAAAGCTGGTTGTCACGCAGCAGCGTGGAAATCGCCTTCATTTCTGTAAAATACTCGTCGAGAGTTTCTTGTGGGACGGGAGCCATCCCGAGATAACGTTCAAAGCGTGCTCGCATTTCCGGGTCTTCATTTCGAGGAATTCCTACGGCGTCCTCGGCAATCGCTTTTGCTTCAGTGCGTTTGCCCGCATCCACAGCTTGTTTGCCCACGGTTCCATCCTGGGGCTTTCGATTCATCAGGTAGTCCAGTGCAGCGGACGTGTCGCTTTTGTCAGTGCCTCCGGTCGCCGTATTCTGAGCATCCGAATTTGGGGTTGTCGCTGATGGCTGGGTTGCTTCCGTTGCTGGTGGAGAAGCCTCTTGCGCCAAAGCTACACTACCAGCCACAAAAATTGCGGCGCTAATCTTTCCTAATGGAATTCGCATAAATCAATCCTCCTTCTTTAACTTCAAGCTCCGATTGGTAGGTTTGGCCTTTCGTGAAATATATATCTGCCAGACTCGGTGGAATCATGACGACTATCGGACGGGCATCGTCGCGGAGGGAGAAAACCATGATTCGACCAACACCCTCCTTCCAGCCCAGATCATTTTCAACACGGAGGTTGGCTCGAAACTTCGAGCCTGCAAGTGCCTTGTAGCTCTCCATGTATTTGGCGACAGGGAAGGTATCAAGGGTCCGTAAAGGGTCATTAAGATAGCGGACAAGAAAGACCCCAGCCACCGCAACTGCCACACAAGCCGCAGTCGCCACCGCGGCCCACAAGCCGACTCGATTCTTGGTCCTTCTCTGAAAGGTATGACTTTCCGTATCGGAAAATGGGGACATAACCGGATTTCCAGAGGGTTCACTTGGCTGGTTGACCTGCATCGTGAGGGATACTGAACAGGAAGCGCCAAAAACTCAAGAACAGAGCGCAACACAGGTAGATTTTTATGCCTATTTACATCCAGCTTATAGCCAGCCTCGCGATACATCACTGGACTGATGACTCTAGGCGCAAATTCAAGGCAGTGAGTTAGTATGGGTTAATTTGCATGGTCCAACTTCGGCAGCTGTGTGGATGTAACGGCGATCAATTCATCCGTGGCCGTGGCAACGTTGAGATTGCCAACGGGTTGAAAAGCGAGTTTCAGATTTTCTCGAAGGGCATCTCCGATATAATTTTGCACGGTTTTTTTCATGTGGCGCGCGCCTTGGGTTTTGTTGATGCCACGCCGGAGGAGAAACTCGAAGGCTTCCGCGGAAATGGATAGATCGAATCCCTTCTGGCGGAGTCGGACGATTTCCTCATCAACGGCCAGTCGGCCTATCTGTCGCTGAGTGTCGGGGCACAATGGCTTGAACACGATCTTTTCGTCGAATCGTCCAACTAATTCGGGACGGAATACGCGTTGCATTTCCGAAAGCACGGCTCGTTCCAATGTTGCGAATGGGAGCCGGGTTGGGCGGAGGAGTTGCTGGGAACCGATATTGCTGGTGCTGACGATGTAAAATCCTGACAGGTCGTAGGTCTGGTGACGGGCCAAGGTGATTCTCGCCGCATCCAGCATTTGCAGGAATAAATCCCAAATAAGATGATGGGATTTTTCGATCTCGTCGAAGAGAAGAACGCCATGCCGATGCGTGGCCAAAACGTTTTGGAGGCGGCCAGGCCTGCCAGATTCGTCTCCGAGGAATTGCTTCACACTGTCTTCATGCTGAAATTCTGACATATCGAACCGGAACACGGAATCACTGCAGAAAAGGTAGCGGGAGAATTCCAGTGTCAGTTCTGTCTTCCCCACCCCGGTCGGCCCGAGAAAAAGGAACGAACCAAGCGGCTTACCTTCTGGCTGCAATCCGAGTTGGCCACGCTCCAGTACGGAGCACACGCGGGAAATGGCGTGATCCTGGCCTAGAATTTTGGAACGAAGATGGGGTTCAAGGCCGTTGAGTTTTTCAATTTCGGCAGTCATGAATCGTTTGTTGGTTTGGTTTTGTTGTTTCTGAACCATTGGCGGATGGCGTAGTCAGGGCGGAAATTTGTGAACCATTTGGGGTAGGTGCCATTCGGATTGATTGGGGGGATCAGGCGCTTGCGGAATGGTTTCTCGCAATGACGGATGATGGCGGTGAACTTCGGGAGCTTCCGCAACTGATACGCTTCTAGGAAGGGTTTGACCTTTCTTTGGTAGTTATACGACTTACGTCCACCTGAGACTCCCCAGGATTTTTCTGTGACCTCCCGTTCGCCGATGTTTTTTGAGGCGAGCATTGCCGAATCGTGATTCGCCACGGTGAAAATCAGCTCGTTGCTCAAGTTCAGCATGAGGACATCGGCATAGCGTTTATCGAGCGCACCGTGAAGGGAGGTGTAGGCTTGGGTGGCAAGCACGATAGTTGCCCGGGCCTCGCGGATGACGCCAACAGCCCGATGGTCCGCGAAGGCGGATTCTGCCCCAGTGATGATCTCCTGGCCTTCGTCCGCAAAGAGGATGATGAGATTGTCCTTCCCTCGTTCCTCGGCGGATTTGTCGAACCTGCTTAGGGCATGGAAGTAATACGAGAGCTTCAGGATCGTGTTGATATACAGGCGCTCACTCTGGAATTTTTGCGGCATGGCGAGACAGACGATTTTTCCGGCGTCGATTTCCGAAATGGAAAATGTTGGCTCGTTCGCACAAAAGACCTCGGAGATTTCTGGATTCAGAAAAAATTCCAGATACGTGCTGAGCGTGCCCTGAACGCCACCCAATTGTTCCACCGGCTGGTCAAGGTAGCCACGGAAAGCGGTGACGAGTTCGCTCGAGCGCTGGTCTCCCTTGTTCATCAGGAGTTCAATAGTTGCATTCGAGTCCTCCGCATTCAGTAACAGCCGGTGGATATTCGGAATCGTGACAAACGCCTCAATGTGCCGGAGAATTTCAAAACCTGTCTGAATGGCGAGTTGGGCCTTGGTGGGGAAAAACGGATTGCCACCACGTCCGCCTGTTAACGAAACCGCCGTGTCCACGATGACCTTCGCATACGTGGAAGCTGGCACATTCGGATTGCCTGTGATGTTAATCGTATGAGGCGGACGCCAAAGAGCATCTTCTCCTGGGGGCCGGGTTTGAAGCAAAACGAGATCGTGACCACGTCCGAAATGCGCGGCCATTTTGGTGAGGATTTCCCAGTAAAGCCCTTTCTGGTCCAAGCAAATGCCGCCCCAGTTTTTGACGTTTTCGAAAATCTGGAAAGTAATCGCGTTGATTGCGCATTGGGTCTTCCCAGATCCCGTACGGCCCGTGATGAGCCAGCCACGAACAAAATCCTCCATCGTCCAGGAGAGCCCGCCGAGTCGGAGGACGATTTGCCCGGTGTTGTCCGCTGCCATCAGACTCCAAGTGGCGAATAATGCGCAAAGTCCAATCACAGCGAACGATAGCGGGGGGATGAGAAGGAAATATCCGGTTAGTGCACCTGTGAGGCACAGAAGGCAAATGAGTGAATCAATGAGTTTCATCTGTTCGCCGTGGGTTGAGCTTTGAAGTTAGGAAATCAAATAATCGACGATCCGCATCGGGAATGCTCTGAGTGTAGGATTTGAAATTGACCGTCGTGATAGCGGAACCGTCCTCGTAAGTCTGATGTGAAAACGCGTCAACGTTGGCAGGCCGGAAAACAAAATTCTGGCAGACAACGAAGTCAGAGTTTGTGGCCTTGGTGCTGGTGGGTGTGTGAATGGGTGCTTCGATTGGCATGGGAATGGAATCCGTGGGTTTGCGAATACCGCTTATGGGCAGCGCGGTATTCTCGTTTGATCTTGAAGAGAAGGTTTTGCATCTCACGGAGAGATCGATGGTCAACTGCTGTGGCCATCTTCTCCACCGTGCGGGTGAGCTTGGGTTTTCGCCTTCGCAACAATCGCGAAACTAAATTCGCATTCCTTTTGGCGGCGAGCACTTGACGTTTGGCAACTATAGCCGCTTCGAGATTGCGGATGCTTTGATACGACTGTTGCAGCCGGATTGCCTCGGCCGTCTGCGCATTCCGTAAAGCTTCCATGTGGGCAGCGGTAAGCCGCGGTGCAAATGAAAGTTTGTCGGCGTCGTAACGCTTGGAAATATGCTCCTGAAGTTTCTCAGGCGACGCCAGAATCTGGCTCCAACGTTCGTTTTCTTGCTCGAAGCATTTTTGCAAGTAGATCATCTGGTTTTTGTTTCCTGAAGTTTCTGAACGGGACATGCTGCATCCCACGTATGCTCCTTTGGCCGTACGCGGACAAAGCGCAACATGGACGTGCAAATGCTCGGTATCGTGATGAATGCCGTATGCGTAGCCAATCGCGTCATGCGAATGAAAGCGCTCGGCGAATTTCCGCATGATTTTTTTCATCGCGCTTTGCAACACACGGTCAGGGCTAATCCCAGCTTCCACCAACCCATCGTGAAAGGGTTTCGACATGGTGAAGACAAGCCGGTGTTGAATGACGGGATTGTCCGAGGATGTGGGAAACTTGCGGATGTGATTGAACCACGCTTCTGACAACCGCCGCTTTCTTTCCTCATTGCCTAGTTGAGGTGGCGACGACTTCGTGCCGTCCCGATTGGCAAGAATCTGATGATGCAGGAATCCTCCCGCGTGAACCTGGCCAAGGGTTTCCTTGGACGCATAGTCCGCGAATTGTTTGAGCTTTCTGCCCATGCGGGAGTTCACCGCAGATTCACCGTTGCGATGCCGCATTGCAGTCTTTCGTTCCGACTTTTCGTCGAGATATTCCAAGTCGAGGCGGGACCGCCACGTTTTTTTGAATGGAAAGATGATGCCGTTTTTCATGCGAAGTCCGACAAATGTTCCGTGAGGTTTTCTAGCATCCGTTCGATTCGGTCGAGAGCGTGGGGATCAAGCTTGTCTCGGGTAGATGCGTCATAAACGAGGGCCTCGAAGGTTTCGGACTTCGTCTTGAAACCCAGAGACTCGTGAATCGTGGCGAAGCGACGTTTTGCCTCATGGGTGATGTCGAGAGAGAAGGCTGAGGTGCCCGGAGTTGTGCGACGTGGCATTTTATTTAATGAGATTAAGTAATTTGAGGATTGTTTAAGATTGGTTCTCTTTGGAGCGTGCCTGACACGCGGAGAACGGAGTTTTTTTGCGAAGCAAAAAAGCGGCTCCGTGATTTCCATGGGAAATCACTTTGCTCTATTACCTTTGGGAGGGGCGAGACGCCGATGCTGGTTGAAGCATTTGTTGTTCTATGGACCAATGAAGGCTTGAACAAGGAGTGGAGGACGGGTGGATAAGTCGGATTCGTTCTTTGTAACCTTCTGGTAAAGCCGCCCTTTCTTTGCGTCCAGAGCTGGGGCTTGGGGGAAAGCGAGGACGGAGAGAATGGGCGGAGGAAGCCCGAGAATTCGGGAATGCTGCACTGGTTTGTGGCGTCTGCGATGGCGGAAGGGCCAAGGACTCGCTGTGCCCGCCGTCCAGAGCAGTGGCCGCAAACTAGTGCGATGTGGGCGAAGCTTCGCGCAGGTGCTGAGGAGAGTTCTGACTGAATGAAGGTAAAGCCGCCGAATTGAGAAGGCAAAGGAGCGAAGCGGATGGCTCTCTCAATTGGGCGGCACGCACCGGCAGATTCGGCACAAGTGAGCTGATGAGCGGCCCCAGTGAGGAGAGGCGGGGCGAGAGGTCGCAGCCCCTGCTTCCCGCAACAGGGGACACTCATGAGCGGAGAAAAATCAAGAGGTCGCGAGCAATCCGTAGGTCGGCCCCTAAGGGCGTTGATCTGAATTGGCAGCGAAGCGAAAAAGCCAATCAGATGAACGACTCGGTCGCTGGTGGACTTTTCGGATGTGCCGATTTGCCCGAAGCGGTGGGTGTGTGCGGGGAACCCGCTGACGCCATCCGCGAAGTGGCAAATGGGCAGATGGGTTTCGCAGGTGCGGGTAGCTAGCTTGAGTTGATCAAGGTTATGAAAAAAGTGGCTCTCGTGTGTCTGTGAACTCGCTGTTCCCGAGATGAAGCTGCCGAGTTGAGAAGTGCCGAGAGCGAAGCGGGAGGACTTCTCAACTGGGCGGCCAAGGTGTCTATCACAGGCACTGGTGCGCTGATTGGAACCATCCGGTAGGCACGCGGGGCAAGCTTGCGCCGCCCCAGGTGCCGTCAGCGGTTGGGAACAATGAGCGGAATAGAAGCGCAGGTGCGCCGCATCGGAACCAATCGAGTTCATAATCTCATTCCCTGTTTGGCGGACTGCTGAGGTTTAAAGTGCTCCAGCTGGCTTTGGGGGATTGGACCGCGTGGAGTTTGAATTCCGCTTGGTATGACGGGTATCTGAGCGGCTGTTTGTTCCTCCTGATCGGACTTTGCCGCTACAGTGGTGGCCTCGTGTGAGCACGGGTTGGGTCTGAGTAAAAAGCCAATTGGCTGCTCACCCATGATCAGACCAGCAGCGCGAGCGACGTCTACCTCCGCACGGCTCATAACGGCGGTCAGCTTATCGAAAGGGATTGTGCGGGTGAAATCCCTTCCGCCATTACCCCAATTATCCAGCACTCTGACAGAAACCTTGTTAACCTTCTGAATGATCGACCAGCCGCCACGTGGCGAGGCCCAGCATTTGCAGGCACCGCCAACTTCGGGCCTATTTTGATCGGCCACGATACCGCCGTCGTGTTTGAGCATCGTGCGCTCGTAGGTCAGCCGGTTTGCATAATGGCCAAGCCAACGGTCGGCCCAAGTGATGATTGCCTGATGGTTCTGGACAGCGCGGTCTGCAATTTCCTCCACTTTCGGCTGTGGTTTGCAACCGCCCTGCGTCGCGTCCCACAACGAGACAGGCCATGTTTTGCCGTCCGTTCGAGCCTCGGCGCGGAGGAAGTATCCGTGATCTAAACTGGCAATCTTGGAGGCTTCGGGCATGGTCAGGCTAGGTTTACTCCATGCTTTGATGAGTTTCTCCGATTCAGCCTTGGTGCGTGCCTTTTTTCGTTGCTCGGCTTCTAGCTTCTTAATCCGACGTGCGCGAACATCCGGCCTCTCCTTGTATTTGGCGGTAGCGACTGCGGCCTCGGCGCGGTCGGCCCAGTATTTCGAGGTGTCCCACATCTTGATGCTTTTCCGCATTCCTTCATCAACACGTTGAGCATCTTTCCTCGCATGTTTTTCACTGTGGTGGCCGACGAGAATGGGCTGGCCGAAGGGGATATTTTTGACGATGGAGTCCACCCGCGCGCGGGCCTGTTCAGCGTCTTTGGCGCGACTTTCGCTGTAATTCTCAAATCGCTCGGCTCGCTCCTCAGCGCGTTTGACAAGGGACTTGTCCTCGTCCCCGATCTCGCCGCAGAGTTTTATGAGAAGATCTTCCCGCTGCGTGGTCCACATCGGGGCAACGAAAATTTGCTGTTTGGGAGCCCAAGAAAATCCTGCTGCTTTGAGACGGGAATAAGTTTCCGTATCGAGTCTGGCGCTGGAATACAGGCGCAGTTTGTTGTCTTCGGGTGAATAGGTGGCTGTCAGATCCATTGTGTGAGGGTGTTGAGAGAAAACTTCAGGCATGGAAGAGAATTTGATTTCGGTTCTGCATGCTGGGCCGACTGGCAATGAGATCCGCATTCCAGTCCTTGCGAGTCGGACATTCCGAGGTGATATCAAAGCCGGGCAACTCAACTCCCTGATCCCATGCCCGCTGCCAGCCACTTTCACCGGCACCATCATTGTCGAGTGCCACTACCAAGGACTTTCCCTGGGTGTGGCATTGATGGAGAAGTTCCTCTGAAACATGGCAACCGCCACAACTCACGACGGCGATCTGTTTGAACGGGTTGAGCTGTTGGTAGCTCAGTGCGTCAATCGGGGATTCGACCGCCACAATCTGTGTTGCGTTCGTCGGGTCTCCGACAAAAAACCAAGCGCTCGTCTTGTTACCCAGAGTTGGGCGGAACGTGGATTCGTGTCTCGTGTCGCGAAGTGTCGCCCCTTCGATCTTGCCCTCAGCCGTCCTGTGAAGAAAAACGAGGCTTGGATTTGGATGGTGGTTATTGGCGTATATCAATCCCCTGTCATGCAAGGGATCGATTAGATCCGGGTCGATGCCGCGAGTATTCACGAGATAATCGTGAGCAATCGGCCAATTGGCTTCGCTGGGAACAGCGTATTGCGCGGCCAGTTCTTCGAAGGACCTCCGAACGGGAAAGGACTCACGGACCCGACTTTCAGGGAAGGCCAACCCTCCGCTCACCGGTCGAAACTGTTCGGCCAGAACACGGCAAGTCGCTCGAAAGTCCCCGCCGCATAAGTGCATCTGAAGGTCAATCGCCCCGGCACCCCCGACCCCAGCCCGATTATCGTACCATTTTTCGCCGTGGATGACGATGTTATAGCGATCATCCTTTGCTCGAAAACTGACACCCTCGCGTTTCAACTTGAACCCGTGCCAACTGAGCAGGTCGTGCAATGGAATCGACCGAACCCGGTCGGAAACGCGGTCAGGGCCACTGGCACCTGCCAGTTTGAAATCCACGGCATTCATCACCAGCCGATGGTGTGGCAGAAATCCGACACAAGCTCATCAACCACAGCTTGTGGCATTCCTGACTTCGCCCCGAGTTCCTCCAGTGTGGCGTCGCCAAGCAAGTCAGCCCGAACACAGTAAAGAACCACGGAAGCCCGGAGCCCTTTTTGTTCAACCGTGTCCGCCTCAGCCACCCACCCGAACGTCCGGCTCAGAACTTCACAGATGCGGTGAAGCTGATCGTCGGGAGTGGGGAGGGGTTCAATAAAATCCACCGGATGGCGGCGGTCGGAGTGGCGGATGTCGTTTTCAGGGAGTGTGTGCGTTTTCATCCCCGCCACTCTGACGGAGAAAAACAACAGACCTGCTCCCAGTTGGGAGCGAGTTTCACTAACTCATTCGAATCATCGGGGAACCCAGTTAGAACTGATCACGGGTGAGATAAGAGCCATTTGTCCACGTAAATCGCAAGATTTAGGCCCATGGTAGGAATCGGCTTAATCAGATTTAAAACTACCGGCCCGGTCAGTTTAATTTTCTCGGGAGCATTCGGTTTAAGGAAATAACACAACTCAGGTACCGTCGTGCCTCTCGTATTGAATTCGGCATCCCTTTTTCCTCCGAGGTGGACGATGATATTCCGAATCAGGGCCAAGGCCTCGATCTTCGAGTCGTCAACGATATTTAGAATGTCTGTGGCATCGACCGCAAAGGTGAGTCTATACCTCCTACGGATTCCGAGCGTGCTGCGATGTCCAATTTGTTTTTGGCCTTTTAGCGCCTGTTTCAACGCTGGTCGCGCTGCATCTGTGGCGCACCATACAGTTTCAGCCAAAACTTCAAAAGCAGTCCACATCCCCGTAACCATGGCTGAAAGCGTTGCATCAATGCCTTCTTCTAATTCGTCTCCGCCCGCAGGAACCATGCTGCCTAATGCGATTTCTCCCATTTTCATTCCTGAGACAACCTTCTTGGCTTGCATGCGTTCAAACCAAGCCATCTGCATATCCTTACGGATGGCTTCCTTTCTTTCATACAAATCGGGATTAAATAGGGGATGCCCCCGCATCATAGAGGGATCCTCGTCTTTGATGCCAAGCTCGGATCTAGCCCACATATCGCAGGTCTGAGTCATTATTGTTGCTCCCGTTAATATGATCGGAAGCCTTCCAAGTGACTGAATGCGGAGAAGGTTTTGATAAAAACCGGCTGCGGCCTTGTCCAAATCTTTGTTGGCAAACTTGTATTCTGGAACCGAACCCAAAAAGTCCGTGGCAAAACAATAGTGAAAGCGCTCCATATGGATGAGGCTGCCAAAACGGGCGCCCTGCGCCAAGAGCGTGATGTTGTGCCTTGTCAGTTTCATGGATTGCTCGAAAATGGCGAATTGGTCATCAATGATCGTCATGTCCAAAGCTGAGATCGTCGTCCATCTTCAAAAATCCCTCGGCAAACTCGCTGTGCGTGAATTACACGGAGCCATGACGTCGATCGTTACCGCTCCTTTAGGTGCCAATATGGAACGATCTTTGGAGACGGAACAGTGGGCGAACGCCGTTTCGAGATGTCAAGATGGTAACAAAAAGGTAACAAAAGGTAACAAATTTTCTGCCAAAACTGCCTTCAACTGCATTTTGTGCAATTGGGCGTGCAATGACCGTTCAGCCTTTGTTTATGAGGGTTTAGAGGCGTCTTTGCCACTCGAATGAATGGCGACCCTAACGGGATTCGAACCCGTGTCACCGCCGTGAAAGGGCGGTGTCCTAACCGCTGGACGATAGGGTCAATGGCTGTGAGAACGAAGCATAGTGGGTGAAGCCAGAGTTCGGCGCAAGGGAAAAGATGGATTTCGAATGGAGAATCTTTTCTAGAGGGCTGCGTTATTGATCAACCAGCTAACAAGAAAGGGGGATTTTGCAAACGATGGTAGAGCCGACCGAAGGGAACCGGATCAAGGCGGAGATAGGCTCTACGAGTAGAGGGCGAAGCCTGCCAAAGGCACCAAACAGCCTGCCGAAGGCAGCCGCACAGCGGTGAGCAAGGCGAAGCAAACGCCTCGCCGAGGAATCCGGCGGGGATAGATCCCTTCCGAGTTCCCGTTTGCATGATCCAGGTGGATCATGCAAACGGGAATCTGAGGGCGGGTGAGGGGTCAAAAATGTGGCAGAATGTCTCATATTTGGGTTGACCAGAGCTGTAAAAAGTGGTGAAAAGTGGGGAGTTGTGGAGAAAAATGTCACATAGACCCTAGATTTTTGAATGATTCCAGAAGCACAGACCCTTTTTGCCGGAACCTTCGAGCGTTCGATGGACGCGAAGAAGCGGGTCGCTGTGCCCTCGGCTTGGTTGGGTAAGAAGGAGGGGGAGGAGTTTTATGTGGTGCCACATCCCACGGGAGAATTTTTGATTGTGATGCCACCTGAAGAACTCCGGAGATGGGAGCAAAAATTTATGGAGAGCGATTTGCCGCCGCATGAACAGCGGGAAGCGGTGAGGCTCTTTTTTGCGGCGGCGCACAAGCTTTCAACGGATGGTCAGGGCCGGGTGCTTTTGCCGGAAGACCACTGCGAGGAGGCCGGGCTCAAAGGGGCCGTGGTTTTTGCAGGTGGCCGGAGTCGTTTTGAGGTGTGGGACAAGGATCGCTACGCCGCAGCGGCTGCGAAGGCAAAGGACACCTACCGCAAGGCCGCGTTGGCCATCGGACTTTAACACCATGACGCAACCAAGATGAAAGGGAACTGGCGATGACGAAGCCGGGACGAACGTTCTGCTTTGGGTTCAACCCCGAAAAAAGCGCGGACGGGAAGGCCCGGGGACATGTCGCTATCAAGCTCCCCAAAAAAACAATTTATGAACACCTGGGAATACGACGACCCGTTTCTTCAAGTCTTGGAAAGGCCTGAACAAATGCCATCCGGGTATCACGCACCGGTGATGCCTGAGGAGGTTGTTGCCTTTTTGCGTCCTGAGCCCGGCAAGTTTTTTCTTGATGGCACATGTGGGGGAGGAGGACACACGGGGTTGTTTTTGGATTCGGGTGCGGAGGTGTTGGCTTTGGATCAGGACGCTGATGCCATTGCGCATTGTGGTGGCCGATTTGCGCCCTTTGCGGACCGGCTGCATCTCGCGCAGGCGAACTTTGCCGAAGCTGATGAGGTGATTGAGCAACTGGGATTGGGGAAATTGGACGGGGCGCTTTTGGACCTTGGGGTTTCCTCGCATCAGCTTGACACCCCGGAACGTGGGTTTTCTTTTCAGCGTGAGGGTCCACTGGACATGCGAATGGATCAGCAGGGTTCGATGAGTGCAGCGGTGTTGTTGAACACGGCGGCAGAGGAAGAACTGGCCCAAATTTTTCGCGATTTCGGGGAAGAGCCGCGGGCTCGGGCGATTGCTTCGAGGATTGTCGCGATTCGTGGAGGTCGTCCTTTTCGAACAACAACTGACCTTGCCGAGGCGGTGGAGAGTGTGGTCGCACGCAGCGGACCACGTCATCCGGCCACGCGCGTTTTTCAGGCTTTAAGAATTGCCGTGAATGATGAACTGGGAGCGCTCGAACGGGCCTTGGAAGTGATTTCCGGACTACTTGCGCCACATGGTCGTTTGGGAGTGATCACCTTTCATTCGCTCGAAGATCGGATCGTGAAACATTTTTTCCGCGAACGCAGCACCGAATGGATTGACCGCCCCGAATGGCCGGAGCCCCGCCGCAATCCCAACCACATTTTCCGTCTCCTCACCCCGAGGCCCATCGACGCCTCGACTCAAGAAACTCAAACCAACCCGCGTGCCCGCAGCGCCAAGCTTCGGGTCGCAGAACGCATCGAAACAGCCCATGAAAACTGATATCGAATACCGCAGACATTCCAACCCGCTCCACATCGCCCCGTTGTTCCGCTGGCTGATTATTGCAGCCATGATGGGGGCCAGTGGGTTGATCTTTGTGTACGTGAAAAATCAGCAACACCAGCTCGGCGTGAAGACGCGGGAGGTGGAACGTCAGATCGTCGAAGAGAAAGCTCTCAACGAAGTGTTGCTTGCCCGCATTTCTTCGCTGTCCTCGCGTGCGGAATTGATGCGCAAGCTGCAGCAGGGCTTTATTGTTTTGCGTCCCATTCAAGATAACGCCATCGCAAGGTTGACACCTCCCAGTCAGGGCGGCAGCGAGGGATTGGCCCGAACGGCCGCGACAGAGAGTTTCGTGCGATGAGATTGAAGACAAGACACAGAGCCGGCATCGTGTGTGCCGCGGTGGGTCTTGTTTTCACGGGGTTCTCACTACGGCTGATTCACCTTCAGGTCAACAAGCATGAGGAGTATTCCAAGATTGCCGCCGCCAAGCATTCGATCCGGCAGCCCATTTTTGCGCGTCGTGGGTTGATCCAAGATCGCAACGGAGAAATCCTTGCGGCCAATGTGCCCGTGAGGCGGGTGGTTCTTGATGGCAGCCATGTGAACAATGCGACGGAACTCGCGCGTGTAGCCGCTCCGTATTTGGAGATGGATGCGGCCGAGTTGGCGAAACAATTTGTGACCGAAAAAAGGTTTGTTGTGATCTCTCGTGAACTGCCCGAAGAAAAATCTTTGCAGTTGAGGAAAGAACTTGTCGCCAAGTCGCTGAAGGGGCTCAGCTTTCCTGAGGCAACAACACGGCTGTATCCCAATGGCGAGATGCTTTCGCATGTGATCGGATTTTTGGGTCGCAAAGATCTGGCGGATGACAACCTTCTCGGAGTGGAGGGCATCGAGCGCAGTTTTGAAGAACACCTGCGGGGGCAGGACGGGTTTCGTCATATCGAACGCGACCGCACGGGTCGGGAGATTGTGGTGTATCGCGGGCAGGAACAAAGCCCGCGCAATGGTGCCACCGTGGAGTTGACCATTGATATGGGGCTGCAAGCCATCGTGGAAGCGGAACTGGATGCAGCTTGTGCGGAGGTTCGTCCAGCCACAGCCGTGGCTGTGCTGGCCAATCCATGGACCGGGGAGATCCTGGCGATGGCGAGCCGACCAAATTTTGATCCCAACAATTTAAAAAATACCTCGCCGGAAATGATGAAAAACCGCGTCATCATGGACGTGGTTGAGCCGGGCTCGACATTCAAGATTGTGGTGTCCTCCGCGGCGCTCACCGAGAGGGTTGTTAATCACAAGACCCAAATTTTTTGCGAGAACGGACGCTTTTTCTATGCGGGTCGCACATTGAGGGATCATCGGGGATATGGTCAGATGTCCGTCCATGATATTCTTGTGAAGTCCTCAAACATTGGGTGTGCGAAGATGGCGCTGATGTTGGGTGAGGACAAATATTACGAATACGTGCGGGGATTTGGTTTTGGTGAGCGTTCGGGAATTGCCCTTCCTGGCGAATCCGCCGGGATCTTGCAGCCTCCACATCGTTGGGACAAACTGACGATTACCCGGATGCCCATGGGGCATTCCATTGCTGTGACGCCTTTGCAAATGACTATGGCCATGGGGGCCATTGCCAACGGTGGAAAGCTCATGCGACCACAAATCGTGCGGTCGGTGCGTGATGTTGATGGGAATGAAATCGTGACGATGAATCCTGAGGTGGTGAGGCAAGTGGTGCCTGAGGACACGGCGAGATTTGTGAGTGCGGCGCTTGCCGCGGTGACGGGACCCGGGGGCACGGCAAAGCTGGCAAACGTGCCTGGGTTTGAGACAGCAGGAAAAACCGGCACGGCCCAAAAAGTGGACCCCAATGGTGGGTACACCCCAGGTAAGTACGTGGTGTCCTTTCTTGGCTATTTGCCAGCGGAAAATCCTGCCTTTGTTTGTTTGGTGATGATTGATGACGCCAAGCTTTCTTCAGGCTTGAACTATGGCGGTCTGGTCGCAGCACCGATTTTTGCACGGATTGGGGAGAAGGCCGCTCGCTACATGAATCTTGTTCCATCTCTGAAAGCAGAAGCGGCCTTGCCGTTGGCGTTTCACCAGGGCGGAAATCTTGGACAGGAGGTGCGTCCATGAGTGTGCCTTTGGCGAAGCTGCTTGCCAGCACGGAGGTGATATCTCGGCCAGCCAATACCCCCAAAGAAATCACAGGCCTCTGCTACGACTCAAGGAGAGCCGAGGCAGGCAATGTGTTTTTTGCGCTCAAGGGGTTGAAAGAAGATGGTGGAGCCTTCGTGCGGGATGCGGTAAGTCGGGGGGCGTCGGTTGTGGTTTCCGAAAACGAGCTTCCTGACTCCGGTGTGCCGGTCGTCATCGTGCAAGACGCGCGGGAATCCATGGCGGATTTGGCAGCCACATTTTACGGTCATCCCTCGCAAGCTTTGAAGGTGGTGGGAATCACCGGAACCAATGGGAAGACCACCACGGCATTTCTCACCAGGCACATTTTGGATACCCAACTCCGGAGGACCGGATTGATTGGGACCATCAAGTATGTGGTTGGTGACCGCGAGACGGATGCTCCCCGGACCACGCCGGAATCCATCGACCTGCAAGCCATGTTGGCTGAGATGTGTGATGTGGGCTGCAAGGCTGTTGCGATGGAGGTGTCGAGTCATGCCATCGATCAAAAACGCTCGCGGGCCATCGAATTTGATGCCGCTGTTTTTACCAATCTGACGCAGGACCATCTCGATTATCACCGCACGATGGATGCATATTTTGAAGCCAAGGCCGCGCTCTTCGACAGCCTCATCGTGCAGAAACACAAAAAACCACGGGCGATCATCAATGCTGACGATCGTTATGGGCACTTGTTGGTTGAGAGAATTTCCAAAAAGCTGACAACAATCACCTACGGACTTGGCGTGCGCGCTGCTTTCCGAGCGACCGATGTGCGCTTTGATTCCCATGGGAGCACCTTCCACCTTGCGGCCAGAGGTCGGACCTATCTGGTGAGATTTCCTCTGATTGGTGCCTTCAATATTTACAATGCGCTGGCGGCATTGGCTGCGAGTTTTGCTGCGGGCACGGAATTGCGGGCTGCGGTGGCTGCATTGGCCACGGCTCCGCAAGTGCCCGGACGGCTTGAGCGGGTGCAGGCGAAGCGAAACTTCCAAGTGTTTGTTGATTATGCTCATACCGATGATGCCCTTCGAAATGTTCTTAGAACCTTGCGTGAGCTTAACCCCGCCCGTTTGATTGTGGTGGTTGGCTGTGGAGGAGATCGTGACCGTGCGAAGCGTCCGCTGATGGCAGCCGCCGCTGAAGAACTAGCCGACTGGTGCGTTTTCACCTCCGATAATCCCCGCAGCGAGGATCCAGATCGCATTCTCGCGGATATGAAGGCGGGCTTGCGCGGAACAAACCATGAACTCATTGCCGACCGGGAAGAGGCCATCGAGCGGGCCGTGGAGCTTGCCGAGGCAAGGGATATCATTCTGATTGCTGGCAAGGGCCACGAAACCTATCAGGAATTTGCCGATGGTCGCGTGCCATTTGATGACGTCAAAGTGGCGAAAAAAATCATCGATTCGCGACGGGTGGATCTTGGGGAGGAGGAGCGACTATGAACTCCCTTTCTTTGGATGAAATTGCAGCCATGTGTGGAGGACGACCTCCGGCACATTCCGGGCATAAGACCGTCCGCCGCATTGCCAAGGATACTCGAACCTTGGTGCCCGGGGATCTTTACCTTGCTTTGCGTGGGGAAAACTTTGATGGCAACGCTTTTGTGAAGCAAGCGGTCGCCAAGGGCGCGGCCGCAGCCATTTTGGATGATCCTAATGCTCCACGACCTGACGAACTCCCCGTAATCTTAGTGGATGACGGACTCAAGGCCCTGCACCGTCTTGCTGAGGCTTGGCGGGATCGATTGGCACTTAAGGTGATCGGCATCACGGGAAGCAATGGAAAAACCAGCACCAAAGAGTTCACTGCAGCTGTGCTTTCTACCAGATATCGAACAGTTAAAACCGAGGGTAATTTAAACAATCACGTCGGTGTGCCGCTTTCGATCCTCTCCGCCGAGGTGGCGGATGGGGCTGCTGTTTGGGAAATCGGGATGAACCATGCGGGCGAGATTGCTCCGCTGGCAGCCTTGGTGCGCCCGGACGTTGCCATCATCACAAACATTGGGGTGGCCCACATTGAGTTTTTGGGGTCACGGGAAGCTATCGCAAAAGAAAAACGCTCAATCCTGCATACCCTCCGGGCCGAAGGCGTTGCCGTGATTCCTGCTGAAGATGATTTTGCTGATTACCTCGTCAGCGGGACTGCTGCCAGAGTGATGCGTGTGGGTGGAGCTGATTCTGACGTGCGAGCTGAGGACATTCATGTGACCACCGAGGGCACAAGTTTCCGAATTGTCGCAGATGGGGAGCGCACGCTGGCCCGCCTGCCAGTTCCGGGTCTTCATATGGTTTCCAACGCGCTGCTTGCGGTGGGGGCCGGGCTGGCGTGTGGGCTTTCGCTGGAGGAATGCACCGAGGGGTTGGAACACACTCCCATCATCGGTGGTCGCTTAGCAAAGAGAGTTGTTCGAGGAGTCACATTCCTTGATGATACTTATAATGCCAATCCCGATTCCATGGTCGCGGCACTGGAGGTCCTCAAAAGCTTGAAATGCGATGGAAAGCGGATTGCCGTGCTTGGCCGGATGGGCGAACTTGGAAGTCATGCCGGAGAGGGCTATCGCCGCGTTGGTTGCCATGCTGGGGCGGATCTCCTGATTGCCGTTGGGCCGGAAACCCTTCCCATGGCCGAGGCCGCTCAGGGACATTTCCCCGAAGTCCGGTCGTTCAATTCGACTGACGAAGCCTCCGAATTTTTGCGAGAAATTGCCGATGAAAACGATATCATCTTAGTTAAAGGAAGCCGTGCGGCCCGCATGGAAACCGTCATCAATTCTTTCTAATGCTCTATTATCTATACGACCTGAGTGAGTGGTGCCTGAAGCAAGGCTGGGACAATGATCTTGTCAAAGCCTTGAACGTGTTTTCCTATCTCACATTTCGAGGGATCTGTGCGGCGGCAACGTCATTTCTGATCTCCATTATTTTTGGTAATTGGATTATTCGCAAACTCATCTCCCTGAAGTTCGGGCAACCGGTCCGCACCAAAGAGGAGGTCCATGCCCTCTTTGAACTTCACGGGTCGAAAAAAGGAACACCCACCATGGGAGGAATTCTGATCATTGGCTCTATTGTGATCTCCGTTCTTCTTTGGGCGAGGCCTACAAACTCGTTCGTTTGGCTGGTGCTTTTCAGCACGTTGTTTCTTGGAGCTATCGGTTTTTATGATGACTGGCTCAAAGTCTCCAAAAAAAGTTCAGCAGGTATTAGCAGCCGCCTGAAATTTGGGCTTCAGTGCTTGTTGGCGCTGGTGTTCACCGGGTTTTTCCTACTGAATCCGGATCCCAAAATCCGTGAGGCCGCTCAGGCTTTGTATGTGCCATTTTTTAAAGACCCGGTGATTGTGAGCATGGGGCTTTTTACCTTTGTCTTTTATTTGCTTGTGATTGTGGGGACTTCGAATGCGGTGAATCTGACCGATGGCTTGGACGGGCTTGCCATTGGCTGCACGGCCACGGTGGCAAGTGCCTATGCGGCTTTGGCTTATTTGGTAGGGAACTTCCGCGCCGCCGAGTATTTGCAGGTACCCTTCGTGCCGCTGTCTGGAGAGTTGGC
Source organism: Terrimicrobiaceae bacterium (assembly GCA_041744075.1). Taxonomy (GTDB): domain Bacteria; phylum Verrucomicrobiota; class Verrucomicrobiia; order Chthoniobacterales; family Terrimicrobiaceae; genus JAJTZA01. The sequence continues at coordinate 23,903 of JBGTLQ010000330.1, forward strand.
CATTGTGTGCTCGGCTTTGTTGGGGGCTTGTCTGGGATTTCTCTGGTGGAATGCGCATCCTGCAAGGGTATTTATGGGCGATACGGGCTCCTTGGCAATAGGCGGAATGCTGGGCGCTGTGGCGATCTGTTGCAAACAAGAGATTCTGTTGGTGATCGTTGGCGGGGTGTTTGTGATCGAGGCGTTGTCTGTGATCTTGCAGGTCGCCAGCTTCAAACTCACCGGAAAACGCATCATCAAGATGTCCCCACTCCACCACCACTTTGAACTGAGCGGTTGGAAAGAAAACACGGTCATTGTCCGCTTTTGGATCATGTCCATCCTCTTTGCCTTGCTGGGTCTCGCAACCTTGAAACTTCGATGATTTATTCCGGCAAATCCGCAGTGGTCTTGGGGCTTGGTCATAGTGGCGAAGCTGCTGCGACCCTCCTTTTGGAGGAGGGGGCGTCTGTGACTGTCTGCGAGAGCGTTGAATCGCCGGGGGCCATGGAAAAAGCGAATTTGCTGAGTGCATTGGGTGTTCGGGTGTTATTTGGCAAAGCGGCTGAGGAAGATCCCATCGATTACGATGTTTGTGTATTAAGTCCTGGCATCGACCCTGTGGTTCCACTGGTAACCAACGTGGTCAAAAAAAATATTCCGGTCATTGGTGAGCTGGAACTCGCCTATGAAGAATGCTTGTGCCCGGTAATCGCCATCACCGGCACCAACGGTAAAACGACAACCACCGAACTCACAACGGTCATGTTGCAGGGTGCCGGGGTGCGAACGATGTCGAGTGGCAACATCGGCCTGCCATTTGCTTCTGCTGTCCGTCAGAGCCATGTGCTGGATGTGATGGTCCTCGAGGTGAGTTCATTTCAGTTGGAGACCATTCGCAGCTTTCGGCCTCATATCTCGGCATGGCTTAACCTTAGCCCCAACCACTTGGATCGTTACCCCGGGGTTGAAGAATACCGAAATGCCAAGCTGAGAATCTTTGAAAATCAGACGGTTGATGATTATGCGGTTGTGAACGCCCTCTCCGAACTGCCGGCCTTGTCTGCGAAACGAATCACCTTTTCCGCTTACACGGACGATGCTGACTTTACGCTTCGCGGCACGGAGATTGCGTTTGAGGACAAGTCGCTGATTGATCAGCGAGAAACGCAACTGCCCGGAGTCCACAATGCAGAAAATTTGATGGCCGCCTTTGCGATGGGGTTGTCTTTTGGCGTGGATCTCGCAAAGCTTGCCGAATCCATTGGCAACTACGCGCCACCAGCTCATCGCTGCGAATTTGTACGGGAACTGGATGGGGTTCGCTGGATCAATGATTCCAAAGCGACGAACTTGGATTCCGTGGAAAAGGCGATTCTTTCGCACGATCGTCCGATTCTTTTGATTGCAGGAGGCAAGGACAAGGGCTTCGAGTTTGATGATCTGCATGCGCTCGTGAAAAAACGGGTCAAAGCCGCCGTGCTGATTGGGGAAATGAAGGAGCGGATCCAGAAAAGTTGGCCGGGTGTTGACACCCGTCTGGCCGCTTCATTGGATGAGGCCGTTAAATCTGCTTCCGAGATTTCCGAGGCCGGGGACGTGGTGCTGTTCTCCCCCGGCACGTCCTCCTTTGACATGTTTCGCAATTATGGAGAACGAGGGAACCTTTTTAAACAGGCTGTGATGGCCTTGAACACCACACCCAAATTTCAAACAACAAAAAACCAGGAGTGACAATGAAAGCACGAAGAACCGTAAAAATGCCACTAAAGCGGCCACCAACCAAAACTCGCACGGCGAGTCCGAAGTTGCGCGCGCGAGCTGCCGCGGATGACAATGAGATTGAAGACTACGAAGGGGAGGCTGAGCCGAACATGCGGTTTTCGCATGCCCTGTTTGTGGTGTTGATCTTGCATGTTATTGCTGTGGCCGGCGTATTTGCGTTTAACTCCATCAAGGCGAAACAAGCGTCTCAGCCCACGGCGGCTATTGAGGGTCCACTCCCCACTGCGCCCTCCAATGCTGAACCAGACGCGCCCATCGTCAAAGCGCCGGAGACCCCCAAAAATGCGGAGGGGACTCACACGGTTGTTGCGGGTGAAACCCTCGGTAAAATAGCGACTCAGTATAAGACAACTGTGGAAGCACTCGAGAAAGCCAATGGAATCACCTCACGATCTCTGATTCGTGTGGGGCAGGTACTTATTGTTGCGCCCACCGGTTCACCCGCCAAAGCAGCAAGCCAGCCAGCGGCGACAACAACCAAAGTGGTCGCCAAGGTGGCCGACAAACCGACGATCACCAAAGCTTCCGCATCCAAAGGGATTATCTCCTCGGTGGCCAAGCCAATCGATGCCTCGAAACCAAAACCTGAGGCTGCCTCTACTGCGGCTGAGACTCTGCCTGCTGATGGCACCTACACAGTTGCAAAAGGGGATAATCCTTACTCCATCGCGAAGCGGTATGACGTGAGTTATCAGGCCCTCCTTGCCATCAACAACATTGAAGACCCCACAAAAATCCAGATCGGACAGAAATTAAAAATCCCGAAACCGGGGAACTAAGGATAGCTGACAGGTTGGTCCCAGCGGAAGAACGGTCTGCTGTTTGGAACCTCCTATTCAGCTGGTCCAAATCACTATGCACCGCCACGCCATTTATTTTCTTTTGCTAACCGTTGCCGGGCTCACCTGCCTTGGCTTGGTGATGCTTTCGAGCACGGCGGCGTTTGCTCAGGAAAGTCGTGGCGACATGTATTACTTTGTGAAGCGTCAGGGAATCTGGCTTGGCATTGCGCTTTGTGTCGCCATCTTCGTCGGATGTTTTGATTATCGGATGTGGCGCAAGTGGTGGCCAGCCGTGTTTGGTGTGGCCTTTGTGTTGCTGGTCCTTTGTTTTATTCCGCCGATTGGGATGCGAATCAATGGTTCCAGCCGCTGGGTTAACCTTGGCATCACCAATTTTCAGCCCAGTGAGATGGCCAAGATTGCCTCCCTGATGTTTCTTGCCTGGTGGTTTGAGAAATATGAATTGAGCGCCGGGTCCTTTTGGCATGGGTTTGTCATTCCTCTCGCAGGGTTATGTTTGCTTGCTGTGCCAATCCTTTGTGAAATTGATATGGGAACCACGGCTTTGCTTATGACAACTGGCCTTGGGGTGATGTTTCTTGCCGGAACAAGCCTCAAGTGGCTGCTGCCAATGCTCGCCATTGGACTTGGTGGAATCATCTACCTCGCCACGCACATTGATGAGCGCATGGCACGTCTGATTGCGTTTATGGATCCAGCAAAATACCGGCTGGGAGAAGGCCTTCAACAATGGCAGGCGCTGATTGCTTTTGGATCCGGGGGGGTGGATGGGTTGGGGCTTGGTGAGGGACGGCAAAAGATGCTTTATCTCCCTTATGCCCACACGGATTTTATTTTTCCCATGATTGGAGAGGAACTTGGGCTAAAGTTCACGCTGGCAACCGTGGTTTGTTATCTGATCATTTTTATCTGTGGCACACAAATCGCGCTCAACGCGCGTGAGCGTTTTGGTGTTTTGCTTGGATTTGGGTGTGTGATGATGTTGGTTGTCCAGGCGGCTGTGAACATTGGTGTGACAACCTCTCTGATTCCCAACAAAGGCATGCCGCTTCCATTCATCAGCTTCGGAGGATCCGGCCTGGTGATGTGTTTTTTCTTGGTGGGATTGCTGGTGAGTATTCATCGGCATGGCCAACCATTTGCCCCCACTGTTTCACCTGCCCTTCGAAGGGCGCAACAATATTGCCGATTGTGAGTCAACCATTCAAAGCTGTCATTGCCTGCGGAGGAACGGGGGGACACCTCTTCCCGGGACTTGCCGTGGCCGAGTCGCTCAAGGAGCGTGGTCATGAAATCTTGCTCATCGTTTCCGAGAAGGGAATCGACAGCCTCGCCCTGAAAGCCCACCCGGAATTCCGATTCGAAAAGCTGCCCTCCGTGGGCATGCCGTCGCCGCTTTCTCCGGCATTCGTAAAATTTCTCCGCAGGTCATGGGAAAGTATGGGATATTGCCGCGGGCTTTACCGTAAATTCCGTCCCTCGGTGATCCTCGGGATGGGAGGATTCACATCAACGCCTCCACTTCTTGCCGGACGGCTGCAAAAATTGCCGACGCTCATTCATGAGTCGAACGCCATCCCCGGACGGGCAAACTTATTGGCAGCTCGCTTTGCGACGAGGGTTCTGCTTGGTTTTTCCGAATGCTCCGCCCGTTTTCCTGGCCGCGATTGTGCGGTTACCGGAACTCCCGTTCGTCGCAATCTGGGGGAACGGCTTGATCGAGCTGAGGCCTTGGGACGATTAAAATTAGAGACGAATCGTCCCACACTTTTGGTGATGGGCGGAAGCCAGGGAGCTGCTGGCGTCAACCAATCCTTGTTTAAAGTGGTGCCACTGCTGGGTAAGTTGCCATTTCAAATCATTCACCTGACCGGCGAGAAAGACGATCGCCTCGCCGCTGCCAATTATCAGCGAGAGGGGATCCCTCATTACGTGGCCCCTTTCCATCACCGCATGGAAGAACTTTATTCGGCAGCTGACCTCGTTGTCTCCCGAGCAGGCGCCGCCAGTCTGAGCGAACTCTCACACTTCCAATTGCCTTCGATTCTGATCCCTTATCCCTTCGCTGCGGATGACCATCAGACGGCCAATGCAAAAATCTTCGTGAAGGCGGGGGCCGCCGAGCTGTTGCCGGAGAACGAAATTTCCGTCGATCGATTTGCTGCGCTGCTTTCCAATGTTTTATCTGACGACAACCGGCGTGCCACCATGGCAGCCGCCGCGGCCGCCATCATGCCAAAAGATGCGGCCCTAAATGTGGCCCTCGAAACCGAGCGTGCTGTCGCCGAACACGAATCTCAAAAATGACACCCGCCGAACTCCAAGCTTTTGTGGCAGGTCCGCCAGCGCGCATCCATTTGATTGGGGTTGCGGGGTCTGGGATGAGCGGTATTGCTTCCCTGCTTCTGGCTTTGGGTCATCGGGTGAGCGGGTCTGACAAAGTGGACACTGTGGAAGTTGAACGCTTGGAGCGCAAGGGGCTGTCCTTCACGATCCCTCACGCGGCAGCAAATGTTCAGGATGCGAACGTGGTGGTTTTTTCATCGGCGATCAAGCCTGGCAATGCTGCTTATGATGAGGCTGTGAGGCTCGGCTTGCCGATGTTCCGACGCGCAGATGCTCTGGCTGCGATCATGGCCTGCAAGAAGGGGATCGTGATTTGTGGCATGCATGGGAAAACAACCACGTCCTCGATGACGGCTCATGTTTTGCGTCATTGTGGATTCAAGCCCTCTCACTATGTTGGAGCAGAAATTCCAATCCTTGGCACCAACGCACGCTGGGATTCCGAGGGAGAGTATTTTGTGGCTGAGGGCGATGAGAGTGACGGGACGCTGATCAATTATCACCCTGACTCCGCCATTGTCCTAAACATTGAGCCTGAGCACTTGGACTTCTATCGGGATCTTGCGGCCATTGATGCCGTCTTCACGAAGTTGGTGGGGCAAACACGGAACCGGGTGGTTTATTTTGGCGACGATGCCGGGGCGACTCGCGTGTGTGCTTCTCATCCCGGAGCGGTATCTTACGGAGAAGGGGAGGGGAATCTTTATCGACTCATCGAGATCACCGTCGAAAATTTTGCGTCTCGTTTTACTGTGCTCAAATCAGGCGTCGAGATTGGAGAGATCGTGCTGAACATTCCTGGCCGGCATAACGCCTTTAACGCTCTGGCAGTGGTGGCATTGGCCTCCGAGTTGGGTGCACCCATGGAGGGCATTGCTTCCGCCTTGGAAAGCTTTCGTGGTGCCAAACGCCGCTTTGAGGTCCGCTATCAGAGTGCAGCAAACCTGTTGGTTGACGACTACGGCCACCACCCGACGGAAATCGCTGCCACCGTGGCAACCGCGCGGACAGGGGGTTGGAAACGAGTCCTTGTGATGTTTCAGCCGCACCGCTATTCCCGCACTCTTGCTCTGAAGGATGCTTTTGCGACAGCCTTTGATGGGGCTGACGCTGTGTTTGTGGCTGATGTTTATCCTGCCAGCGAGAAGCCGATTCCTGGCGTTTCAGGCCTGACGATTGTCGAGGCTGCCAAAGCACATGGACATGCCCATATTTTTCATGAACCCGATCTCACAAAAATCCATAAAGGCCTGGCCAACGAGCTTCGGGAGGGGGATTTGGTCCTGAGTCTTGGGGCCGGGAATATCCATGAAGCCGGCGCAAGACTGCTCGCGGATCTGACCCTCCGTGACCACCTGGTCTCTGTGATGGGGCCGGGGCTGATACGCCTGCACGAACCCTTGGCGCGTCATACCACCATGAGGGTCGGCGGTCCGGCGCAGTTTTGGGTTGAGCCCGAAACTGAGGATGGGTTCACCGAGTTGGTAAGGTATTGTTTTGATGAAAATATTCCCTTCATGGTGATGGGGCGTGGTTCGAACCTTGTGGTTCGTGATGGGGGAATTCCCGGGGTGGTGGCTTATTTGGCCCGTGGGGAATTTGCCAAATCCGAAATCCGCGGCCATGAAATCACCGCCGGAGTGGGATTAAAGCTCAAGCAACTCACGGGCATCGCCCGCAAGTCTGGTATTGGAGGATTTGAGTGGATGGAAGGCATTCCTGGAAACCTTGGCGGCGGGCTGCGCATGAATGCGGGTGCGATGGGTGTGCAAACTTTTGAGCAGGTCGTGCAGATTCGTTACTGCGATCAGGATGGGAATATCTTCACCCGCACGCCAGCAGAAATGGAAATTCGTTACCGCGAGGTGCCGACGCTCCGTCAGAATTTTGCCCTCTCAGCCACCCTTCGCGGTGAGCCGGCCACCCAGGAAGCCATCGAGGAAGCGATTCGCGAAAGCGAGCAGAAGCGCAAATTGTCCCAACCGGTCGCTGCCAGTGCGGGATGCATTTTCAAGAACCCTGATGGCATGCCTGCCGGCAAACTGATCGATGAACTTGGTTTCAAAAATTTCACGGTCGGCCGGGCCCGCGTTTCCGAGGTGCATGGGAATTTTATTGTGAACGATGGTGGGGCCACCACGGAAGAAATTCTGACGCTTATTGACGAGATCAAGGCCGCCGCCGCGCGCGAGCGGGGGATTATTTTGGAAACAGAAGTGCAAATCGTGGGCGAGGCCCCGTAAAGTGAAGAGCAAGATTATGAGTAATTTTTTAAAAGGCAAAAAAGTGGCAGTGCTAATGGGGGGTCCCGGTACCGAGCGAGAAGTTTCGTTGCGTTCTGGCTTGGCGGTTTCCAAAGCCGTGAGTGAAGCAGGTGCTGACGTCGAATTGGTGGACGTGATTGGTATCGACGTCGAAGTGCCCGAAGGAACCGATCTTGTGTTTAACATGATCCATGGCACTTTCGGTGAGGATGGACAGCTTCAGGAAATCTTGGACAAGCTTGGCGTTCCTTACACGGGAGAAGGGGCTGAAGGGAGTCGCATAGCTTTCGACAAAATTCTTTCGAAAGAACGCTTTGCCGCTGCGGGTGTGCCGACGTCGGCATGGTGCATCCTCCGGTCGGGAGAGTCGTTGCCGAAAGCCCCCCCTTTCGTGCTCAAGGCCCCACGACAGGGCTCCAGTGTCGGCGTCCATATTGTTAAGACACCCGCCGACGCCAAGGCCGCGCTGGAGGATTGCCTTCGCTTTGATGATCAAGTTCTTATTGAGGATTTTTTTGTGGGACGCGAGTTGACCGTCGGAATTCTTGGCGATTTGGCGTTGCCCATCATCGAGATTGTTCCTCACGAAGGGTTTTACGATTACGAGCACAAATACACAAAGGGTGCTTCCGACTATTATGTTCCGGCCCCGATTGGGGAGGCGGCCACACAGGCTGTCCAGAAAGCGGCTTTGGATGCGCATCGCGCGTTGGGGCTGGAAGTTTATTCGCGGGTGGATATCTTGCTCGCTGCCGACGGGTCACTGAATGTGATGGAAATTAATACCATCCCGGGAATGACAGAAACCAGTCTGCTGCCGAAAGCAGCTTCTGTGATTGGGTTATCCTTTCCGGCTCTTTGCGATCGTATCGCAGAGATTTCTCACAAACGTTTTACTTAGTTTTTCATGCCAGTCAGATCATCCAGAAAACCACATAACAGACGCCTAAACAGGGCGTCTGCTGCTGACTATTTGCTGGAGGTCACCACCCGCTCGTCCTCCGCCAAACGTCGGCGACGGCAACAGCTTTGGGGTTGGGTATTCCGGCTGATGTTTCTGTTTGTCCTTGCCGGCGGAGCCTATTATGGAGCCCGCGAAGCCTTTGACCGTTTTTTTTATTCCAACCCGGATTATATTCTCAAACGCATTGACATGGAACTCGACCATGTCTTGACGCGTGAGGAGGTGCTTTCTGAAACCGGTCTGCGTGAGGGAACCAACATCTTTTCCATTGATCTCTCAGCGATTGAAAAGACCCTGCGGGACGTGCCCATGGTTGCGGATGTTCGGATTGAGCGGATATTGCCTGACCGGCTCGTGATCAATGTGACGGCCCGGACCCCTGTGGGATGGATCGCCTCGGGAACAGATGTGGCTGATCCGACCACTTCACCAGATTCTCTGCTGGTGGATGCCGCGGGGTTGTTGATGCGTCCACGGCGTATTCAGCCCGAACACCTCCACCTTCCCATCATTTACGGTGTCCAGAGTGATAATATCCAGCAGGGGGAACCTCTCCATAGCGAGGATCTCCGTATGGGCCTTTTGCTGCTTGCCGAAGTTGCCGCCCGACCTGATTCCCTGCTTCGCATACGGTCCATGGATATTTCCCGGGGCTACCGGATTGAAGTGATCAATGACCAAAACGCGCGGGTGCAATTTGCCACCGAGGATTTAGGTGAACAACTGGACCGCCTGCAAAAGTTGCTGCTTCATTGTGCCGAGACCGGACGTGTGCTCGACTCGGTGAACCTGATGGTTCGCCGAAATACTCCGGTCACCTTTGTGATGGCGTCAATGCCTCCAACCGAGCCCGCAGAAAAACCTTCAAAAAAATCTTCCAAGAACTGATGGCACGAAACGACATTCTGGTGGGAGTCGAAGTGGGAACCTCCAAGGTGTGCGCGGTGGTGGCCGAGTCCGGTCGTGACACCGAGTTGCGCATTTTGGGAGTTGGTATGGCCCCCTCACGTGGCGTGCGCAAAGGGGAGATCGTGGATCTTGCCATCGCCACAGAATGCGTGCACGACGCCCTCGCCGAGGCCGAAGCGAATAGCGATGTCGGCATTGAAGACGTGTCGGTGGCGGTCACTGGGAGCCACATTGCCAGCTTTAACAGCCGGGGTGCGGTGGCCATTCCGAGTGAGCGACTGGAGATTGATGAGGATGATTTGAACGAAGTCGCCATCAAGGCTCGAGAGGTCAACATCCCCACGGAAAACACGTTCTTGCACTCGATCATCCAACACTACTACGTGGACGGCCAGGAAGGGGTCATCAACCCGGTAGGGCTCGTTGGGCGAAGGTTGGAAGCTGATTTTCACATCATCCACGGTGTCAAAACCCGCCTGCAAAACACCCTGCGCTGCATCGAAGAAAACGGGATGCAGATTGATCAGGTCGTGACGAATGCCCTCGCATCCTCCCACGCTGTGTTGAATGACCATCAGCGGGAACTCGGGGCCGTGGTGATTGATATCGGCGGGGGTGTCTCTGACTTTATTGTTTTTGCGGATGGGGTCGTAAAACAAAGCGGAGTTTTGGCTGTGGGGGGTGACCATGTGAGCAATGATATTTCGCTCGGCCTGCGGATCCCACTCACCCGCGCTGAGAAACTGAAAGTCGATGAAGGGTCCGCCCTGATTGGGAAATCCGTGCCTGGTGAAATGATCAGCCTGAAAAATGATGCCGGGTTTTCCGGCAAGGAGATTGAGCGGGAAATGCTGAATACGATTATGCATGCGCGTGTGCTCGAAATTTTTACCTTGATCCAAAAGCAGGTCGCCGCCGAGACACCTTCCCACAAATTGGGGGCTGGTATTTACCTCACGGGGGGATGCAGTTTGATGAAAGGAATTCGGGAAGTTGCGGAGTCCATCTTTGAAATGCCGGTTCATCTGGCACGCGATGCCGGTGTTTCGGGACCCAAGTCGATCCTCAACAACCCGCAATACTCCACAGCCATTGGTGTCGTTCGTTTTGTTCAAGCCCGAATGGCCGAGGAGGAGGAACCCACACTTTTAGGCTCGATTCTTGGCCGAATCGGGGGGATTTTCAGCAGAAGGTAACCCATCACCATGCTGCCCTACCCGAAAAACGAATTTCCCCGGGCCTCGCTGCCCGCAAGAATTATCGGAATAGGCAACGCGGGCGTTCAATTGGCAGATCGCCTGGTGATGAATTCGCCCGGCCTCGCCGAGGTCGTGGCCATGAACTCCGATGCGCAATCCTTGGCCTCAGCGGTCGCCCCCCGCAAATCCAATCTGGGGCCGCGTGCCACGCGTGGCCTTGGAGCCGGGGGTGATCCCGAAGTGGGCTTTGAAGCCGCCCAGGAATCCCTTGAAGAAATCCGGTTTGCCGTCGAGGCGTCTTCGACCGTGATCCTGCTTGTTGGACTAGGCGGCGGAACGGGATCAGGGGCCGCGCCCGTCGTTGCCGAAGCCGCAAAAGAGGCTGGAGCCTTTGTCCTCGCCTTGGTCACAACCCCCTTCTCTTTTGAAGGCCGCCGCCGGGCCGCCCAAGCCGCCGAAGCTGAGGCGGCATTGCAGCGTCATGCTCACGCTGTGATCCGTTTTGAAAATGATCGCATGGCGGATCTCTCTTCGCCCCGCGAAGGCATCAGCGAAACCTTCGAAGCCGCCGACCGCCTCCTCACCGAATGTGTCGCCTCTTTCTTGGAAATGCTTAATGGCGACGGGCCCATGCCCGTCACCCTCGGAAATTTGTTGTCCGTTCTGCGGGAAGGCTCGCCCTCCGCTTTGTTCGGGCGGGGAGAGGGGCAGGGGGACAACCGTGCCCATGAAGCCGTGGAGCGTGCGTTAAAGAGTCCGCTTCTTGATCGTGGACGCATGTTGGATGATGCCCATGCCGTCATTGTCCATGTCGGCGGACCGCCCACCCTCTCATTTTCAGAAACGGCAGCCATCATGCGCGAAACCTCGAAGTACGTGCCCGATGATGCCCATCTGTTCCTTAGCGTGTCAGTGACCAAAACCGCCTCCAGCCCGGTCACAGTCACCGTCTTTGGGAACCATGAGGGAGGCCCCACGACCGTGACACCAGTAAGAGTCGCTCGCCCAGCCCCAGAGCCCAAAGCCGCTCCCGAATTCACGCCAGCCAAGGTCGCAAAAAAGGAAATCCCGGCATCCCCTGCACCGGACCAAAAACCGGACCCGCTCCGCCCCAGCCCTCCCGGACGCCTATTTGCTGATGACGAGGAACCCCCGCCTCCTGTCCTGAGTCAGTCAGGCACCCCAAGCACGCCGTCAGCACCCACCAAAAAAACCGCCTCAACCAAAGTCCGTCAGGAAACCCTGCAATTCGAACCCGCCGCACGCGGACGCTTCGAAAAAAGTGAACCCACCATCGTTGAAGGCGAAGATCTTGATGTTCCTACCTTTCTCCGCGCTCGACCGAAGACATAAGATTGGAAAGAAAGAGTTTCACCATGAAGAGCTTGAAGAGCATGAAGGGAACTGAAATTCCAAGAATCAGGAACTTTTAACCACGGATTGCAGACTTTTTTGAATTT
>JBGTLQ010000331.1:0-45897 GCA_041744075.1 Terrimicrobiaceae bacterium
AGTCCATGAGCCCTGTATTGATATCGATGCCCACTCGAATCAGTCCATGAGCCCAGGAAAATGGTATCATCATCTCTCACAAATATTGCCAGCCCGGCTTCACGGGGGATTCCTCGCAAGTCCCCAACATTTACACTGCAGAATATCCAGGGGGGATCTGGATTCATCTCTGAAGTAACACCAACAAACTCGGCCTCCTGTAAACGACGAAGAAGAGGGCCGATCATCTTCTGATCTGAAATGGTTGTCTGCCTTTCGTCTTCACCCTTACCGTTCCGCTCTTGGAGAAAAATGGAACTGACTTCTGAGGCTATGATCTTTGATCTTGGATCTGAAGATGCATCACTCGGCCGAGGTTCAAGTGCCCAGGAACTGCTTTCAGATATAAGGAATACGCAAATAAGAAAAATAGATTTCATTGCCCAATGTCCGCCGCCCCTGCCAGTGGGGCGCTCCGTGGCCGGAGCGTGGTGCGGGTGGGGGTTGGCTGGACGGCCCGTTCGGAGTTTTTCATTTCATAAAAGCTAAGAAAATCAAAATCATCGGAACAACCACACCTCCGATCAAACACAACGTCGCAGTCCTGCGATGTCCATATCTAAATGCCATCACAATCCCGAGAACTATTGTTCCGATGAAGCAGATCGACATGGCGACAACAAACCACTTCAGATAAATGCTGGAAAGTGTAGCAGGCTCTCCGAACTTCAGTTGCGCTCCCGTATGGATGGTAGATAATAATGACATCGTATTTGTCTGTCCATAACCAGGCCAATTCAGTCGGAATGTCTGCCATATCCCTGATACTGCGAAAAATAACAGCATCGGGGAAAAAATACAGCCAAGATAAAGGTGGATTGCTCTGAGGGATTTCATATTATTTCCGACCCCAGTGACCTATCGCTGCTTGCTTTCGGCATTCCTCCTGCCCGCGAAGTGGAATCAGCAGGAGGTATGCCGAGAGTCCCAAAGGGACAGAGATTAGGTCGACTGGTTCGCTAGACATTATTTTTTCCATTCGATAGCTGCCCGAATCGCGAATCCATTTGATTCAATTGCTGCCTTTTGCGAAATCCAAGGAATAGTGAACTCTTCATCACATTTGTTGCCTTCATATGTCAACGAAGCACGAATCACAATTCCCTGTTCTGAAATATTCTTTATGTTTACGGACCCAGAAAATCGGCGTCCACTTCTCCCACGGCCCCACCAACCACGGAATGTTTTTGTTCCATCTGTGTTTGCGCTCACTTTCTCCCCAGCATACCGCATCAAGAAGGTATCGGTATCAAGAAGGCCGTTTTTATACTCCGCTGTAACCGTGACTGCAAATTCCGCCTTATTCTCGGTCGTTGGCTCCCAATACGCGTTCTCCCAGTCGATTATAGAATAATCCGCAGCGAATCCGGTCGTGATGCCAATCGCTAAGCAGATTGTCAGGACTTGTGAAAGCACTGTCGGCATGAAAGAAGAGGATATATTCTGCCGTCCCCGATGACCAGCTGCCATTTGCTTCTGGCGCGCAGCCCCCGCAACAGGATGTGACAGAAGTCCCGAAGGGATGGTAGTTTGTCCATCGGTCGGATTATTTTGTTTTGGTTGGGGTAAAGAATGAGGCCTGATGCAGTTCTCGAAATGAATCGGTAGAATCGTAGTGTGGTGTAACAGGTTCAAATCGCCCATCTTCCATCTTCTTCAAAAAGGCAAGCCACACAGGTTGCTCCGAGTAAACGGTAATTCCTCCAATCTCTTTTTCGTCCTGCAATACCTGCTTTCTGAATTGGAGTGGACCAGAAACAAAATGAGCGAAACGTGCTCCATTGGCAATCATGAGCACATCAGGAGAGTAGACGAAATGAAGAACATTTATTGTGGCGTCCTTTTGTGTATCTCCTTTCAGAGTAGCAAGAATCTTAAATGATGTGTTTTGTCCTACGATATCTGTTTGCGGGCGGCCAGAGGACGATGCTGGAAAAATATCTTTTGTTGATTCGGTCGAAATGGGTTCCACAATGGCGACAAGATCTGAGGCCTTGATCAACTCTTCGTAGCTCCACGTCCGGACAGCACGAGCATGGAGGGAAAGAACCGCTCCGCAGAGAATCAAAAAAAGGGTGAAGTGACGCATAGTTATATTTATTCCGAAAATCTTGTGATCTGCCAGGGAGCACAGCTGCCTGAATCATCTGGTTACCTTTTTGTCTTGATGTATTCAATTACGGTTTCCAAGTGTTCAAATTCTTTACCAAAGCGATGCATGTCGCTCCATCCAGATACTTTCTTTTCGAGAATTTGCTTCGACGAAGGCCATCCATCTGTTGGAACGAATTTGTCATCCTGTCGCTTCAAAAACACCAGGTAGTCCCCTGTGCCTTGCTGGAAAAGACTGTCATCGCGAGCAGACGCATGATGGATCAAAAACGGTTCGGATATATTTCCTTTAATTATTTTCTGGATTCGCGCGGCAGTTGCATACCCAAAAGGCTGCGTTTTTGTCCGCATAATCCTGCTTTCCTGATTCGATTTATCGACAGTGATGACGGCGATAATATCGGAGGAAGCGATGATCTGATCTATCGTGCTGTAAATACGCGAGGTTGCAAGCGCGAGCGGCGTGAACGCAAGGAGACTGAGAATAGCGGCGATGATCGAAATGAGCTTCATAATTTTTACGTCCACGGTGATGGTGTGCAATCAGGCTCTGTGACAAAAGCCCCACAGGGACAGGGATTAACTCGATTGCTCTGGATTATTTACTTAATTGGTTTTATCACGTTAGGGTCCTCACCGGACTTCACCAACCCCTCAAGGTATCCACGACGGAAGATCAGTTTCATCTGATAGCCCTTGGCGTAGGCCAACTCCAACCAGTGATTGTTGCCGCCTTCCATCATGATCAAACCCGTGTTGGAAGCCATGCCTGCCGCAAATTGCTTCATGTAGGCATCCGCCTTCTCCTTGGGCAAGATGGCTTCTATGACCTTCCTCTCCCACAACAGAACATCCTTCTTGCAGTTCTTTTCGAATTGCTCATCGATCAATTTCTCATGAAGTTTCCAGTCATAGGAATATTGAGTTGTCTGCGCAAATATCAGCACGCTGAAAGTCATTCCACAAAACAGAAGTAAAGTGAGTTTCATATTTTTCCCGAACGCTTCGGATCAGGAAACGGCGAGCGGGAGGAGTCGATGAAACGGCAGATGCCATACGAGCCGTTGCCTTCATCCGTTTTGTTCGCCCTTGGTTGGCCGTCGCGAGTTTTCATCTTTATTGTTGCTTTTCAGCGTCGAGCTTAGCGATCCAAAGGAGAATGGCGGTATCAGCCCCGCCAACGTCAACGACCCGAGTGCCGTGAAGCAAGACACCAATGCCGTGCTCAACATCCCATGTGCATCCAAGCTCAATCCCAATGTAAGCCAGCCCTGAAGCAGATATCTGATGGACGTTGATGCTCGTGATCCCCATGAGCTTCTTAAGGTCAGCGGTGGTCTTGATATCCGGCATGAACTCTGCAACCTCATCCTCATGAAAGTCCGCCTGCCATTCAGGATACTGGGCAAAAACAGCTTGAGCCGCTGCCGCCTCGACGCTGCCTCCATGCTCAATAGCCCACTGCACCTGTGAAACCTCTTCGGGCCGCATAGGCGAATCGTCTCTACCCTCTGGCGCAAAGACAATTCTGATCAACCCGATCGCGGGCAAATCGCTCGACTGCCCGCCGTATGCACCCTCTCTCGCTTGGTATCCTCCCCACGCAGGAATAATGGCGGTTGTCGTCCAGAAATAACCGTCCCACTCGAAACCAGGAAACAATGGCATATCTTTTGGTATGGCGTGTTAGACTTGGGCGAACAGTATTATTGAGCAACACGCTGTATTTTGCCTACAAATTCAGCGCGTTGTATAGCTCCTACAAATGCGACACGGAAGGACAGTCTGCGTCCATGGAGGCTCATTGAGCTTTTTTAGCCGCACGGAGACCCCTGTTCAAGAAAATTGAGGTTGTCAGTAAGACCATGTGATTAAGTGCGATCCAAGAAGGCATAGGTCCATTGCACCTGCGCGCGTCATCCCATGCAGGTGATTGATTGTGGTGGAATTGGTTTATGGCATCCAGAAAACACGGAAAATGTTGTGGGCAGGGAGTGAAGGGCGCCGGGGTTCGGCACTCTGACACGGTGGAGAATTGAGACGGCGGCAAGATGCCGCCAATCCCAGTTTGCAGCATACGATGATGGGTCCTCGGTTGATCCTATGATTCCTGATAATTCCGTTCAGATATTGACTCTTTCAAATCAAAAAGCTACCGATCTCCTTTCCAGCAGCACACCAATGGGAAAAATGGCACGCATAATTCCTTTATTCGGCTTTGTCCTTTTCGGATCAGTTCTCTTCGCGGGGGATTCTGACAGTATTTCCCAAGCAGAGCTTATTGAGTCTGCGTCCGTCATTGCCGTGATTGAGATTCAAGATGCAAAGCCGTCACGCATGAATGATGCCTCTATTGACCTGACGATGTTCAAGCAGCGGGCGACTGCGGAGACGAGGCGAATCCTTGTGGGCACACTTCCGGCAACATTTACCATTGAGAACGAAGCCAATTCCGTAATCTCCAACGGCTCCCATCTCGCTTTTCTTCGACCATTATCGGATTCCCGCTACATTCTGACGAGTCCGGTATCGCTGAGAAGAATCATTGATGGGAAAGCCTATTGGTTTCAGAATGCGTATGTGGATGTGGAGAAAATTTCCTTGGAGATCCAAAACGGGAAGAAATGAGTTACTGACACGAAATGGAGAAACAATTCTCCCCTGCCCCTCACTAAAATCTCAACACTATGATTTTCCGTTTTATTGTCATCTTTTTCCTTAGTGGCACCGTTGTCTCTGCGATGACGTATGTATTGCGCACTCTTGAGCAACGATGGTCTGATGTGGACATCATCGCCATTGTCAATGTTGGGAAGGTGCACACGGTAACGACACCAGAAGGGATTACCTTGCAAAGTGCAGAAGCCACCGTTGAACGGGAGATTTTTCGGAGAGTTGCTCCGTTCGACCAAACCAAGAAGACAAAAATTCGAATATTTTCTCTTATGCCGAACGGTCTGGATCAAGAGGGGCTACCTCTTGCTTCTGGACGCACGTTCGTAATGATGAAGCAGCGCGGAGTTGATGCCTTTTTTCCTGCAGACCCATGGGAGTTCCAGTCTCTTTCCGCAAACGAAATCTTCTGGCCCACAACACATGGAATTCAGCAGAAATCAATTGCCGAAGTCACCAAAGAGATTGAGCAACATATCGAGATGCTGAAAAATGATTGAAAGTCGGCGGTCATGGGACTGCCACGCCCTACCAATCCAGGGGGCGCTTCGCTCTTGCGTCAGCTTTTCTGGGTAGGGCGCGGCAGTCCCTTGCCCGCCGACTTCTTGCTTAACGATTTCGCGTTTCTCACGCCCGCGATGCGGCGTCGGTTTTGAGCCATTGCCAGAGGCGTTCCAGCGAGGCTGCGACCTGGGGTTTGATGGCTGCCAACTCTGATGCTGAAAATGTGCTTCCTGCAGCGGGACGCTGACTTGCAAACATGTAGTATTTGATCTTTGGCTCCGTGCCGGAGGGGCGGACCGCCACGCGTCGGCCATCGGTTAATTCAATGATCAACATCCCCTCTTTTGGAATCAGATCCCCTTCAACGTCGTGAATATCCTCTGTGGCGAAATTGCGGAGGGAAAGGACGGCGGTGTTATCGATCTCTGTAGGAGGATTTGTCGAATAGGACTCCACCAAACGCTGAATTTTGGATGCCCCCTCGGCGCCGTCCATCGTGAGAGACTCGCCGCGTTCAAGAAAGAAACCGAACTCAGCATAAATTTGGTCGAGCAGCCCGACAAGCGTGGTGCTCTCGGATTTCGCGAAGGCGGCGGCCTCTGCTATCATCACGGCAGCACTGTTGCCGTCCTTATCGCGCACAAAATCTGAGCCGCTGTATCCATAACTCTCCTCCCCGCCGAAGAGATACAGCGACGAGTGTTCAAGTCGCAGATCGCGGGTCACGTTTTCCGGCAGAGTTCGGTAATCCTTCCTCAACTCTGACGGAATGGCGTTTTCGTATTTGCCAAGTTTTTCGCCGATGTATTTGAATCCGGTGAGGGTCTCCACACACCGAACGCCGTAATGATCGGCAATGACTTTTTGGAGATCCGTCGTCACGAAGGTCTTGATCACCACGCCCCGGGATTTGTTGGAATCATTGAGCAAGCCGAGGTGAAAATAGCGGCTCACGCGGTGCCAACAAAGGATTGAACCGATTTGGTTGCCAGTGAGCAAAACAAGGTTCCCTGAGCCGTCGCGGGCGGCTATGCCCATACGGTCATCATCAGGGTCCGTTGCGATGACAAGGTCTGCTTGGGTTTCGTTTGCACGGGCAATGGCCATCGAAAGGGCCTCGGCGTTTTCGGGGTTGGGGGATTTGACAGTTGGGAATCGACCGTCCGGCACGTCCTGTTCGGGCACGCTGATGACCTCAATGCCAAGTCGTGTCAGCATGGGTTTGATAATCACGCCGCCCACGCCGTGAAGTGGTGTGTAAACCACGCGGAATCCGTCCAGGGACTTGATGAGTTCCGGCTGAAGGGGCAAGGTGGCGAGTCGTTCCATGTAGGTTTCGTCCATGGCTTCACCCAGCGGGATCACGGCACCTAGTTCCGCTTCGGGCACGGCTTCATAGGTTTCCCCCACCACAAAATTCACCTGCTCAATAATCGCGCTGGCATGCGGCTCCACAACCTGACACCCATCATCAAAGTAAACTTTGTAGCCATTGTATTCCGGCGGGTTGTGACTTGCTGTGATGTTGATTCCGGCCTGCGAATTTGTCTGACGAACTGCAAACGACAGCTCTGGGGTCGAGCGGGGACCTTCGAACAAATACGCATCACACCCAAAATCGGTGATGACTTTCGCTGCAAGCTCCGCAAATTCCCGCGAGAAAAACCGGGTGTCATGACAAATACAAATCGAA
The DNA here is from genome assembly GCA_041744075.1 of Terrimicrobiaceae bacterium. GTDB lineage: Bacteria > Verrucomicrobiota > Verrucomicrobiia > Chthoniobacterales > Terrimicrobiaceae > JAJTZA01. The sequence goes on from JBGTLQ010000331.1 coordinate 7,022, forward strand.
GGACGCCCTTCCTGGCCGGTTTTTGCGAAATGGGCTTTCACATAATTGGTGAGCCCTTGAGTGGCGCGACTGATGCTGAAATAATTCATCGCATTCGTGCCCACGCAAGGAAATTCCGGGCGATCCAAGGCTTGCGGCGTGCCTCGCTCGGCGGCCGTCACAACGACCCCGATGCTTTTGCCCCGCAGGCCCCCGGTGCCAAAGGCCAATGTCCGAAAAAATCGATTGTCCAATTCCGCCCAGTTGCCTGTGGAAACCAGTTCCTCAATCGCTGCAAGCGTCACGGCAGACTCGCTTCCTTCCAGCAGCTTCCTGATATTTTCGGCAGAGGACGGGAGCAAATTCCCCGAGGCAACCGCCTCGCTGATAGTGGTGAGCAGGGTGTTCATGGTCCGTTTTCGATAACCTTCAAACGCCTGAATGTCGAGACCTGGCATAAATCATCCATGAGGGAATTGAATAAAAACAGGGGGGTTGGCGTCTTATTTGCTGTCCTTAATACTCCTTTTGAATAATACAAATCCAAATATGAAATCCCTCCACTCAGCCGCCAAAGTCCTCTGTGTTCTCACTCTCGCCTTCCTCAGCGGGTGCCAGTCCATTCCCGGTCCCGGCGGTGGCGGCAATGCCCCCGGGGCTCCCGATCCAGGTCAGGGCCCTTGGCAAGACCCTGACAACATGGTGGTTAACCCCGGCGTGGGAGACCTCGTTGCTCAAGTCTCCGGTAAGGGCATCGTGACCCAGGTGCGTCCCAACGGCCAAAGAGAACCTTTGCGCGGTGCGGAAGTGGCCGTGGTAGCCGATGGACGAACCATCTCGGTTGCCACCACCGATGACCGCGGCGTTTACCGAGTGCAGTTAAAACGCGGAAGGCAAAACAGCCTCACTGCCAGGAAAGCGGGTTACAGTTTTGATCCCTCCCCGCTGTTTGTCACTCCGAACAGACCTGTGGTTTTGAATGAGATCGAAGGGCGGATGATGAGAATGCCCGGGCCGGGAGCGGTTGGCCAAGTGGATGATCCTGTCGTCCCCGGCCAAAGTGCACCGGGTGAGCTTCAAGGCACGGTCACCATTCGCTTGCGAATGGATGCGGCCACACAAGAAATTCACGATTACTGGGGCCATACCGTCAAAGTTCTTGATGCACGGTCGAATCACTTATACTCGATGCGGCGCAATGGTAATACCACGACCTACACACATGAGGGCCGGGTGGGTGACACCTTCACCTTTGAAGTCTTGACGCGAAGTGGCACACAGGTCACCCCGAGATCACGAAGTATCCGAATTTCGAGGAGACCCCAATCGCTCAGTTTTGATTTGGTGACCCGTTCCGCCCAAGCCCGACCGACACCTCGTCCGGTTGTTTCGCCGCAGCCAGCGGCTTCGACACCCACATTTTACCCCAAGCCATTGCCAGCTTCCCGAGCCACACCAACCCCATTCCCAACATTTCGCCGTCCAGTGACTTCTCAGAGCAATCCGTAAGTCCATCAGTGGTTCAACTGCAGCTTTTAAGATTTTTTGTCAACCAAACCGCAAAAACACTTCCTCCGTAAGCCTGCGTGGTGAGAAGCTTCGGCAATGATCCGAGTTGCTGTTGTTTTGCCTGAGAAGGCGGGTGACCGTGCTTGGGATTATGCAATTCCAGATGACATGGTCGGCCGGATTGGGCCGGGGGCTCGGGTGAAGGTACCAATTCGTTCGCGAAGTGTGATTGGCACTGTGGTGGATGTTAAAGAGGAGGAAGCCAACCGTGAGCTTCGTGCCATTCAAGAGGTGATCGGGGAAACACCACTCATCCTGCCAAAACTGTTGGAAATTGCGCGGTGGATTGCAGACTATTACTGCTGCCCGATTGAGGCGGCTATGACGTGTGTGTTGCCGCAGGCGGTTCGCTCCGGGGATGTCTCGGCAAAGTTGGTGCGTCATCTCAAAATCCTGCGTGATTTTTCTGCGGACGAATTGGAAGCCATCGCGAAGCGGGCACCAAGGCAGGCGGAGGTGCTTGGGATTTTATTGGATGAGAGTGAGGCGGTGCCTGCATCCGAGATTATGAGTCGGTCAGGGGCTTCGGATGCCGTGATTCGAACCATGGCACGCAATGGATGGATTGAAATCTCGTCCGTCCCGGTGGGTCGTGACCCTTATGGCTCTGAGTCTTTTCTTCCAACCACGGATATTCTGTTTAACGATTCCCAGCGCGTGGCCTATGAAGCCATTGAGGAGGCGATGCTGGCCCCGGCTGAGGCCCGGCCCATTTTGGTACATGGCGTCACCGGCAGCGGAAAGACGGAGGTCTATTTGCAATCCATCCGCAAGGCCCTCGAACTTGGAAAAACCGCGCTGGTGCTTGTTCCGGAAATTTCCTTAACCCCTCAAACCGTCGAGCGTTTTAAAGCCAGATTTGCGGAACGTCAGGGCGAAGTCGCCGTCCTACACAGTCATTTGTCGCAGGGCGAGCGGCGGGACGAATGGCACAAAATTCATTCTGGCAAAGCTTGCATCGTCATTGGCGCCAGAAGTGCGGTGTTTGCGCCGCTTGCCAACTTGGGAGTCATCATTGTCGATGAGGAACATGAGACCTCATACAAACAGGAGGAGGCCCCCAGATACCATGCTCGCGATATTGCCGTTCTTCGGGCGCGGCTCGAGCCCTGTGCCATTGTCTTGGGCAGTGCCACGCCATCACTCGAAAGTTGGCACAATGCACAAACCGGAAAATACCGACTTTCGGTGATGCCTCAACGTGTTGATGACCGCCGCATGCCCATTCTCCGTGTTCTTGATCTGCGGCGGGTCGGTGCAGGAGGCGATTCCCTATTGGCCCCCGCTCTCACCCTTGCCATCGAAAGTCGGCTGGAGAAGGGCGAACAGGTGATTCTCTTCCTGAACCGCCGCGGGTTTTCGACCTCCCTCCAATGCAATGCGTGCGGGGCGGTGTGTCAGTGCCCGAATTGCTCGGTGGCTCTGACCTATCATCGCGATGCGGGCTCGTTGGCTTGCCACATCTGCGGTCATACTCAGCGGGCACCAAAAAAGTGTCCTGCCTGCGCCGATCCGGGAATCCGGTTTTCTGGGACGGGAACCCAGAAGGTCGAAGATGCAGTGCGTCGTCTTTTTTCCAAAGCCCGGATCGCTCGCATGGACGCAGATTCCATGGGCAAAAAAAACTCTTACCGCGAAACATTGGAGGCATTTCGGCGGGCCGAGATCGATATCCTGATAGGCACACAAATGATTGCCAAAGGTCTCGATTTCCCCAATGTGACGCTTGTGGGCATTGTGAATGCCGACCTCGGTTTGCATGTGCCGGATTTTCGCGCTGGCGAACGGACGTTCCAATTGCTGACACAAGTCTCAGGCCGGGCGGGGCGGGGCGAGGTCGAGGGCGAAGTGTTTGTCCAAACATTCACCCCCTTCAGCCCCTCGATTCAGTTTGCCCGACAGCATGACTATGAAGGTTTTGCCGAGCAGGAGCTTGAATTTCGCTCAAGCTTTGGGTTTCCGCCCTTCCGCCGAATGGTGCTTATCACCCTGCGCTCCCAATCCATCGAACGTGCAGAATTTTGCGCGATCACCCTGGCTCGTAAACTGAAAATCGAACTGCCCGAGGGAGCCATCTGCGGAGAATGTGCGCCCGCACCTCTCGCCAAAGCCAAAACTTACCACCGCTTCCAAGTCGCCCTGCGCGGCCCTTCCGGCCGCGCCCTCGCCCGACATGTGCGCAAAACCCTCGCTGCCCTCCCCATGCCCGAAGACGTCTTTGTGGCCGTGGACGTCGATCCGGTGGGGCTCTTGTGAGAAAAAATCAGAAATCCCTGACGAGCAGATGATCTGCGATCTCTCGGAGTCTTGAGGCCTTGGAGCCAAATATCGAAAGAGCGGCTTTGGCCTGTGCCGTCAGCACGCGAGCTTCATCGCGGGAAGCATCGAGCCCCATGACCGCCGGGTAGGTTGACTTTCCGGCTTTTTCGTCTTTGCCCGCGCTTTTGCCGAGTTTTTCGCTGGATTGGGTCACGTCCAGAATGTCATCGATGACTTGGAAAGCGAGTCCAAGGGAGCTGCCAAATTCCCCCAACGCGAGGACTTCGGCGGGTCGGGCATTCGCGGACATGGCACCCAGCCGCAAGCTCACGGAAATCATCGCTGAAGTTTTTCCGGCATGAATAAAACGCAGCTGTTGGCGGGTGATTTTTTTACCCTCGGCCTCAAGGTCAGCCACCTGGCCAGCGATCAGAAACCGGCTGCCTGCCGCCTCCGCGAGCTCCCTCACAAAATCGGCAGCAGGGTAGCGGGATGTCGGTTTGGTTTCAGCAAGAATTCCAAAAGCTGCGGTTAACAATGCATCCCCGGCCAGAACGGCAACCCCCTCCCCAAATTTTTTGTGGGAGGTGGGTTTGCCGCGCCGCAGATCGTCATCGTCCATGCAGGGAAGGTCGTCATGGATCAACGAATACGTGTGCACCAACTCAATGGCACATGCCGAGGGAAGGGCCGCTGAGATTTCCCCGCCACAGGCCTCAGCCGCCGCCAGACAAAGCACCGGCCGCATTCTCTTGCCACCCGCAAAAAGACTGTACCTCATGGCCCGGTGGAGGGTTGAGGGCTTCTCTCCCGATTTTGGGAGAAGTCGGCTCATTTCCCGATCAACCACCCGGGCCTGGTGCTTCAAATAGTCCTTCAAATTCACGCCGCAAAAACTAACCGCAGCCGGGGCCTTTTGGAAAGCCCGCTGTGCGTTCACTCCATCGCAAGCAGAGCCAGCATTCGCCCGGTGCGTCCCTTTTCGCGGCGGTAAGAATAATAGCGTTCCGGGTAAGTGGCGGTGCAAGTGCGGTCATCCGAAACAACACCCACCCCTTCGAGTTGATGACGGATCTGCGCCGCAAAATCGATCTCGTAGTGGGGGGGGCGGATGCAGGGCGAGATAACGGAAACCAGATCGGACGGTTCGACTCCGAAATTTGATTTGAGGAGATTCACCGCACGGCCGACGATATTTTGCTCCGTGCCTTTTTTCCCGGAGTGGACGAGAGCAATGGCGCGGCGATGACGGTCCGCAAAAAACACCGCGGCACAATCTGCGACATAAATGGCCAGGCAGAGCCCCGGGGTTGCCGTCATGAGTCCATCAGCTCCACGTACTGGAAAAACCGAGGCATGATCGACCATGGCGATATGGTTCCCATGGATTTGTTCTGCGGTTGCAAATGGCATTCCCAGAAAACCCGCACTGTCGGCAGCAGCGCGGTGAGCCTCCCGCAAACGCAGAAGAACCTCCTCCCGTTCGCCATCGACGTCGATGCCGGGCACCCGGCCCAAAAATCCCGCGCGGATGTTTGGGATGGCATCCAAGGCTGAAAAAACCTCTGGCGTCATTGCTCGGGGCTCATGAGCGATGCCATGCGACATTTGAAGCGAAAAAGGAAGCTGGACCTTTCAAACAACGTGAGATCTTCCTCCCGGGAATTTGAAAAGTCGTCATTGAGCATGGCTTCAACCTCCGAGGCAAACCCTGTATCCTCCACGAGTGCTGCCAGCTCAAAGTTGATCATAAAAGAGCGATAATCGAGATTCACAGAACCCACAATGGCCAGGTCGGAATCCGCAAGGAGGACTTTCTGATGCATGAACCCTTCCTTCATTCGCCAGATGCGGACGCCGGCATCCCGCATTTGTGGATAAAGCGTGAACGAGGAGAGCCATGGCATGAGATGATCCGGTTTTCCCGGCAGCAGGATGCGCACATCCACACCACGCAAAGCCGCATGAGCCAGGGCCACGCGAGTCGCGGGATCAGGGATAAAATACGGGCTCGCAATCCAAAGACGTTTGCGTACATCGTGGATGACCTCCAAATACACAGCCGCCGCCATGGGCCAAGCTTGCGCCGGGCTCGAGGCAAATGGCATCACCCGCTGCTTGCCAACAGCCACCGCATGATTTGGCAAATCAGGAACCTCCCCAGAGGCGTAATTCCAATCCTCAAAAAACGAAATCAGCATGGCCGTGGCAGCCGGTCCCTCAACGCGCATGTGGGTATCCCGCCATGAGCCGAGCGGTCCGAGCCCCAGATATTCGTCCCCCGCATTCAGCCCCCCAATAAAGGCCACCCTTCCGTCCACAATCACCAACTTTCGATGGTTCCTAAAATTAATCTGAAACCGCACGCCTAGCTCTCGGTTGGTCGTGAACTGACACACGGAAACGCCAGCATCTCTTAATGGACCCGTCCAGTGTTCATCCAACCCCTTGGACCCCACACCGTCGTACACCACAAAACACCTCACACCGCGTTTGGTAGCTTCGAGGATCGCGGACTGCAAGCGTTTGCCCAAACCATCGTTATGAATGATGTAAAACTGAACAATCAGAAACTCACGGGCTTCTTTAATGGCAGTAAAGATCGCATCAAAGGTCGTCTCCCCATCAACCAGAAGCTGAACCTGGTTTCCATTCAAAGCCCCAAGCCCGCGCAAATTCTGAGCGATATGCTCGGCATCGGAATATTTGTGGGAGATGGAAGAGCGGTGTGGCGAAACACTTTCCATGGTGCGTGCAGCGGCCTTGTCCAAATCAGGCACGCCCCCTCCCCCAATGGAGATATATCCCGAAAATTTGGACTGACCAAAGATCCAAAACATCGGGATCGCAAACAAGGGGAGCACCACTAGAGCAAACCCCCACCCAATCGCAGACTGTGGCGTGCGGGCAGTCATCACCGCATGCACGGCATACCAAACTCCGGCCAGCTGAAGAATCAGCAAAGCGGTTCCCCAAGTGGCTGTGAACACGTCGTGGCCCATTGGAATCAGACGGTTTTCCCGCGTTTCATTGAGATGGCAGCAGTAATTTTTGAGAGCGGGAGCGTGTTGATAACATCCGCCTTTGTTAGCCAGCCCTTTCGGGCGACCTCGGCCCCAAGCCGCAAATGCGCGAGGCCTTCGGTGGAATGGGCATCCGGGTTGATGGAACAGCGCACCCCTTTTTCTCTGGCCAGTGGCCACCACGTCCAATCCATTTCCAGCCTCCGGGGATTTGCATTAAATTCAATAATCGTATTTGTGGCGGCGGCAGCCTCAATCACCGCAGGAATGTTGACGGCATATGGCTCACGAGTGAGGAGCAGGCGTCCTGTGAGGTGTCCCAACATTGTCGCATGGGGATTCTGCATAGCGCGGATGATGCGGTCCGTCATTTCCTTCTCACTGAGTGTGAAGGAGCTGTGAATGGAGATCACCACGTAGTCGAGTTGAGCAAGGATCTCATCAGAGAAATCCAAGGACCCGTCTTTCTTGATGTCACATTCCGTTCCGGCGAACAGCCGGAAGTCTTTGCCAAACGCGGCATTCATCTTTTTGATTTCAGCAATTTGCGCGAGAAGACGCTTTTCATCGAGCCCATTGGCTTGAACTGAACTTTTGCTGTGATCGGCAATGCCCAGATAATCGAGGCCGAGTTCCTGAGCGGCCCGTGTCATTTGCTCCAACGTGGCCCGACCATCGCTGGCCGTTGTGTGGTTATGAAACGTGCCACGAAGGTTGGTCCACTCAATGAGCTCGGGAAGATCTCCGTTTTCCGCAGCTTCAAATTCCCCGAGATTTTCCCGCAATTCGGGTGGCACAAAGTCAAGTCCCAACGCCCGGTAGAGGTCGATTTCCGTTTCGATGTCAGGGACTGGATCGGCCCCGCCTTCCGCCGCCATGCGGTATTCATTAAGCGTCCATCCCCGATCAAGAGCCCGGGAACGCAGTCGGATATTGTGTTCCTTGCTGCCTGTGAAATAGCCGATGGCAAAGGGATATTCTTCGTTCGAAACCACCCGCAAATCACATTGCATGCCGCCCGCCGCCAACACGCTGGCCTTGGTTGGCCCTTTTGCAAGTATTTGCTCCACCGCTGCCATGGCCACAAAATCTGCAATCACAATTTCTGGTTTTCGGCTGGATACAATAAAATCCAGATCGCGCACCACGGGTTTCCGCCGCCGAAGGCTTCCTGCCACCTCCGCCATGTTCACAGCAGAATGCGACCGCAAAAAAACAAGGATTTCGTCCGCAAGCGCACGGGCGTCATCCAACAAAAAGTAGCCGGCACTCCGCTTGCGCTGCTCGATGGCGAGGAGAATGTTCTCTGCAGATTTTGGCCCAAAACCCGGCAGGCCCGCCACCGTGCCATCCTTGCACGCCCTCTCCAATTTGGAAATCGAGGCGATGCCCAAAGCATCATAAAGGGCCTTGATCTTTTTCCCGCCGAGCCCCTGCAATTCAAAAAGCGTCAAAATATCCGCAGGAAACTCCTCCTTGAGGTCCTCATAATATTGGAGCTGCCCCTCCTGCGAAAGTGTGCCAATTTTTTCGGCAATGGCCTTCCCAATCCCATCGATCTCCTGCAAAGTCCCCGCCTCCGCCATGGCATGAATATCCCCCGGGAAAGTCTCAAGTGCCCTCGCCGCATTGAGATAGGCACGAAATTTGAAGGGATTCTCTCCCTTGATCTCCAAGAGCCGGGCAATGTTCTCCATCACCTCAGCAATCGCATCCTTCGTCATTTCACAATGGTGGCACCGCCAACCCGCACCACGCAAGGCTGGAACGCGCTTTCCCCACGGTTTGTGAGTTGAATCATGGCCCAATTAATCGCGACCATGAGATGTTTCGGTTCAGCACACTAGTCCTTGCTGCCGGAGGCGATTGGAAGGATCCCCGCATCGCGGGCCGCGCTCAGATTGATGATTTGGTGGGTCAATTCATCACTCTCAAATTTATCGGCACTCTCGTCCAAGGCCTGATTTCCGACCTCCAATGCCGCGAGGAAGGTTTCGAATGAACGCTCATTTTTCAACTCTTCCAGATCACCCTGCAAATATTTGCTTTCCTTTTTCAGAGCAGGAAGATCATCCGATCCCATCATCGTGGTCTCCAATCCGACCACAGTTTCGTCATCCAAATGGAAAGCAAGGAACATGTGACCTGGCACAAGAACAAGACTGACGTCCAATCCGATTTTGCGCAGCAGGGCACTCAAGAGCACGCTCCCATCAACACAATTCGCCTGCGATGCATTAAGAGACTCATCGAACAAGCGGACATGCTGGCTGTAGACACCCTCATCTGCAACGCTGGTGGTCGTGATGTCGCTGTAGCGCATCCCACGGCGTTGCATCACATTCCAAATAGCGAAGACTTGGAGGAGAACCTGGTCTGGATCATTGCTTTGGTATCCGTCAAAAGACGTCACGATGCGGGTGTCGAGGGCTTCTTTCAAAATCTTATCCACCCATGGGTGATTTTCATTTACGTACGATGCAAACAACCAGGAATAATCTGAAGTTTGGCTGTCTTCGTCGTCCAGTTCCTCCACCACACCAAACAGGCAGTCATTTATGGAGCGTAAGGTGACTGTGGTTGTTTTTGTGCCCATGTCTTCTCCATCGAGCTTCAGTGAAAAAGTCAGGTTGACCGGGGTGGGCTGGTCCAGCCTGGATAAGGCACGGAAATTATACGGCACTTTGGGATGCACCATTGTGTCGTCGGCATCTTCTTTCAAAGTGCTTTTGAACACGCACTCTTCGAAATATTCGGTGCCTTTGAGGGCGATTTCCACCTTTTGTCCTTTTTTGGCTCCAGAAAGCATGATGCCAATCATTCCCTGCGGATCGCCGATTTGACTCTCCTGCCAGGAGGCAAAAAAGTCTTCCGGCAACTTGGCTCGAGCCGTTCCTATGATCAGGCAGGGGAACAAATTATCATGCGGGTAGATATTGGGTTCCCACTCCACCTCGACGTCTTCCTCATCTGCAGCGCGCAATGGATGGAGCGCAGTGATTTGGCAAAGAACAGAAAACAACAGAGCAAGGCGCAGAGAAATCATCTACGTGAATCGTGTGGCGCAAGCAGCGAAGAATGTCAAGCGGCAGGGGGAAATTTCTCGCTGTAATCTCCGACGTTCCGACCTTTCAGAAATGAAGGCAAAACAAACCCCTAAAAAAGCCTCCCGTTTGCATGATCCAAGTGGATCAAATAAACGGGAGCAGACAAAGTGTTGGGCATAATCTGAGTGTGGTGGAGGATTAGCTTGATCCCCCTGGGTTGCCGGAAGCTAGGATCAGATTTCCGCTTTGGCCCTTGAACTCAGGCTCTACCGATGCTCGTGTATTCGAAGCCAATGCTGCGCACGACGGCCGGGTCGAGGAGATTTCTGCCATCAAAAATGAGAGGGGTGTGCATCGCGGCTTTGACATCGTTGAGATCAACAGCGGTGAATTCCTTCCATTCGGTGGCAATAATGAGGGCGTCGGCATCTTTGACGGCTTCGAGGGCCGAAGCGGCAAAGTGAGCACCTTCGGCGAGCTTGAACTCTTTGGCCTTTTCCACACCCTTCGGATCATAAACGGAGACGATGGCTTTTTCGGCGAGAAGGTCTTGCACGACCTCCACCGCGACAGATGAACGCACGTCATCGGTATCCGGCTTGAAGGTCAGACCCCAGACCGCGATGCGTTTGTCACGAAGAACCCAAAGTTTCTCACGAAGCTTTGCAATAAAACGTTCCCGTTGGGTGGCGTTGATGCGTTGGACTTCTTTGAGGAGCGTGAAGGGGACACCGAGTTGGTCGCTGATGGCGATGAAAGCGGCAATGTCTTTCGGGAAGCAAGAACCGCCGTAGCCGATGCCGGCGTTGAGAAAATTTCGTCCGATGCGTTTGTCGGATCCGATGCCATCCGCCACTTTTTCGACATCGGCCCCGCTGGCTTCGCAGATTTGGGCTACGGCGTTGATGTAAGAAATTTTGAGCGCCAGGAACGAGTTGGCCGCATGTTTGATGAGTTCGGCGGAATTAATATCCGTGACCAACACGGGGGCCATAAATGGCTCATAAATTTTTTGCATGAGGGCAACGGCGCGTTCGCTGTTTCCGCCGATGACGATCCGATCCGGCTTCATGAGGTCAGCCACGGCACAGCCTTCGCGAAGAAACTCCGGGTTGCTGACCACATCAAATTCCGCATCGGTCTTGTTATAACGCCGGATGGTTTCGCTGACTTTTTCGCCGGTTTTGACTGGGACCGTGCTTTTATCAACGATCACGCGGTATTGGCCCTTTTTGAGAACGGCCGCGATTTCGCGGGCGACTTTTTCGATGTAGGAAAGATCCACACTTCCGTCCGGCTGGGGAGGGGTCGGGACAGCAATAAAAACGACCTCTGATCCATCCACACCTTCCTCAGTGTTTGTGGTGAAGCTCAGGCGTTTGGCGGCCACGTTTTTGTGGACCAGATCTTCGAGGCCTGGTTCGTAAATGGGGATCTGACCGGCCAGAAGCTTGTCAACTTTGCGTTGGTCGTTGTCCACACAGATGACGTGATGCCCAACCTCGGCAAAACAAGCGCCACTTACCAATCCGACATATCCAGAGCCAATAATACACAGTTTCATAATTTAAATCTTTGGGAGAGTTCCTTGGAGCAGAAGCGTCAGTTCGCTCCAGGTTCGATGGGCGAAGTGGCCGCATCAAACTGAATGGGGAGGGTGACTTGGGGGGCATCTTTTAACGTGAGAACAAAAAGCACGCCAAGATCATTGTCTCCGCCGGCATTGTCCCGAACTTGTGCACCGAAGGAGGCAACCCAGGCCGAAAGGTCGCGGTGGACCATGTATCGCTGGTATTGAAGGATCCCGGAAACAAACTCGTATTGTTCATAGAGGCTGACCGCCCAATGCTCGTTGATCCGATAGTAGGCCGAAAAATCCACCTGGCTGTTGTCGGAGAAAAACTCATTTCCATCAATGTAGCGGTTTCCAATTCGGAAGCTGAAATCCCGGGTGGGCATAAAAAAGAAGTTAGTACCAAACTCGGTGAAGCCTTGGGCATCGAGCGGGATCTGGGACGTCACTGACAGATTAAACCAACTGACCGGACGGAAGCGAAGCACATTGAAGAGATTCGAGGCAGAGGTGTCGGTGTAGGGATTGTCAAAATTGGCGTCAAAGAAGGTGTCGAGTGTCAGATATTGATGGGTTTTTTGGTCACGGCGGGTCTGGAGCCGATTGCGCACACCAATTCGGGCTATGGCCCAGGTGTCGATGGAATCGATTGCGTTAAATTGCGGAAAATCGAGGGGCAGCAACTGCGTGGATGGAACCACCCGGTCGAACTGAAGAATTTCATCTGGGGCAGGGCCGAAGTTGTAAACATAGGAAAAATTTACGTATGGCTGCATGACGTGACGGAGCCCGTCGATGCCAAGGGCTCGGGATTGGATCTTTTCGTAGGATCTTGAGAGTTTGGTGGAGACCTCCAAGCCGAGGTTCACAACCGGACGAAGCACAGGCCCGCTGGACTCAAGGTCATTGGTAGCTGCGTTCAGAGGGCTGGGACCTGATCGCACGGGGTCTTCCAAGATTACGAGTTCGCCGCTGTCGGGGTCAATTTCGGTGAGTGGGGCTTCTTCGCTTTCAAAAAATGTGCCACTCTCGGAATAGTAGGTGACGCGAAATCCGGCGCGAGGGTTGATGTTCAACCAACCAAAGAGCTGGGTGGGAGCTGTGAGTTGATGAAACGTGTCAAAGCGAAAAGCCTCATAGTTGGGGAAACCGGTTTCACCGAAGGATTGCTCGTCCGAGAAAGCCCGTCTGAGTTGGGCAATCCCGGATTCTCCGTCGTAATAGATGGGCAGCCCAAAAAGGCGGTGTTGTTTGAAGTCAAAAACCAGCTCGGGGAGCCGCTCGGTGGTTTCTTGGAAATCGTTGACCTGAAACCGCCCGATGAGGTTCAAGGTGTAGAACTCATCCCACTTGGTGACCGAGAGGACATTGTCGGGCTGGGGGTCCACGCGGAATTCATTGGGATAGAAATCTTCCAGAAAATCAACATCGCTTAGGAGGTTAAGGTCCGCGGTCGCATAGATATCGTCCGTGAGGAAAAGTCTTTGCTTAAAGGTCACCCGGTATCTTCCATCAATTTCATCTTCCTCGGGAGCCTCGCCGGGGCCTCCCAAGAAATTCGTGGAGTCATCCAGAGCGTAATACCCGATGAACTCCCCAAAGCTTCTGTCATTTTTGCCGTACTTCATTTTGGCATCAAAACCGATGGCCGGGCCAAATTCTCCGCGGAAATCACTGCGAACTTTTCCCATGAGGGCACTGGTGGAGCCGATGGGGAAGTTGTAAGCGGTGAGGAGGTAAGGTCCCCAACGGCTGTCATAGCCGGGCAGAAATTCGAACCCGGAATTGTTGATATTGGCCCAAATGAATGGGAACCAAAAAATGGGAACGTCGCCAACAAAGACGGTGGAGTTCACAAAAACAACCCGGCTATCGGTGTAGATCCGGATCGACCGAGAGCGAACTCGGAAGTCCGGCATGGAGGAATCATCCGTGGTGGCGGTGGCATCCTTGACCCGAAACTCGCGGCTGGAGGGGGCTTGGAAGGCGAAGGCATTAAAGAAGAGGGGTTGCCGAGCTCCCGAGAATTCAAGAGCCCGCATCTGCTTAGTCTCCAAGTTGAAAAGGGCACGTTGTCCGGTGAGGACTTCAGTTGGGGTGTAGAGGCGGATATTTCCCACAAGGAGCACGTCGCGGGTGTCTGGATTATATTCAGCGTAATCACAGTAGATGCTGTAATCCCCGTAGTGGATCTGGACGTTGTCCCGCGCCACCGCCACACCACCCTCGAAGCTGGTGTCGCCGTCTGCGGTGATCTCAACCGGCACATCTCCGAAGCTGCCAAATTGGGCCACGGCACAAACCGACCCGGCTAAAAGGGCGATCACTGTGCGAAGGGCTTTATTTATCATACGACCATGGCAGGCTATTTTCCTGAACCATGCTTGCAAGAGAAAAAGATGACTTTCCCACATACCGGGTCCCGGGGTTAATTGCGGATTGGAACAACATGCTCCCATTTTCATGAAAGAAACCACCAGAAATCTCCTTTTCCCTGATTGGCGGGCCAGGATCGGCAGGTGGGATATTGGGATGACGTTGGTCGTTTTTCTCGCCGGGATCCTTCTTTTTTCGCGTCATAATGATTTCCCGGCGCATTACCACCCGGATGAACCCAGCAAGGTGAGGCAGGTAAAACAGGGGGTCTTCAATTTTAACCATCCCTTGTTGTTGCTTCAGACCACGAAGCTGATCCTGGGGCCTCACGCAGCCGAGGAAAATCAAAACACCATTGTGCGCGCGGGGCGCACTGCTTCGGCGCTTTTTTCGGCGGCGGCGGCGGCCTGTCTTGTTCTGGCTGCAGCTCACTTGGCGGGGCCATTGGCAGCAGCAGCCACGGGGGCGCTCCTGCTGACCAACCATCAACTTTACGAACTGGCCCACTACATGAAGGAAGACGCCGCCCTGGCCTTCGGGGTCTGTGCCACGGCCCTGGCCTTCGTGTGGTGTGCGCGATCGCGGGCTGGGTGGACCTTTGTTATTCTGGGTGCGAGTTGTGCCCTTGCGATCTCTGGAAAATACGTGGGTGCCCTCGTCTTGGTGTTTCCTGTGGCTCTGGTGATCACGCAGAAACCGGGCCACCGTCTCCGTGCCTGCGGACTTGCGGGCCTTGGATTTGCAGCGGTTTTCCTGGCCATCAATTACCCGATGTTGGGTTCACTGAAGGAATTTTCGGCAAACCTTGGAAGAGAAGTCAATTTTGTGGTGGGGGGGCACAAAGGCATGACACGGAGCGTGCCTCATGGCGTTTATGGGGCGGTCTTCCGTCATGCCACGAACCCCTTTCTTTGGGTGCTGATTGGTCTGTTTTATGCTGGCATCCTCGCGTCCTTTTTTCCTCGCGTGCGGGAAGCCTGCCGTTTGCGTGCCGTGGAGTGGACCATCGTGCTTCTTGCGGCCTTTCCCGTGGCCTACACGCTGATTCTTTCATTTTCACCCAAGACCCATCACCGTTACTTCCTGCCTGTGACGTGCCTGTTGCTTTTGCTGGCGGGGTTGGCACCATTTCAATCCCGTCTGCGGTGTGCTCTACCTGTGAGTGCGGTCCTTTTTCTTGCCGCGTTGGGATTTTCGATTTCGCGAACATTGGTTTATGATCGGGGATTCCAGAATGACGCCCGTCAGCGATTGGTGGAGTATGTGAAACAAGAACTTCCTGCGGATACCATCATCGTTCAGGACAAACGTGTTGGGCTTCCTGTTGAGGGGGACCCCCGATTTGAGGGATCGGGGATGGAGATTCCGCAGCGTGTGGCCAATCACTTTTTTGCAGCGGATGCGGGGTCGCTGGCCGAGTTACGGGAGGCGGGCATTCGCTATGTGGCCGTGGCTCAAGGCGATTATGGAAGGTTCTTTTTGAAAACCCACCGGCCTCGCGCCGAAGGACTCGATGATTTTCAGCGGAGAAAAAAATTCTACGAGGAGCTTTTCTCGACGGGCACGCTAATTTGGGAAAGTCCGTCTGGCCAAATGCAATACCTTCAACCTTCCATCAAATTGTATCAGTTACCGGAAGGAGAGTTGCCATGACCTCCCCCAGCGAAGCAGCCCTCCTCCCGCGAAGAGCGAATCATATTCTCTCATTCTTCGAAAATCCCGCCGTCAGGTTTGGCATCAAGTACGCTCTGGCAGGCACTTTGGCCTTTTATGTTTCTCTCTTGGTGCGTTTGGAAGTTCCGGCGTGGTCGCTTCTGACGGTGATGGTACTGATGCTTGCCCAATATGTGGGGGCGGTGGCCGAGAAGTCTTTCTTTCGATTCATTGGCACGTTGGTGGGGGCGGTGCTGGGGTTTCTCATCACGGGGGCACTCCAGCAAAACCCCATGATTTTCCTTCTTGCGGTGGGCGTCGTGGTGGCCATCTCGATCACGATGTTTGGTCAGAGCCGGGCTCCCTATGCGTTTTTTCTGTTGGGCCTGACTGTGGTGGTTGTTGCCTCAAATGGGATGGCCAATCCCGATTTTAGCTGGCAGGTGGCGTTATCCCGGAGCGAGGAAGTCACGGTGGGTGTGTTGTGCACGATGCTGGTCACATCGCTTGTGTGGCCACGATTCGCAGGCCAGGAATTTCGTGAGAAAGTTTACTCGGAACTCCAACAAATGGGTGGTGAGTTTTATGGGTTGGCTGTGGGCTTTTTGCGGGATGGAAAACCTCCGGAGACCCCGCCGGGAGCAAGGATGCGAGTGGCTGCCATGCGGACGCTTTTGAATTTTGGAGCCCGCGAAAGCAGCCGATTCCGCCACCGCCTTCCCACGTACTCCGAGATCACCGTGGTCCTTGCTCATATGGCAGCCTCCATGGAATTGCTCCAGGAAACCCGCCGCCTTGACCCCAAATATCGTGAGGCCATGAGCGCTCTGATGGAGGAGCTTGTTCAAGCCATCGTGGACACCTTTGCATCATTGTCAAAAAATGACGATGAGTCGTGCCTTCGGAACCTCAAACGGATGCACGCCGCCCGGTCACAAATTGACAACCAGATCGGGGAACTGCGCAAAACCTACGACTTGGCCCATACTATCTCAGCCGAGCGCGCGTTGGATCTTGGTGGTTGGTTGCTCGCAATTCAGGAAATTGGTGAGGGGCTCGAAAAAGTCAGGTCCCTGCTTCTTTCCCTGCCGGATGAGCCCGTTCATTCCAAGGAACCGATCTCCTCAGCCTCGCCCCCCCTGGATCCATTTTGGATTCGAAATGGCCTGCGCGCTGGCGTGGCAGTCATCATCGGTTTGGCGATTCAGAATTGGCTGCAACCGCCCGGGGGGTCGATGGTTACGTTGGCGACGTTTGTTTTTTCTGCTCTCACGCGCTTGTATCCTGGAGGCGAGGGTGATCGGCGAGCCTTCCATTACGCGGCCATCACGGGCCTGTGGGGGCTTCTCTACATTCCCTTCATCCTTCTGTTGTCACCATGGCTATCGGATTATCTTGCGCTGAACACGCTGCTGTTTTCGGCTCTCTTTCTTTATGGTTTTCTTTCTTTTGGAATCCCAGGGTTGAACTTTGGTATGCAGGTGGCGCTGCTCGCAATCATCGGGACCGTTGGCCTGAATGCGCAGCAGCCCGTTGGTTTTCAAGACATCATCGGGGTGTATTTTGGGATCATGCTCGGGATCGTGGTTTCCGCTCTGATCCAGCGGTTGCTATGGCCGGTTCTTCCGCAATGGCAGCTTCGCGACCGACTTCTGGAGTGGATCGGGCATTGTCAGAAACTCACAACCCAGCCGGAAACCCCCTTCGAGAATTGGAGATATGTTCGACTGGCGTTGCTGCCCGGGGAGGTTCACGCGTGGATCTCGGTCATGAATAAGACCGACTGCCCCCCTGAAGAGAGGGCTCAACTTCGTCACGCGGCAGACACGCTCGGACGGCTGGCGTCCTATTTGCGGGGGAGTGGCAGGAGTATGGAAGACCTTCTACCTCCAGAGAACAAGCCGACGATATCAGCCGCCTTAATCTCGCTAAAGCGATCCATCCACGCGGCGTTGCTGATTCCTCAGACCGTGCTACTCGAACAAAAAATACCGACGGACGCTCGGGAAAATCTCACATCCTCCCGGGAGGAGTGGGTCAAAATCTCATCTGATTTGAGAGCTTCCCTGCTGGCTAAGGATTCACCCCATGAACTTTCTGTCCGGATTCTTGGCCACCTGGATCGGGCTTTAAAATCTGCTGATGAAGGCCTGCAGACCATCGATGATTTTTGCGCCCTGACGCCTTCGAAATACATGGGCGATTCGATTCTGTGAGCGGGTGTTCACACCGCCTTGTGCTCGACGACCAAGGTAAGCCGATAGACCACCCCGGACGCGCCCAGCACAATCGCCGCAGCCACAAACAGAGGCAGCGAGGCATACTTGCCAACATCTCCCTGCGCATAAAGCAGCAGCCCTGCCACGAGAGGCCCCAAAAACCTTGCAAGACTCCCACAAGATTGCATCACCCCGAGGGCGCGGCCCTGCCATTGCGCTTCGGCAGACCGTGAAGCAAGGGCCGACAAGGTGGGCATAAGGAGGCTATTTCCAATCCCCACAGCCCCCGCCGCCACATACACCAAACCAAGATCCTGGACCCACCCGAGGCCCAGAAGCCCTCCCCCCATAAAAAAAGTTCCCGCAAAAGCCAGCCTGGCCTCACCAAATTTTTTGGTGAGCCGCCCGATGAGTCCTCCTTGAATCAAGACCCCCAATACGCCAATTCCTGCCAGCAAAAAACCAGTGGCCTGAACCCCAAGCCCGAAACGCTTCAGCAGATAGAGGGCAAAAAGCGTTGTCAGCATCGAAAACCCAGCAATCACGGCAAAATAAGCGGCCACACTCCACACAAACTGGGATTTTTTCACATGTTGGAAGAGCTCGGGAAAAATCCGTCCACGACCGGAGACTGGTTGCCCCTTCCGGCTCTCGGGGAGAAAAAACGTCACAAAGGCAATATTCATGGCCGCCAATCCAGCCGCGATATACATGGGCGTCGAATAGTGGAAGCTCCCGCTCGCCCAGCCCCCCAAGGCCGGCCCGAACACAAACCCCAAACCAAAGGCCGCACCCAAGAGCCCCATGGCCTTTGCCCGGTTTTCGGGACTCGAAATATCGGCAAGATACGCTTGAGCAACACCGATGTTTGCACCCGACACTCCAGCAATCAACCGGGCCAGCATCAAGAACACCACCGATTCAGCAAGCCCCATCGTCAAATAACCCGCCACCGTCCCAACCATGCCAATCAACAACACCGGCTTGCGTCCAATACGGTCCGAAAGCTTGCCCCAAAATGGCGCAAACAGGAACTGCATCAATGAAAACACCCCAACCAAAACCCCGATCTGAATGGCCGTGGCCCCAAAGTGTTCGGCGTACAAAGGCAGGACGGGTATCACGATTCCAAAGCCAAGAATATCGATGAAAACCGTAAAAAAAATTGTCGCGTATTGGATCGGGCGTCCCTGCATAAAGCAAGGCAATCAAACGACGGCTCCTGAAGAATGCAAGCCACGCTTTTTTAATCGCAAAAATGCGCGAACATTTCTTGTGGTTTTTTGAGGGAAACGCTATAAAAAATTTCCGCACTCGAACTATCTCATGCAAATCGCCGTTTCGAGTTTATCCTCATTGCCAAGCTACCGATCGGTGGCCATTCCTTACGTGGTCAGTTTGCCTGATCCTGACACCAAGGTCACCCCGGATATGTTGCCGCAGTCCTGCAAAAAACTGCTTCAGCTGCGCTTCCACGATTTGGATGATATCGAAATCTTGGCCCCTGAATATCGCAAGTGCCTGGCCCCGCAACCTTCCCATGTCGAAACGATCATCAATTTCTTTGAGCAAATTGATTCCTCAGAAAACGGAGACGTCGAGAATATCGCAATCCTTGTTCATTGTGAAGCGGGACTGAGCCGGTCCGCCGCCTCGGCAATCATCGGACTCAAAACTCTGGGTTACGACGATGACACAGCGTTTAATATCATCACCCAAGCCAACCCGCTCTCCCTTCCAAATCGCAGGATGCTCCGGTTTGCCGACGCCATTTTCGGCGACACCTCCCTCAAGGAGATCGCAGAAAATCACCGCATCAAACAGTTCAAATTGGCTGGCTACGAAGATCCCGTCAAAGAGATCGAACGCAATCATGGCAAATCCCTCCGGGCGTTCATCATGCGATTTTTCCAGAACTCGTCCTTTGCACTCGCAAAGCGCAAAAAGGCCTTCAACCAAAATTGGAAAAAAGCCCGTCTTCCAGGCGAGAGTTAGGTTCGGCTGAAGGGCTACTCCCGTTTTTTGCGTCCCCTCAGCCTCAGGCTCACGGGTAATCCGGGATATTCCCATCGCTCGCGCAGCCGCGCTGTCAGAAAGTTTTGGTAACTGGCTGGTAGCAGACGGGGGTCATTCACAAAAAGCAGGAAAGCCGGCGCTTCGAAGGGGCGGGGGTTGTCGGTGAGGACTTGGGTGGCGTAGAGGATTTTCAGGCGGCGGTTTGAGCGCATGGGTGGGGCCTGACGGTCAACGGCCTCTTTGAGCAGACGGTTGAGTTCGCCGGTCCCCACACGTCTGGTGGCGTGCTGACGCACCTTCTCGACTGTCGAAAACAAACGGCGAACATTGTCGCCGGTTTTGGCGGAGAGAATCACGAGCGGCGCATAAGGCAGAAAAAAAAGCTCGTTGCGCACTTCGTCGATGTGATGCTTCAGCAACTCCTTCTCATCGGTCTCACCATCGGCGACAAGATCCCATTTGTTCAAAGCGAGGATAGCCGCCTTGCCCGCCTTTTGGATAAGCCCGGCAATTTTTTTGTCCTGGGTGGTGACGCCTTGGGTGGCATCAATAACCAACACACAAAGGTCCGCACGTTCGATGGTTTTTTCTGACCGCATCACGCTGAACACTTCCACGGAGGTGTTGTGTTTTGAGCGATGACGGATCCCCGCCGTGTCGCAGAAGACGAATTGTTGGCCCTCATGTTCAAAGACCACATCCACGGTGTCGCGGGTCGTGCCAGCGATCTCGCTCACGATGGTTCTCTTTTCGCCCAGAAGGGCATTCACGAGCGAGGATTTTCCCACGTTGGGGCGCCCTACCATGGCCAACCTGGGTGCACGGGATTCCGACACTTCCTCATCAGCGCTATCCGCCGGGAGGGCCGCTTCCACCGCCTCAACCAAATCATCAATGCCAAGCCCGTGAGCTGCACTCACAGCCAACACCGGCTCAATCCCCAACCGCGCAAAATCGACCGTCGTGGATTCCAAGCCCGGGTGATCGACTTTGTTGACCACAAGAATGAGTGGGCGACGGGAGCTGCGAAGTTGCTTCGCCAACTCCGCATCCAGCGGCGTCGCTCCGGTCTGGGCATCCACCACAAGAAGAAGAACCTGCGCACCCGCAATGGCCACCTCCGCCGCTTCTTTGGTGGGTTCAGCAAATTCGGGGTCGGGTTCTGCCCCAATCCCCCCCGTGTCAATAATCTCAAACGGGGTCTTACCCATTTTGCAAACAGCCGCAAGCCGGTCTCGGGTCACCCCGGGTTGGTCGTGGACAATGGAAATCATTCTCCCGGCCAGACGGTTAAAAAGTGCGGATTTGCCGACATTGGGACGGCCAACAATAGCTGCGATTCTCATATAATATTTCTTTCCAGACCTTGCATGGGCTCACGATGACCCGATCCTTGGCAATCACAAGCTCAGGAAAACCAGCCCCCTTCCTCGCGCCTGCTCAAAAACCTCACTCGCTGGCCGTCTGGGCCGAGGCTTTCACGGTGATGACATCATGTGGCGCGGCCTCTTTCTGTCCAGCCGGGCTCACCCGAATGTAGCGAGCATTGGCACGAAGGGTCTGCAGGTCACGTGCTCCAAGGTAGCCCATACCGGATTGAATGCCGCCAATAAGTTCCCGTAGGACATCATCCAACGGGCCGACAGATTCCTTGAGAGCCTCAATGCCCTCTGGGGCGGCCTTGGAAGTGGCGTCTTTTTTGTCATGTCCATAGCGCGCGGCCGACCCTTCCTTCATGGCCTCACGGCTGCCCATGCCTCGGTATTGTTTATAAAGTTTTCCGTTGATTTCAATGATGCGACCGGGGGCCTCATCGCTGCCGGCAAGGAGGCCACCGCAGATGAGTCCATCCGCGAGCGTGAGGGCTTTAACCATGTCGCCGGATTTGGTGATGCCGCCGTCGGCTAGAATGGTGATCCGATGTTTGGCAGCCGCCCGCGAGGCCACATAGAGGGCTGTCATTTGTGGGATGCCCACCCCGGCCACGACGCGTGTGGTGCAGATCGAACCCGGCCCCTGGCCGATCTTGATACAATTTGCCCCCGCCTCAGCCAGAAATGCCACACCCTCTGCGCTGGTCACATTGCCCGCGATCAGGGTGAGGTCAGGAAATTGCCCGCGCAAAAGTCGCACGCTGTCACCCACGCCTTTGGTGAATCCATGCGCCGTGGAAACAGCCACCGCATCCACCCCCTCATCCACCAAGTGCCCGACATGAGTCACAATCCGGTCCGTATCCAGGCTGCCATCGGACTTTCGATGTGAGGCAATCGCCGCGCCGCAAACCAGTCGGAAACGATCGTCACGGGCTGGTTTCACGATGCGCGTGGCCTCATCTTCGATGCGCTCGATATCGCTCAGGGTGAACAACCCGCAGAGGTGGTCCTGATCATCAACAATGAGCAATTTATTAATGCCGATATGTTCGGTGAAAAATCGGTCGGCTGCCTCAATGGGAGCAAGGGCGATGTCGCTCTCAGGAAGGGTATAAACTGAGGCACGCGGTGTCATGGCCTCGCGCACACTGTGTTCACGGTAACGTTCCTTCACACAGCTGCCGGAGAGCAACCCGAGAAGGCGATTGTTCTCATCGACCACAGGAAATGAGCTGAAGCGGTAATTTTTGCGGGCAATGAGATCCAAGACTTCACTGATTTTTTGGTCGGCGGTGACCTTGATGGGTTCGCGAATAAATCCATGGATGTGGTTTTTCACGCGGGCCACTTGCTTGACCTGCGCCTCATCGGTCATGTTGTAGTGGATCAGCCCAAGGCCACCATTGAGTGCCATGCGGACGGCCATTTTTGATCCTGTCACGGTGTCCATATCGGACGACAGGATCGGGATTTGCAGATGAAGCGAGGGGGAGAGGGAGACGGAAAGGTTCGCATCGCGCGGGAGAATGTCCGAATAACACGTCGCCAGCGAGATGTCGTCAAATGTGAGGCCGACCGGCAAATTGGCAGGGAAGAATGCGTCGGCGTCCGGGAAAAAGGCAGTGAGGTCTTCCATGAGGAAGTTTCGCCGGAAGGCCCGGCAAAGCTCAAGGAGAATTTTGGTATTTCCTTGGGTGGGGTTCTGGATACAGAATCGTGACCTTATGCCAGCATTTCCAGAAATCTCCCAGATCCCCTACGAAGGCCCCAAGTCGAAAAACCCACTCGCCTTCAAACAATACAATCCCGACGAACTCATCGAAGGGAAATCCATGCGCGACCACCTGCGGTTTTCGGTGGTCTATTGGCACACCTTCCGCGGCACAGGCAGTGACCCCTTCGGAGCAGGCACGATGGTGCGGCCATGGGATGATGGCTCAGCCTCGGTTGCAAACGCCCAAGCCCGCGCCCGCGTCGCTTTTGAATTCATCGAAAAATTAGGGGCTCCATTTTATGCGTTTCATGACCGCGATGTTGCACCTGAAGGGGCCTCTCTCGCAGAATCAAATCGCAACTTGGATGAGGTCGTTAAAGTTCTGAAGGAAGAACAGGACCGCACAGGGATCCGATTGCTCTGGGGCACAGCCTGCCTGTTTGCGAATCCGAGGTTTCTTCATGGCGCGGCCACCAGCCCGAATGCGGACGTTTTCACTTACGCGGCAGCCCAAGTCAAAAAGGCCATGGAAGTCACCCACGAACTTGGCGGCGAAGGGTATGTGTTTTGGGGCGGGCGCGAAGGCTACTCGACCATCTGGAACACCAACATCAAACGCGAACTCGATCACTTGGCAAAATTCCTTCACATGGCCGTCGATTCCAAAAAGGAAATCGGCTTCACCGGCCCCTTCTACATTGAACCCAAACCCAGGGAACCCACCACGCACCAATATGATTCCGACGCAGCAGCCTGTCTGAACTTCCTGCGCGAATACGATCTTCTGGAACATTTCAAACTGAACCTCGAAACCAATCACGCCACTCTGGCTGGCCACACCATGCACCACGAATGTGAAGTGGCAGCTGCCGCCGGAGCCCTTGGTTCCATTGATGCCAACACCGGTGACGAACTCATTGGCTGGGACACCGACCAGTTCCCAACCAATCTTTACCTCACCACGGCGGTCATGCTCACCGTGCTTAACTCAGGTGGCTTCACCACCGGCGGCCTCAACTTTGATGCCAAGGTCCGCCGTGAATCGTTCGAGCCCATCGACCTGTTTTATGCCCACATCGGCGGAATGGACGCCTTTGCCCGTGGCCTCAAAGCCGCAGCCGCGATCCGCGCTGACGGTCGCCTCGGCGAAATCGTTCGCAACCGCTACGCCTCATGGGATGCAGGCCTTGGCGCTGACATCGAAGCGGGAAAACACTCGTTCAAAACGCTGGAGGCCATCGCTCTCGCCAGTCCAGACCCCTCCCAACACACGTCCGGACGCCAGGAACTCATTGAAAATATCCTGAATGAGCTGATCTGACATCGTGGAAACAAACCCAGATCCCGGCATGGAAGTGCGGACATATTTTGTTCGCGAAAAAAATGCCCTGCTTGCGAGAGCGGATTTTGGCGATATCTACGCAGATCTGCTTTTGCATGAGGTGGATGGCGGAATCAGCCATCCCCCGGAGTTTGAAATGCTTCTCCGGGATGGGCTCGCTGCCCTGGCCCTCCACTGCGCTTCGCGCCCCCTCGCCGAGGTCTGGGCTTTGACAATCCACACCCAGGACCCGCTCGCCAATGTGTTTGTCACTGGTGACAACACACAAGGAACCATCACGGGCACGGTCTTCTGCGAAGATGTCAAAGACTCAGGACGCAATCTCCTCTTCGCCCAGTGCCTCGGGAATGACCGAAACAGCACCATCGAATTCGCTGGCTCAAATCTTCTCACTGCCGTCGAAACCTTCTACTCCCAGAGCGAACAGCGCCCCGCCCGTTTTTTTCATCATGGCCCCGAAGACATTGTGATGATCACCGCCCAACCGGATTGTGACCTTGCGTGGCTCGCGGGACTGGACGATGAACAAATCAAAACACTCGACCAAACTTCAACGTTGTCTCTTTTGGAAACCCGGAACTATCGGTTTTTCTGTGGTTGTACCCATGGCCGGATGATGGATGTCCTCCTGCCCGTCATGCGCAGCGACCCCGAGGGTCTGTTTGGCGACGAAGTTTCGATCCGCATGCGGTGCCCCCGCTGCGGCATCCGTCACCTCATCACCCGCGAAGCCATGGAGGCCCATTTGGAAGCTTCGACCCATGATGCCATGGCTGACGGAAAATGACCAAAATCGAGCAGGTCGGCAGACTGCTTAAAAAATCCCAATCCCCGGTTTTTTTTACAGGTGCCGGAATGAGCAAAGAATCCGGAATTCCCACCTTCCGTGATGCCATGGATGGGCTTTGGAGTGACAACCGCCCGGAAGACCTCGCTACCCCGACCGCCTTCCATAAAGATCCCGCAAAGGTCCGCGCTTTTTATGAATACCGCAGGGACATTATCCGGGGCTGCAAACCGAATGCCGGCCATGTCGCCATTTCAGATTTGGAAAAAAGTGGCTCCAAGGTGGTTGTCATCACGCAAAATGTTGACGGGTTTCATGAGGCCGCCGGAAGCTCGAAGGTCTTCGCTCTCCATGGAAACATCATGGAAGATCGCTGCAATGATGGATGCCCGGGGTCGCATCCCATGGGCCGACACGCAAGCATCTGCCCGATGTGCAAAAAAGATGCTCTTCGCCCGAACGTCGTCTGGTTTGGAGAATCCCTCGATGAACGGCTTCTTCTCCAATCAACGGCTGCGATCATGACCTGCGACATCCTCTTTATCATAGGCACCAGCGGCCTCGTCTATCCCGCAGCCGACCTCGCCAACCTGGCCATGCAGCGAAGATTCCCTGTCATAGAAATCAACCCCGAACCCACCCCCTTCACCGACCAAGTGGACATCTTCCTCCCTGGAGCCGCCGCCAAATTCCTGCCCAAGATCTGTCGATTTGCGAGGGAATAAAGAGGTCAAAGGCTATGGAGGGCCACCTTCGCTTCTTGTATTCCTACTTATCTACGCGCGCAGCGCCTTTCTTCGTGGAGGTGTCCACCGTCTTGTGTCGCCGTAGCTCGGCACGAGCGTAGGCGGAAGCTCGGCACGAGCGAAGGTGGAGCGGGTAGAGGGAATCGAACCCTCATGGCCTGCTTGGAAGGCAGGAACTTTACCACTAAGCTATACCCGCGAAAACAACTGACACTCTGCCAGATCTGGGGCCTACGTCAACCGCAAACCGCCGGAATGAATGGGAGGAAGGAGGGCGCTGCTGATGGCCCGGTCGATGGACATGCCGCCGCCGCCGCTGAAAAGCAGGGCCAGACAGCTGGCGAGGACGAGGAGCGGGGCTTGGAGTTCCAGAAAAGCGGAGCCTCCGTAAATAAAATACAGGGTTCCAAACATCAGCCCGCACCCGAGGAAAGCGGCCAAACGTGTCAGAAAGCCGAAGAACAAAAGGGGAGCGATGGCAAATTCCACGGCCATGGCCGTAGCTGCAAGGACTGCGGGCAATCCCACGTCAGCGAGCGTTGCCAGCGTGGCTGACCAACCCTCCCCACCAAACCAGCCGAAACACTTCTGGCCACCGTGAAACAAAAAAATGGCGACAAGAACAAGCCGCAAAAAAACGGGTGCCAACCCGGGGGTGGTGTGAAAAAAAGAATACACGTGGTCTTGATTGTCTGCCGGACCCTACCAAACCCACGCGTTGGGAGGGAAGGAAAACCTCGCCTGTTCACACTGCGCGCGGCCCTCCCCTGGGACCGCTGGCCCCGCAAGCGCGGGGCCGGTATGCCTTTACAATCTGCCAAAACTCTTATCACACCTCTCACCCTGATGCTGCCAAAGCCGATTTCATGGCACGCTCGACCATGTGTCGAAGGTTTTGGTGTTTGGGAAGCCGCAGCCCGGGGTCCTCGTCAAGGGTCCTCCGTGCTTGGGCCGCCGCCTCAGTCATCAGCAACGTGTCTTGAATGATATTCGTGATTTTTAAAGGCGGAAGACCTGTCTGAGCTGTGCCAAGCACGTTACCCGGCCCCCTCAAACGGAGATCTTCCTCCGCAATTTTGAATCCATCCTGAGTGCGCTCCAAAGCGGCCAATTTTGTGAGCGCTTCTTCGGGGGCATCCTTGGCGTGCAGGAGAACACAGAAGCTTTTGTGGGCACCTCGCCCAATTCGCCCGCGCAGTTGATGAAGCTGGGCCAGACCAAAACGTTCAGCGTTTTCGACAAGGAGGATCGTGGCATTGGGAACATCCACGCCAACCTCGATCACCGTCGTGGAAACCAACACGGCGAGCCGACCGGCCCTAAAATCGTCCATCGTTCGTTCTTTCTCGTCAGCTGCTGTGCGCCCATGAAGAAGCCCCACAGAATGCGGAGCCATCAGTTCTCCCCACTTCAAAAATTCCTCACTTGCCGCTTTGGCGGCAAGTTTCTCAGACTCGTCAATCAGAGGATACACGATGTAGGCCTGTCGGCCATTTTCCAAATGCTTGCGAATGAAGTCCACGACCTCAGGGAGCTTTGCCACAGGGCGCACTGCGGTTCGGATTTCGCCGCGGCCCTGCGGTTTCTCGCGAAGAATCGACACGTCCAGATCACCGTAAACGGTCTGCGTCAGAGTTCGCGGGATGGGGGTCGCCGTCATGACCAACACATCCGGACGGCTAGGCAGGCCGGTGAGTTTGGATCGCTGAATCACTCCGAACTTGTGTTGTTCGTCGATCACGATGAGCCCGGGTCGGAAGGTTGCTTCGTCCTCAAAAAGCAGGGCATGGGTTCCGACAATGGCAGGGGGAAAGCTGCGGGCGGCGGGCCTGTCACGCCGGAGACTTTGCGAAGGCGGATGACTTGATGGCCCGTTGGTTTTCCGCGAGCCTGTGCGGAGGTGCACCGGGATTCCCAAAGGTTCCAGCAACTTTGTGAGGGTGGCGTGATGTTGCTCTGCAAGGATCTGGGTAGGGGCCATGATGGCGGCCGGAAAACCAGCCTCGATCGTTTGGACCATCGCCGCCACGGCCACCAACGTTTTTCCAGAGCCCACATCTCCTTGCAAAAGTCGATTCATTCGCCGTGATAAACCCAACTCGGCTTGGATTTCTGCGATGACCTCATTTTGGGACGGGGTCAGTTCAAAAGGTAGGCTGGTCAGGAGTTCTGCCAAAAGAGCCCCATCGGAAATTTTTGCCTCCCCATCCAAACCGGCCCAAGCACTCCGCCGCGTCTGCACGGCGACTTGCATGGCATAACATTCATCCAGCGCCAGACGTTCCCTTGCCAACGCCGCAGAATCCACGCTCACAGGAAAATGAATTTCCCGAAAAGCGGTCTCCAGCGACTGGCCACCGAAATGCAAAAACCCAGCGGCACCAAGGTCACACACAGCGAGCGCTTCGTGGATGAGTGTCCGCAGCAAACGGGTTGTCACGCCCTCGCCCGCCGCATGAATCGGAACAATGCGTTTCATGTGGAGCGAATTGTCCTCATCATCCAAAACCTCATATTCTGGGTGGTCGATCACGACCTGCTTCCCCCGCATTTTGGGTTTCCCGTAGATCACCACCGCATCCCCCACCATGAGGGCCTTCTGCATGTAAGGCATATTAAACCACCGACAAATCACCGGTTGGGAAAAGGCCGACCCGCTGTCATTTTCCAGAGTGATCTCATACACCCCCTTTCGATAACCAAAACGTTTGAGACTTGCCGCCGCGATGTGACCCGTGATGCAAACGGGGGTCTCCATGGCAGAGTCAGGAAACCCTGCGAAGGACCGTCGGTCCTCATACCGCCGGGGATAATGTCTAACCAAATCCCCAAGCGTGGTGAGCCCCAATTTTGCAAGGGGGGTGACACGATTTCGGGGGATCCAATCAAAATCGGTAAGCGCGGTGAGAGGATCGTGCATCACTCGCCGGCCCGGATCGCGACAATCTGCATTTGGGGTTCATCGCGGCCCTGATAGGTGTTCCTCTCCACGCGGAAGGCCACATCCCACGGGGGCTTGGGCAGCGGATGTTCGGCGCCATTAAAAAAGATGGCCGCCATGCGCAGTCGGCTTGCCCCAAATTCCAAACGCAGGTGTTTTTCTTTCAACACCCTGGCCGGAGATGCGGGCTGAACCCCCCGGGCCAAAAACAGCGGCTGACTGTTTCCATTCCCAAACGGTTCAAGGCGATCCTGCGCATCGAGAAAATCATCGTCAATATCCGCCAAGGCCAAGGTGGCATCCAAGCGCAATCGGGGCGTCAACATCTCGGCATCACTCGCGGACTGCGCGAAGCTTTCGAACTTCCCACGAAATTCCTCAAACTGATCCTCGTGTATGCTCAGGCCAGCCGCCAATTCATGACCGCCAAATTTCTCAAGCAATCCCGCACAACTCGCCAGTGCCTCCACCAATGAAAACCCCTCCACGCTTCGGCCACTTCCCTTGCCCATCCCATCCCCGCCAAATCCAATCACTATGGTGGGCCGGTGATACTTCCTCATGATCCGTGAAGCCACGATACCGAGCACGCCCTGATGCCAGTCCCGAGCGCCTGCGATGATGCTGGCATCCCGTCCTGGATCAAAACATTTCGCCACCCAATCATCTGCCTCGGTCGCCACGCTCCGCTCCACACCCTGACGTTCTCGATTCTGCCTCTCCAGCCCGGCCGCCAACACCCGCGCTTCCTGTTCGTCCTCGGTGGTTAATAGCTTCAGCGATTCGAGAGCCGTCCCCAGCCTACCTGAGGCGTTGATGCGCGGCCCCAAGCGAAATCCAATATCCGACCCCCTCGGGCGATTCCCCACATCGGCCGATTGCATCAGCGCCCGCAACCCCGGCCACCGCGATTTGGAGAGCTGCAACAAACCCCGCCGAACAAGGATCCGGTTTTCTCCCTCCAGCGGGACCATGTCTGCCACCGTCGCCATCGCCACAAGATCAAGATAATCACGCAAATCCAATTCGGGATGAGGGGATTTTTTAAGCAGGGCATGCACCAATTTAAAAACCACACCCGCACTGCAAAGATAACGCAGCGGACTCCCAGAAGCTTTGGGGTTCACCAAAATCGCCTGCGGACGTTCGCCTGCCGGTTCATGGTGATCCAAAACAATCAGGTCAACTCCCCGCTCACGCAACATCGCCGCCTCCCGCACGGAGTTCGTCCCACAATCCACCGCGATCAACAAATCAGGACGGCATTCAGTAAAACAACGCTCGACCCCCTCCGGACTTAATCCATATCCCTCCTCCGCACGCACCGGCAAAAAACAATCAACCCGCCCCCCAAGCGCCCGCAACACCCTCGCGAGAAATGCCAATGACGTTACCCCATCCACATCATAATCCCCATACAGCACGATGTGTTCATGTTCCCTCAGCGCCTTGTCCACCCGGGCCACCGCCTCCACAATCCCTCCCAGTTCCTCTGGCGCAGAAAGCTCCCGCAACTTGGGATCAAAAAACCGTCCTGCTTCCTCGGAGTCTTCCATCCCACGCCCCACCAACACCTCGGCCAAGGCCAACGGAATTTCCAAATCGCCCGCCACCCGGCGAATCAACACATCACTGGCCGGTTTGGGTTTGATCCATCTGCACTCCATCCGCAAAGAATAGGCGCTCGCCTCCCCGAGTGCAATTTCCTAGATTTGAGAACCACAGCAGGAGGTAGGTATTTTTGAATGATGAATTTTTAATTTTGAATGAAATCAGAGAATCCCAAGAAGCCAAACGTCCCAGCATGAACAATTTAAAATTCATAATTTATAATTTAAAGTTTCTGCTCCTCCTCCCCGCCCTCACCGGCTGCGGCTACAACTACCGCCTCCCCGGACACGGACTGAATGACACAGCCCCGGTCGCCATGAAGGTTGGTGAGTCCCGTCATGCCCTCTCAGAACGCATCATTCCCATCAAATTCGGCTACCAACTCTCCCTCTCCAGCGAAGACCCTGAGATTGTGGACGCCCGCTTCCAAGGAGATCCCCTCCGAACCGCCAATATCTGGCTCGTTGCCAAAAACCCCGGACGCACGGTTGTTCACTACGGCAATGTCTTTAACCAAACCTTCCCCTTCGGAAAATCCGAATCCCGCCGCCTTGCCGTGACCCTCCCCCAAATGGACCCCGAAGAACCCGGAGCCGGAACCGGCAAGCCGCGCCACATCTGGCTCAGGGATTACTCCGATGGTGCTTTTGTGGTGGAGGTCGTGGGGTCCGATTAAAACCGGGCAAGGTCGCTCCCAGGGAGCGTGGGTTTCGAGCCGACAATACCTCGGTGCCTCACCCCCTTTTCATCACACCCTGGTTGTGTTGAAAGGAGGGTGAGGAACTTTAGTCAGTTTTTTGGTCCAGAGAACTCATACCCCGCCGATTTTGCTCTCAAGCAACGTCCCTACCACCCAATGCACGCTTCGCGCATGCGCCAGCGTTTAACCATGGGTAGGGCGAGTCAGTCCCTTGACCGCCCACTTCTCCTGCTTCATGCGACGGACGGCGAGGGACCCCCATTAGCCCCATTAACCTCGTTATCGCGGCAATTGCAAAATCAAGCGGGAAACCCTCGTGACCCGCAATTCCTCAGAATTTCAGCGCGTCCCATCACTCGCCCTCCAAGAGTGGTGATGCCACACAACAAAGAATAGGCTTCATTTTGAATTGAAATCCACGGGGCGCTGATTATTGTGGTTTCCATGACGGCAAAAACCCTGTCACCCACGCTCCCAGCGCAAGCTTCGCCTTCCTCGCAATCCGCAGGAAGTCATGAGGCCATTCGGGAGTTCGAAGAAGGTATTGGAACCCTCTTTGGTGATTTGGCAGAGCTTTTTGGGAACCCGCGCTCCTACGGTCTCATCTATGGAATTCTCTTCGCGAGCCGCGAGCCGCTTCCCATGGAGACAATCGCCGAGCGTCTCGGCGTCAGCATCGGTTCCGTGAGCATGGGCCTGCGGCGCTTGGAAGAATTCGGGGCCATCGAGCGCGAACGCGGTGCGGGTCGCGGAACGGCCCTGTTTTCCGCCAAGTTGGAAATGAGGTTGCTCGTTGGCGGTTTCCTTCGCGAGCGTGTCCTTCCCCGCATCGCCGCCACCGGCACCCAAGTCGAGGACCTCACCACCCTTCTCCCCAGCCTCCCTCCCGAAGACAGGAAAGTTTCCAAACAGCGCCTCGAACGCCTCAGCCGCTGGCACTCCCGCGCCAAATCCATTCTGCCCTTCATCGAAAAACTGCTCGGCGGGGGATAACCTCGCATCTGCCGCACGACCAACCCTCCTGCGGTCAAAACACACCACCAAAATTCAGCCCTCCGGTCTTCGCACAAATCCCCGCGAAACGACCAAGGGCGGCAGCATGCCCGGATCCCGCAGGCTTCCAAATTGACAATCAATAAAAACATAGCCAAGTTAGCTATATGATCACCTCCACCATTTCTGACACCAAAAACCGGTTGAGCGAATTGCTGGCCCGCGTTCAACTCGGGGAAACGCTCATCATTGTGGACAGAAAGACCCCGGTCGCACGGGTTGATCGCATTTTGAAAGGGAAAAACAATCCCCTCCTCCTCTCAGCAAAGAAGAAGTGGAACCCTTCGGAAATTTTAAACCTTCCAATTTATGCCGCTACCAAAGGGGGTGCCGGTTTGGTTGAGGCTGTATCAGAAGAAAGAGAGAGTGGATGGTAAGTTTTTGGGACACTTCTGCGATTGTCCCCCTTCTTGTTCAAGAGGCGGCTACCGCAACGCGCGAGGCTCAATTGCAGAGTGTTCCCGGGTTGATTGTCTGGTGGGGGACACGAATTGAAGGCGTGCTTCTTTGCGGCTAAAGCATCCGTTGGATCTCTTGCAGGAAAGAAACTCGAAAATGTAATTGATCATTACAATTCATTGCGCTATCATTACATTTTGACGCACATAATGAAAACACTTCAAATTCGTCTGCCAGAGGAGCTTCGGGAAGAAGCAGATTCCGTTCTTGGATCTATCGGGCTGGACATGCCCACTGCTGTGCGTCTCTTCTTGACCAAGATTGTTCAGACTCGAAGCATTCCTTTCTCACTTGAGGCAAGTCCTGTGGAGGTCATTTCTGTCGATAAAGATACTCAGACTCGCATGGACTCTGTTGCATCGGCTTGGAAAACCTCGAAGTCCAGGAGGTGAGGGTTTATGTTTCCGCCCGAATCCTCAGGCGGGAATTCGGTCGGGCAATACCACCTGATGACTTATTGGTCTTACGGCGCACGGCACAGATTGCCTTGGCAACTCCGATTGCAGGGTCGGGTTTGCCTTCAGGAACCCGGCTGCTAAAAGCGTACGGCACTTCAACGAATGGCCCAAAACGCGTCATATACCTGCTGATTGTTGAGGAGGGAGACCTATTTTTGCTCTTCTACCGCAGTAAAAATGATCTGCTCGGCTCGAACGCCACTCCTAAAAATCCTATTTTTCGGAACGAGCTCCACAAATACTTGGCGATTTTAGAGCAAGATATTCAAGATCGAAAAATTCACACCATCGATATTTGAGGAGCCAAGAATTGAATGAACGTGATCTTTGAGACTGAGTCCATTGTTGTCGGCCACGTGTGGTTTAATCCATGTGACTCGCATATTCACGCCGAGATTGCCGGAATCCACCATTCCATTCCTCTCAAGCAGATTCCTGAAGATGACTTTGAGTCATCAGCTCCCATCGTGGCATTTCATGTGGGATGTGATGGGACAGTTATTGTTTGCCGCCACCGCGACGGAAAAGAAACTTGGCTCCCCGCTGACATGTGGCTTCCTGAAGGGTTTACTCCCGCCATATCAACGTCTCACCTCCACTTTTCCTCTTCACCGCCCAGCGGTCCCGCCACCCGTTACTAGATTTCTGATCTCCAATCTTCACGCAAAATTCAAAATTCAAAATTTCCATTCCCCTACCTCCCCGCCATCCTGGTAGCTGCCGTCCTGCTTCCCATGAACTGGTATTTCCTTTGGGAAACACGGTCAGACCAAATCTCCGGGGATGTGCTCATCCACCTGATCTTCGCTCGCAACTTTGCTGAGGGGCGGTGGTTTGAGTTTTCCGATGGCCAGATATCGCGGGCTAACACCACCTTCCTTTGGGAGTGGATTCTGGCCGTGCTGGGAATCATCACCGGCCAAGTTCGATCCAATGAAGGATTCCTGACCCTTGCGCGAGTTCTTGCGATGACCTGCACCGCCTTGGCCGGCTGGAAAATGTTTCATTGGGGCAAACAGTTGGGGCTCCAGCCTGGCACCTCCGCCTTGGTCTGCGTGTTTGCGCTCTTGAATCCCGTGACCTTTTATTGGACCGCCGTGAACCCCATGGAGACCAGCTTGGCCCTCGTTTTTGCCGTCCTCACGGCCATGTGGATTGGCAAACTCACAGACCCCCACCCCGAATGGACCGCCCCCTGGGACCGCTGGTCCCACATGCGCGGGGCCGACTTCAATAAATCTGATCATATCGATCCAACAAACACTCAACCCTCCACACACGAATCTCCTTGGAAATCTGGCCTCATCGGTGGCCTCCTCATTTTCGGACTTTCACAAACCCGACCGGAAATGCTGGCAGCAGCCCCCATCGCAGCCCTTGCCCTCCTGCTTGGCCAAGGCCCCTCACGTTGGAAATTGGCCGTGGCGGTCATCGCCGTGCCTTTTCTCCTCACTGCCCTTCAAGCCCTGTGGTTGGCCCTATCCGGTTTTCCTGTCCTTCCCTCCTCGTCCTTGGCCAGACGGCTGATGATGATGACCTATGACGCCTCACCCCTCCCCATCCTTGGCATCCCAGCAAACCTTGATGCCATCAAACTCCTCATCCTCTGGTCACCCCTCCTGATCGCATGTGCGTATGGAGCATTTCTCGGCCACAAAAACCACCGACCCCTCTATTTCTTTGTCCTTGGCCTCTGCGCCTTCTCCGGCCTTTTCTTCAGCTTCCACCAGTTCACCACCTGGCAGGGACGTTACATGTTGCCAGCCCTGGTCGTCCTAGCCACACCCGCAATCGCAGTCATCTCTGCGAGAAGAGGGTGTGGAATTTTGAATTTTAAATGTTGAATTATAAATGAAATCAGAAAACCGCATCCTTGATCTCACTTACGCGTTTGCTATTCGTGTGATGACACTCTGCCGGGTTCTTCAAGAACACAAAGAATATGATCTGGAACAGATCCTCAACATCCTAACATCCATCGTAAAAACCACAGCAGAAAGGAAATGTTGAATGCGAAATGATTTCAGAAAGTCTCCCCCATTCAAAATTCAAAATTTCCCACCCCTGCATCATGAGCAATTCAAAATTCAAAATTTATCATTTAAAATTTCTCTCCGGTCTTCTCTACGGCCTGGCCCTCTGCTTCCTCTCGCTCCGTCCCTTGGCCAGCTTTGCGGACGCCCCCAATCAGCGAAACATCACACCCAATTTTATCGCCCCACCCCCTGACGCAAAAACCTTTCTCGTCCAGGAAGTCCAGTCCGCCTACTACCACCCGGAATTATTACACATCAGCACAGAAGGGCTCATATCCCCCGAGGCCTACAACGCTTACAAACAGGGAACAACCCTCTACGAGTTCATTATGGAACTGCGCCCCGACCTTGTCGGCTTTGGCAACTACCCCATCAATGACCCCGATGGCCTCCAACAATTGATCAATGACACCGCTGTAGCTGAAAAGGATCTGACGTTCAAAGATCTCAAATTGATCTACCTTGGCCAACTCCCCGGCGCAGGCCCCGTGTTCACCACTCAGTATTAAAACAGGAAATCTCGTCCGAACCTTCCACTTTCCGCTTTCCGCTTTCCGCTTTTAGCTTTCCGCTTTTAGCTTTTAGCTTTTAGCTTTTCTAATGAAACTCCTCATCACTGGCTCCTCCGGCCTTGTTGGCTCCGAGGTCGCATTATTTCTCGCCCGTCAGGGCTGCACCATCCATGGCGTTGATAACAACCAGCGGGCGGTGTTTTTCGGCCCTCAGGGCGACACCCGCTGGAACCAATCGCGGTTGGCCGGGGAGATCCCAGATTATACCCATCACGAGCTGGATATCCGTGACCGGCAGGGCATTCTGGATCTCGTCGCCACGCTCAAGCCTGACGCCATTGTCCACACGGCTGCGCAGCCCAGTCATGACCGTGCTGCAGCAATCCCCTTTGATGATTTTGACACCAATGCCGTCGGCACATTAAACCTTTTGGAAGCCGCCCGGAGAGCCTGCCCGGAATCGCCCTTCGTTCACATGTCCACCAACAAGGTTTATGGGGACCGTCCTAATACAATTGCCCTGACAGAACTCGAAACCCGATGGGACTACGCCAATCCGGCCTACACCGAAGGGATTGCCGAAGACTTTTCTATCGACCAGAGTAAACACTCCCTCTTTGGAGCCTCCAAGGTCGCGGCTGATGTCATGGTTCAAGAATATGGTCGGTATTTCGCGATGCCGACATGTTGCTTGCGCGGAGGTTGTCTGACCGGGCCCAATCACTCCGGGGTCGAACTGCATGGATTCCTGAGTTACCTCGTCAAATGCAATCTCGAAGACCGCGAATACAAGGTCTTTGGATATCAGGGCAAGCAGGTTCGCGACAATATCCACAGCGAGGACGTGGCCCGATTCATCTGGGAGTTCCTCAAAGCCCCCCGCGTCGCCGAGGTCTATAACATTGGCGGAGGAAAAGGGAATTCCTGTTCCATCCTTGAAGCCTTCCAGCTCGCGGAAAAATTCAGCGGTAAGCCCCAAGTTTATACCTACGTTGACGAGAACCGCATCGGGGATCACATCTGCTACTACAGCGACTTGCGCAAAATGATATCCCACTATCCCGCCTGGGACATCACGGTCAGCCTCGAAGAAACCATCCGCCAGATTGTTATGGCGTGGACGCAGAGGATTTAGCCGCAAAAAAGCGCAAAGATCGCAAAAATATTCGGAAAATCTGATCTCATTCTTTCTGGTTGCAAGCTTGGCAGCTTTTTATCACGCAATATCTGTTGCAGCAGTCATTTCAATTCCTCAACGTTCAGCCACTCTCCCAACTTCCATTTTGCGCCTTCTGCGCCTTTTTGTGGCTATTCAATCCTCATGAAAGATCCTATATTTCACCTCTGTGACATTGTGCGGGAAACGGCCTTTGACCTTCATGCCTACCACCGGCATGGCCACCTTGAGAAAGTTTATGAGAACGGCCTCGCCCACCGATTGCGGAAGCAAAATCTTCTCGTCTTCCAGCAACACCCGCTGAATGTCATCGATGAAGACGGCACTCCTCTCGGGGATTATTTTGCCGATCTCTTCGTTGAAAACTGCCTCATTATCGAGCTCAAGGCCGTGAAAGCCTTAGTTGACGAACATACCGCTCAACTTCTCGGCTATCTTCGCTCATCCTGTATTGAGCATGGACTGTTGATCAACTTTGGATCCCCAAAGATGGAAATTCGAAAATTCGCCCTCTCAATTTCCTGATATTTTGCGTCTTTTACGCTTTCTTGCGGCCATATAAATCTCCGCAATTTCAACCTTTCATCCAACTATATATTTCGGCTGAGATCACTCCACTAGGGCTCAGGTTCAGTATCATGAAATCCCTCATTCTTCCCTTTTTGCGCCTTTTGCGCTTTCTTGCGGCTATATGAAGCTACTTATAACAGGAGTCTGCGGCTTTGCCGGCTCTGTCATCGCTCGACATCTTCTCGAGCACTCTCCCGGGCTATCGATCGTCGGTTTTGACAACCTCAGCCGGAAAGGCAGCGAGACCAACTTGGAGCCGCTTCGTGCACTTGGCATTGACGTTCGTGTTGGTGATGTTCGGGACAGGGCTTTTCTTGACGGTCTGCCTCCCGCAGACTGGATCCTCGACTGCGCCGCCAATCCCAGCGTTCTCGCAGGTGTGGACGACTCCGGTAGCCGCGATCTTGTTGATCAGAACCTTTATGGCACGGTTAACCTTCTTGAGCTTTGCAAGCAGTGGAAAGCGGGGTTCATCCTCCTCAGCACCAGCCGGGTTTACTCGATCCCGCCCCTTGCTGATCTCCCCCTCCGGGAAACCCCCACCCGCTTCGAACCAGAGCTTGAAAACGAAAACCTTGGCCGCATGCAACGCAGCCCGCAGGGCGAGGACCGGGCTTTCCAAAAGGCGCAAAAGACGCAAATTCAAAGCACTGATCCGACCTCCTCTCCTCTTGCGCCTTTTGCGCCTTCTTGCGGCTATAAAATCTCCGGCATTTCCCATCTGGGAGTGTCCGAATCCTTCCCCACCACCCCACCCGTCAGCCTCTACGGAAGCACAAAACTTTGCTCGGAGTGGTTGGCCCTTGAGTATGGCAGTGCCTTCGAGTTTCCCGTCTGGGTCAACCGCTGCGGCGTCCTCGCCGGGGCCGGCCAATTCGGAAAAGCCGACCAGGGGATCTTTTCCTATTGGATCCACAGCTGGAGAGCAGGTCGGTCGCTCAAATACATTGGCTTTGGCGGAACTGGCAAACAGGTCCGTGACTGCCTCCACCCCAAAGATCTCATCCCCCTCCTCCTCAAACAATTGGATTCCACTTTTCGCTTTCCACTTTCCCCTTTTCCTAAAATCATCAATGTCTCCGGCGGCAGCACCAACTCGATGTCCCTTCTCGAACTCTCCACTTGGTGCCACAACCGCTTCGGCCCCCATCCCGCTTCACCCGCAACTCCTAACCCACAACCCGCCACGCCTCCTCCTTCCCGTCCCTTCGATATCCCGTGGATGGTCCTCGACCCCGCCCTCGCCGCAGAGGTATGGCAGTGGACACCACAAATCGGCATCCATGACATCCTCGAAGAAATCGCCCAACACGCCGAAGCCAATCCCAACTGGCTCGACCTTGTGACGTAGATTTGCCGCAGGAAGCACAAGACACACAAAGTTCATAAATGGATCTCACTTGCTTCATCTTCTTTCTCCTAACTTCCAGCTCCACCGCAAAATATGGGAGTCGTTCGGCTGTTCGCGAGCCAACCACTTTGTTTGATGTGTTCAATGGTTATGCCGCCTTTGGCGCGGATTGGTCGCAAGGATTGTACCACTGATGAAAGAAATAATCCCACCGCAATGGCGGTGGGGGAAATACGGTCTTTGGAGTGAAGGACCACAGGGGGCAGGATGGAACATCCCTGGGGTTGGTGTCTCAGAGGTCCTTGCAAGCGAGCTTGTGGAGACCTCCG